>JAFAMZ010000188.1 GCA_019232935.1 Silvibacterium sp.
CAACGGAGCGTGACGCACCTTCATCCGCTCGCGCGCCTCGACCGCAAGCGCCGCCACCTTCGCAGCCTCGACGCGGGGGACCAGTCCCGCGATACGCTCGGCAATGGTCACGCCGTCCTCGTAGAACTGGTCCTCCCACAACAGGCACGCCAGCACCGAGCGCCGTAACTCCGCCTCGGCGTCGATCGGGGCGGCCGGCGCTCCCTCATGGGTGCGAAGCGCCGCACCGGTAACTCCCAGGTGGCCCAGCTTCAATACATTCAGGCGCGCCATCACGCCCTCCTCTCAGAATGCCGCTCTATTTCAGCTTTGTCGTCCGGCCGGCATCCTGGTTTGACCGGGACAAAGTCAGCTGTTGTGGCTACTCATCGCTATCCACCTTTCCGGCAAGAACCGCGTCGCCGAAACCGGGGATCTTCGATTCGACCTTGTTGAGGTCGATGATGAAGGCGATCTTCTCGAGCTCATACACAGGCGGAATCTCCTTGCTCAGATAGTCGCTGCACGCCCTCACCGGGAACGAAACCAGGCGTGCCTCGCGGAGATAGCAGCAGCGAATCTCCTCTTCATTCACGGAGTAGCCAATCTGAATGCTCGCGTAACGGCAGCTGCGGCAGAGCGACTCCTGCCCAACTCCCGCGACACTGCGAACGAGGCGAATGGCCATGACGTGTCTCCTTGAACACGGTTGAGGCTCACAACAATGTTCTGCTGCAAGCGGTTGAAGTCAAGCACCGGGGAACAAATCGGAACAGGTATTTTTCGGCTGCTCTGCCACTGAGCTAATCCGCGTTGTCGCGAAATGCAGGAATCGAACCTGCGACCATCCGATTATGTCGAAGTAACCCATTCCTACGCCACCGGCGCAGTTACAAATGCTAAATCTCCGGGGATCAACCGGCCCGGGTTTGACCCCGCTGGGCCCAGTGGGCCAGCGGGTTGGCGGTTTTCCTTGTCCGCGCTTCTTTGGAGGAAGTATCCCGAACCCTCACCACCGGAGAATTGTGTTACGCGCCGGCGCAACAGCTGAGACGCCGGCGCGCGGAATGCTTATAAAGCGAGGGAACGGTCGCTCCAGCGGAATGGATCGTCCCAAGCGAAGTATCCGCGTGGCTTCACCACTCGCCTTTACAGGCATTTCGATCGGTTGTCTGGATTCAGCAGAGGAACAACGCGCTGTTATCTGGCAGCGATTGTTGGCAGAAGCCAGAACGATCCGACGCCGACGTTATCGGTCGGCCGCATCGCGTGACTGAATTGGAGGAAATAAGTCATCTTTGGCTCCTCTGCTTGAGATACAGTGACACAGGTTGCTCCAGAATATCAAGTGGATTAGTTACAAATTCATCTGTCGTTCAAGAGAATGGTGCGCACTACTGCGCGAGCGTTTCATAGGCAAAGCGCAGCGGCGCACTCGAGACCCGCAGGATGCCTGAGTAGGGCGTGTATAGCTCCACAATCAACAAGATGGCCGCCGATACCGACAACGCCGTCACGAACAATGCTGTCAGCGCTGTGGCATTCCTGGGTGAATACAATCCCCAGCTCACGAAAAGACAAGTCAACCAGAAATCCAGTACGAGGATCACAAGTGGGTTGATCTTCAGGGCTGCTTCTTCAACCATGAGCCAGCGAACCTCGCCCACGCTGATCAATAGGCCCGACGCCTGCGACTGCATGATCCGCTGCTTGTCCTCTTTGGGCGCAAGTCCTTCAACCTGGTTATAAAATTCCTCGGCAGGCACGGTCTGCCGCGGGATCTGGGCATTTTCTCTCTGCTCGCCCGGCCATGTGGTCAGCAGCATCTGCCCGACAATAGCTCGCAATGATTGGCGGGCAGGGGCTGCCTCGGGACCGTAGAACTGGAGTATGTGGCCAAGCACCACCACTTTCGCAGACATCTGCGTTAGCTCGTTGACCTGACGGTCATGGTAGTTCTTTGCCGAAGTGATGAAAAAGCTCAACACCAGCGCTCCGATCGTGCCCACTAGCGCCATGGCCAGCCTGACTACATCCTTTGTCTCCGGCGTCAGATGGTGCTGGGGCAATTTGGGACCGACAAGAATCCCCAACAGCGCGCCCCCGAACACACACGCAAACGTAATCGCACCGATCTCGATCGAACTCATGCCGCCCCCTCTTGCTGCGGAGAGTTCAACCTATCGATTCTGGGGTCTCCCCGGAACTGTCACATTTGACAGTCGAAATCACCAGTCCACAACTTGTATCCTCTTTGGAAATCCGCCGCATCCCGTTCATACTGGCGTATACTGGCGCGGTCTTTAACTCTGAACTAGAGGAAAGTCATGAAGAAAGCTCTTTGGTTCGCAGTCCTCACACTGCTGGTCGGCAACTTAGCTATGGCACAAGCCCCGACCGCCTCCGGCGTCCCGGTCTTCAAGGTCACACCCGGTGTCAGTAAGATCAAATTCGCTGTCGATGCCTCGGTCTCGATCGAAGGCACCTTCAAGAAATGGGACGCCTCTCTGACCTTTACATCACCAAATGTCTCTGATGGCCATTTAGACATCAAGATCGATGCCGCCAGCGTCGATACCGGCAGTGGTATGAAGAACAGCAAGCTCAAGAGCGATGACTTCTTCGACGTCGAGAAGAACCCCTACATTACTTTCAAGTCCACCAAAATTGTTCAGACCGGCCCCACCACGTTCGAAGTCGACGGCGATTTTACGATCCGCGGCGTCACCAAGCAGGAAAAGCTGAAGCTCGATCTCACGGGAAAGGGTACCGGCCACGGCACCATTACCGGAATCATGGCCTTCGACCGCAAGCAGTATGGCATGACCAGTGGTATTCCCTTTATCAAAATTGCCAATCGCGTCGAGGTCAACGTAAATCTGACTGCGGATCGCGTCAGCGGTCCTCCAGTGAAATTCCAGCAGTAGCGAGCGCCCATTCAACCCGGTCCGGGTTGAGTGGGCGGTACCATGGTCGTGTGACTGACCGCGAACTCCTCCGCCACATCGAGCGATCGCCTAACCAGCGCGCCGGATACAAGCAGCTCATCCGCGAATTCTCGCTTGGGGGAGGACGCGAACGCCGCCTGCTGCTCGAACACCTGGCCCGGCTTACCGCCGCCGGCCACCTTATCAAGACAGACCGCGAGCAGTGGGCCATCCCAAAGCAGCCGACGAAGTCTGAACGCGGGTCTGATCGTCGGCAGGACGCCAAATCAAGCTACCGGCCCGAAAATCTCATCGGCGGGCGCCTCGACCTCCATCGCGACGGCTTCGGTTTTGTTCGCCCCGCTGGAGGAGATCGCGAAGACGACATCTTTATCCCGCCGAACGAAATCGGAGAAGCCATGCAGGGCGACCAGGTCCTGGTCGAACTCGCCCCGCCGCGAGCTGATGGGCGCCGTCTGGGACGGATCCTCCGCGTGCTCACCCGGCGTAACCCCACCGTCGTCGGCGTCTTTCATTACGCGCGCGAGGGCCGGAGCCGGGAGAACTACGTCACGCCCTTTGACGACCGGATGACGCAGCCGATTCTGATTCTGGATGATTCCGAACTCCCCGCTACCGGTTCCGGTCCAACACCCCACCGCGTCCTCGGCGAAGAGGCTCGCCTGCAGGTTCGCCACTACGATCCCGACCACCTTGAGGGCCTTGTTGTGGATGTCGAGATTACGGCGTGGCCCACACCGACGCGCCCGGCGCGGGGCAAAGTGATTGAAGTCCTCGGCCATCCGGACGATTTCGGCGTCGATGTCGAGATGGTGATTCGCAAGCACCATCTTCCGCGCGTTTTTCCGGATAGGGTTCTCGCCGAAGCCCGCGCGGTTGCGCATCTCGATGCTGCTGTCGTCGCCGCGCGCCGCGATTTCCGCGATCTGCCGATTGTTACGATTGACGGCGAGACAGCCCGCGACTTCGACGATGCCGTGCTGGTCGAGTACGACCCGACAAACGGCAGCTGGCATCTCCAGGTACACATCGCCGACGTTGCGCATTATGTCCATCCAGGCACTGCGCTCGATCTGGAGGCGCGCCTGCGCGGGAATTCCGTTTACTTTCCCGACCGCGCGATTCCGATGCTCCCGCAGGAGCTCTCGACGGACATCTGCAGCCTTCGCCCGGATGAAGAGCGGCTGGTGCTGAGCTGCCTCATGGACATCGATCCCCAAGGGAACATACTCGGCTTCGAAGTGACGGAAGGCGTGATTCGCTCGGCGCGACGCATGACCTACACACAGGTGCACCAGATTCTCGAAGGCGACGAAAGTGCGCGCGCCGAATTTGCCCCGCTGGTTCCGGCGTTTGAGCGCATGAAGCAGCTTGCGCAGATCCTCAATCACAAGCGCGACCGGCGCGGGTCCATCGATTTTGATTTGCCCGAGCCCATCATCGAGTTCGATGAGTTCGGAGCCATGAAGTCGGTCACCCGCTCGGAGCGCAACTGGGCGCATCGTCTGATAGAGGAGTTCATGCTGTCGGCCAACGAGTGTGTCGCGTCATGGGTTGAGAACCTCGGCGTGCCCTCGCTCTATCGCATCCACGAGAAGCCCGAGCCTCGCCGCATCGTCGAATTCGAAGATATTGCTGCGTCGTTCGGATATTCCCTTGGAATCGGCAATCTTCCCGTCCGCAAATTTCAGATGCGAGGCGAGCGCCGCGAACAACAACGGCGCGATGGAGGCCGGGGCCGCAGGCATCCTCGCGCCCACGAAATTCCAGAAGACATCCCCGTCACTCCGCGCATGTATCAGAAGCTCACCGAGAAGATCGCCGGCAAGCCCGAGGAGCGCATCCTCTCTTACCTGATGCTGCGCTCGCTCAAGCAGGCTCGCTACAGCGAAAAGAATGAGGGACACTTCGCCCTCGCCGCTCCCTGCTACACCCATTTCACCTCGCCCATCCGCCGCTATCCCGATCTGGTCGTGCACCGCATCGCGAAGTCTCTCCTCAATGCCGGTGTGAGCGGCCGTGGGCATCTGGTGCCAGGAGAGCCACATGCCAAGCAGGGATCAGCGTTCAGGGATCAGCGTTCAGAAAAGCAGCGTGGAACCAGGGATGCGGGTGGATTCGAACCGATGCCGGAGTCGGATTTAGGGCTCATCGCACAGGAGTGTTCAGAGACCGAGCGCCGCGCCGCCGATGCGGAGCGAGAGCTCGTCGAATGGAAGAAGATCAAGTTTATGCGCGACCGAGTCGGAGAAGACTTCGACGCCATGGTCCTCAGCGCAACCAAATACGGACTCTTCGTCGAGCTCACCGACCTCTTCGTCGAGGGCCTCGTGCCCATCCAGACCCTCGGCGCGCTCGACAACGACTACTACAC
>JAFAMZ010000330.1 GCA_019232935.1 Silvibacterium sp.
GTCTCCATGCTCAGCGACAAGGACGAGTTCTCGCTCATCTCCTTCAACAACGAGGCAAGCTGGGCCACGACCGATCAGCCTCTGGCCGTCTCGCGCAAACCATCGTCCGATGCGATCGACTCGCTCTTTCCCGGCGGCGGCACCGCCCTCTACGATGCCATAGATATCGCCTATCAGCACCTCCTGCAACGTCCCGCAGACCACATCCGCGCTATCGTCGTCCTTACCGACGGCGAAGACAACAAGAGCAACCTTCATCTCAATGAACTTTTGCCCCGCATCCGCGCCGACGCGGAAACCCACACCATCCGCATCTACACTATCGCCTACGGCAGCGACGCCCGGCGCGACGTTCTCGATCAGATCGCTGCAGCTACTCAGGGCAAGTCCTACACTGGCGATCCTAAAAACATCGTCGAAGTCTTCCGCGATATCTCTACCTTCTTCTGACCTATGGCAACCAATCCCGCTCCAATCGGCCCATCCCGCCCCACGCTGACGCCCATCGGCAAGCTCACCATTGTGCTTTTCATCGTCGCCTGCATCGCGGGCGCATACTACTGGGCGCGACAGCGTCACGTGTTGCCGCAAAAACTGGCACTCACGCCCACCGTCGGCAAAGATGTCGAAATCGGCATCGCTTACGGAACAGAGAAGCAGCGTTGGCTGCAGTGGGCCGTCGAGCAGTTTAAGTCCACCTCCGAAGGCCGCAACATCCACGTCAATCTCATCCCCATGGGCTCCCTCGAAGGCGCCCACGCCGCGCTCAATGGAGATCAGCGCATCCAGGTCTGGTCCCCAGCCTCCGCCGTCTACAAAGACACCTTCGTCGAAGACTGGCAGGCCAAATACGGCTCCAATCCCATCCTGAAGGAAGACGCGCTCGCCCTCACGCCCATGGTCTTCGTTATGTGGGAGGAGCGCTACCAGGCTTTCAAATCACACTACGGCAAAGTCGACTTCGACACCATCAACCGCGCTCTGCACGAGCCCGGCGGATGGACGGCGATCGCACAGCACCCAGAGTGGGGTCTCTTCAAGTTCGGACACACCAACCCCGGCGAGTCCAACTCGGGCATCCTCTCGCTGCTCCTTGCCGGACACAGCTACTTCAAAAAGACAGACGATCTCTCCCTCGCCGACGTCACCAACGTGCAGTTCCAGACCTGGCTCAACCAGCTCGAATCCGCCGCGAACAGCGAGTCGAACAGCACCGGCAATCTCATGCGCGAGATGGTCCTGAAAGGGCCCTCGTCCTACGACACCCTGCTCGTCTATGAGAGCGTCGCCATCGACTACCTGAAAAACGCCGAAGGCCGATGGGGTCCGATCCACATCATCTATCCCGAGTACAACGCTTGGAACGACAATCCCTACTACATCCTCAACGCCTCGTGGAGCAGCGACGACCAGCGCAAAGCCGCGCAGGCTTTTCTCGATTTTCTGCTGAGCGAGCCCATCCAGCGCGAATCCATCAATCACGGCTTCCGGCCCGCGAACACTAACGTTCCCACCCGAACCCCCGACAGCCCATGGACGCGCTACCAGCCCGACGGCATCACCCTCGACCTGGGCAAGATGTGCGCCGCGCCCAAAGCAGAAATCGTCACCAACCTCCTCGCCAGCTGGCAGAGACGCGAAACGTCACATTGACCGGCCCCCCGTATCCCGATTGAACGTGAATTTAAGAGTACGGACTTCTGCCGTGATCTCACTGCAACAAGCTGCCCGTTGCGCGCCCTGGGCCCTGTCTATAGTCCTCCCCGGCGATATGGTAGTGCACACACATTGCACTAATCCGGGAATAGCAGAGGATTCCGATGCGCTCGCCTAAAGAGTTTTCGCCCTCAGCCTGCATGGCAAGATTGGTCGTAATGAACGTCACCTGCTCGGCCATGCCCATTCGCGTATCGATGATATCCGCGAGTTTGTTCTGCGCCCACTCCGTCGGCTTCTGTGTACCCAATTCATCGAGTACCAGAACCTTTGCAGAAAACATGCGACGCAAAAGCGCCGACTCTGTAACCGTCGCATCATCGCTGTAACTGTCTCGAATCTCTTGAAAAAAGCGCCTCTCGTTCACGTAGACCGCCTGCTTTACGTTTTTCTCAACGATCAGCTTGCGCATCGCGGCCAGAGCGAGATGGGTTTTCCCAAGACCATAGGACCCGGTGAAGATCAGCCCTTTCCCCTCTACCTCATAAGGCCATTTCAAACAAAACTGCGCCACCGCCTTTTTTGCTTGCATCAGGGAGAGGTTCTGGTCGGTGAGCAAGCTCTCCAACGTGTAATGGGAATACGCGCTGCCATAGGAGCCTAGCGCGCGTTTCCAGATTCTCATCTTCTGCGCAGCCACACACTCGGGGTTCTGACATGGCTTGAGCGCCTTTTTGCCGCTTTCGTCCTGTAGCAGCACCATGCCGTTGCCCTCCCGGCAGAGATCGCAAAAACCGTCTTCCTGCGATTTTCTGGCCTGAGCCTCAGCTTCGGCTCTTGCGTTCACAGGAGGCAACAAGCGCTCGATCTCGTCTCTCGTTAACGGCCTAAATTCCGGCGGCTTTTCGCGCATCCAGCCACTCCCTCCGCTTCTGCTCGTTATAAGCCGCCTCAGCGGCAGCTAAGAGGCTAATCTCATGGAAACCAAACAGCTTTTCTCTATTCGCCACTGGGGTTTTTACGTAGCGCTGGAACAGCGCGTCCAGTTCTGGGTCGTTGAACCGATAATTATCAGGGAGGCGGAAATGCGGCGCGGAATTCTGAGATGGCTGATGTCCTCTCTGCGCACGCTGCGGCGGGTGCTTCCTCTCTGCCATCAATTCGGATTGCTGTTCCTGCCGCTTGAGCGCCTCCTGTCGCTTGCCCGGTGCCTCTAGTTCAAACTTGGACAGGCAGTTGCGCGAGGAGCGAAAAAACTGCGCCGTGCTGATGCCGGGAAAGAGTTCTGAAATCCTCTCCCAGCGCAGCCACTGGTTGGTTATCGTTTCGTGGGCCTCGACCTCGGTTCTTCCGGCTTCGAGTTCATCCCGGACGGCGACCGCCACCGCTTCGCGCACTGACTGGTCCCTGGTGCCCAGTTCGTTAGCGATGATCTTGGCGAGTGATTCCGGACGCCGGTCGTCCGGTCGGAGGCGCGGTTTGGGCTTTTCCTCACGCACATGCGCGGAGCCTTTATTCGAGAACTCAGGGGCGCTCTCGGAAGTGCCCCTCTTGGGCGAAGTGACGCCCTCGATGCGTCCACTCAGCCAATCTACCCGACTATAGAGTTCATCAATTTGCTTATTGTTTTTCTCGATGAGAGCGAACAAATCTTCCAGCGTGATAGCCATTGGTCTGCGCCTAACCCAGAAGCATTCAAGGGATGTTGGCTTCATTCTAATAACGGATACGCTTCTGGAAAAAATGGCTCTTATCAGGGAAATTGGCAGCGCCGGTTAAAAACCGAGAGGTAAGATTGTACCGACGAGGAGAACCTAATGTTCCGCCGCATTTCCAACCTGTTTCACGGCTTCATCGGCCTGTTCATCTCCGGGCTGGAGCGCCAGAACCCCGAGGCCCTGCTCGAAGTCGAGCAGGAGAACCTGCGCAAGCAGATCGGAAAATTCAACAGCGGACTGGCCGCCCACGCCGCCATGGTCGAGCGCCTCATCTCCCAGGTCGACAAGCTTGAGAAGGACGAGAACGATCTGCGCGCCAAGACCGCCGCAAACCTCAAACTCGGCAATCGTCAGGCCGCCGGACAATACGCCCTTCGCCTCCAGACCGTGCAGCGCGAACTGACCGAAAACCGCAAGCAGATGGAGCAGGCCGAGACCACCTACAAAGAGCTTGTCCGCGCCCGCGATGTCGCCATCACCATCGCTCGCCAGAAGATCGAGTCCCTCAAGGCCGGCATCAGCGACCTGAAGATGAAGCGCGCAATGGCCGAGA
>JAFAMZ010000017.1 GCA_019232935.1 Silvibacterium sp.
TGTGGCCAGAGCAGTTCCGGAGAGCCCCGGCATCCGCAGGTCGGCGATGAGGACCTCCGGGTGAGCTTCAGGAGAAAGCGAGGCCAGAGTTTCGAGGGCGGATTGGCCCCCAGAGGCCTCGATGACGCTGTGGCCCTCGGCTTTCAAGAGCAGGGAGATAAGCGAGAGGCTGATCTCGTCATCGTCGATGATCATGAATGAGAGGGGGCCCCGAGTTGCTTTTTCAGATGACATGTCTTGTTGCCGCGTGAGACTGAAAGGGTATAGCCTGCGCTCTTTCGGGATCGTTCAAGAGCAACGCGAGGCACATCGACGCACCTGGTCGGGCTCTTTGATGCTGCTCCTCACTTTACCCAGTACATTTACAAGTCGTTCGGGAAACGTTCAACAGTTTGTCGCAATGATTCTCCCTCAGGTTAGTGCGCAGGCCTTGTTTTGTTCAGCAGCATCGCGCAGGCGCAGTTCGAGGATGGGATTTTAATCGGGACCATTCGCGATTCAAGCGGCGCAGCAGTCTCAGGGACCACTTTTACCGCTACAGATACGGCAACAGGAATTCAGGATGCTGTCAACCGCAATGCTGCGGCGACATGAAATCCCCCTTCGGGCGGGCTGCGACGGGGCGACAGCGCCGATTTCAGCTACCCAGGGCCTCGAAGTGACTAGCGGCGGATTTCGAGCACCTGAGAACCGCGGATCATCCAGTTCGTCTCAAAGGTGATCTACTACCACGGAATCAGGCGCATACGGCTCAATCGGAGCTTGATCGGCTCCCACTTTCGTTTAAGCGCCTTCACGGAAACGGCTTGGTAGAGTGGGAGCGATGAGTTCCAACACTCACGGCAATACTGAGCAGCAGATCGCCGAGCTTCGCGCAAGGGTCATGCGTCTCGAAGCTGCGCTGCACGCGCACGGTATCGGCATCGAGGAGCAAGGGGCGGTGCAGGCGCAGGCCGAGCGGCAGCCCACGTCAGCGGAGGTCAAACCAGGAACAGCTGCAGTGCCGGTTTCGGTTGCACCGGCTCCGGCCTTTCTTGAGCCACCAAAGAGCGCGGCGGTGGATGACCGTTCTCTCGAGAGCCGGATCGGATCGCAGTGGTTCAATCGCATCGGGATTCTGGCCGTGCTCATCGGGATGGCATGGTTTCTCAAACTGGCCATCGATAATCATTGGATCGGGCCCGGGGGAAGGGTGACGATCGGCCTCGTGGCCGGGGCGGGGCTGGTTGGCTGGTCGGAGCGTTTCCGCAGCCGTGGATTTAGTGGTTTTTCCTATTCGCTGAAGGCTTTGGGAAGCGGAATTCTATACCTGTCATTGTGGGCCGCGTACGAGATGTTTGCGCTGATTCCGGCCGCAGTAGCGTTTGCGGCGATGATCGCCGTAACGGCGTTCAACGGATTCATGTGCTGGCTGCAAGATTCGGAGTTGCTGGCGCTCTACGCCATTGTAGGCGGCTTCAGCACGCCGCTGCTGGTTTCAAATGGAGAGAACCACGAGGTGGCGCTGTTCAGCTATCTCCTGCTGCTCAACCTGGCTGTGCTGGTGTTGGTGATGCTCCGTCCATGGTCGCGACTGCTCTTCGGGGCATTCACGGGGACGGTGCTTTTCTTTCTGGGATGGGCGCTACGGTTTTACTCGGACGCGCAGTTCGGGCGGACGGCGTTTTTTCTGTCGGTGTTCTTTCTCCTCTTCGCGGTCGCGCCGCGGCTGGTGCGGCTGGCGGCCGGCCAAGATGGGATGGCAGTGTCGCGGGCGGGCGGACTGATGCTTGTGCTCGTGCCGCTGGCGAACGCGGCACTGGGTTTTCTGGGTTTCTACGCTCTGGTGGGATCGAGGGGATCGGCCGTTGCGGATCCCTGGATCGCCGTTGCGTTCGCGGCGTTTTATCTGATGCTTCTGCGCCTGCCGAGTCGTGGGGTCGTGCATACAAGCCCGGCGGTGCTCTCGGCGCTGCACCTGACGATTGCAGTTGTATTTCTTACAATTGCGATTCCTCTAAAGGCACATGGCCGATGGATCACGATCGGATGGCTGGTGGAGGGGGCAGCGCTGTTGTGGCTGGCGCGGCGGGC
>JAFAMZ010000020.1 GCA_019232935.1 Silvibacterium sp.
TCTGAAAGCAGGAGTTTTGCGAGTTTCTGCTGCGGATTCTATGAGTTGCCTCTATGTCATATAGAGCATGAGGCTTACAAGCCAAATGTCCGTAACCGTTTGATTCCAGGAACATTGTCCGATTCGTTCTGAAACAGGAAAGGCCCGGCTGCGGGTGGCGGCCGGACCTTTTTCTTTACCCTCTAATTCTATTGTAGCTGGTTTGGGGAAATTCTCGGCCACTTGATGGCAGCCTTCAGCGTTCAGCGATATCCGCGGTCAAAACTGCCCGTCCGCGGGAATTTCGAGCGCGAGAAAGTGGATGCGCCCAGCGGCGTCGCCGGCAAGGATGCGACGGCTGTCTGAGAATGCACAGCAACGTGCTGCGGCATCAGATGTGAAGGTGGCTATGGGCTCCCCGCTCTCTAGGATCCAGACCTTGAATGTCCTGTCCTCGGAAGCGGTGACCGCGCCCCGCCCGTCCGGCGTCACCGCCACGCTATTGACCGGACCGGAGTGGCCGGCCAGAGTGTGCAGTTCGGCTCCTGATTCCAGGTCCCAGACCTTGGGCGTGCAATCGAACGAAGCGGAAACCGCACGCCGACCGTCCGGAGCGATCGCCACGCTGTACACCGGACCAGAGTGACCTTTGAGGGTGCGCACCTCGCGACCGCTCTCCAGATCCCACACCTTGAGCGTGCTGTCCCAGGAAGCGGAGACCGCGCGCCGCCCGTCCGGAGCGATGGCCACGCTTGTGACCCGGCTGGAGTGACCTTCGAGGGTGCGCAGTTCGCGACCGCTCTCCAGATCCCACACCTTGAGAGTCCTGTCCTCCGAAGCGGAGACGGCACGCCGACCAACCCCCGTCACCGCCACGCCTCTGACCCCACCGGAGTGGCCGGCCAGAGTGTGCAGTTCGGCTCCTGATTCCAGATCCCAGACCTTGAGGGTGTTGTCCCAGGAAGCGGAGACCGCACGCCGCCCGTCCGGCGTCACCGCCACGCCATAAACCCAACCGGAGTGGCCGGCCAGGGTATGCAGTGGAGCTCCTGATTCCAGATCCCAAACCTTGAGCGTTTTGTCGTGGGAAGCAGAGACCGCGCGCCGCCCATCCGGAGTGATGGCCACGCTTGTGACCCAGTTGGAGTGACCTTCGGGGGTGCGCAGTTCGCGACTCCTCTGCAAATCCCAAACCTTGAGAGTCTGGTCCGCGGAAGCGGAGACGGCGAGCCGCCCGTCCGGAGTGATGGACAAACCATTAACATAGAATGAGTGACCTTGTAGGGTGCGCAGTTCGCGACCGCTTTCCAGGTCCCAGACTTTGAGCGTTCTGTCGAGGGAAGCAGAGATCGCGCACCGCCCGTCCGGAGCGATGGCCACGTTACGGACCCCTTCGGAGTGACCTTGGAGGGTGTGCAGTTCGCCACCGCTCTCCAGATCCCAGACCTTGAGCGTCCTGTCGGCGGAAGCAGAGACCGCACGCCGACCGTCCGGAGCAATGGCCACGCTATTGACCCAGCTGGAGTGACCTTCGAGGGTGCGCAGTTCGCGACCGCTCTCCAGATCCCAGACTTTGAGCGTTTTGCCGAGGGAAGCAGAGACCGCACGTCGTCCGTCCGGAGCAATGGCCACGCTTGTGACGCCGTCGGAGTGACCTTCGAGGGTGCGCAGTTCGTGACCGCTTTCCAGGTCCCAGACTTTGAGCGTTTGATCCAGGGATGCGGATATCGCGCGCCGCCCGTCCGGAGCGATGGCCACGCTTGTGACGTCGTTGGAGTGACCTTCGAGTGTGCGCAGTTCGCCACCGTTCTCCAGATCCCAGACTTTGAGCGTTTTGTCGTGGGAAGCGGATATCGCGCGCCGCCCGTCTGGAGTGACGGCCACGCTTGTGACCCAGCCGGAGTGGCCGGCGAGAGTGTGCAGTTCGGCTCCTGATTCCAGATCCCAGACCTTGAGAGTCTTGTCCTCCGAAGCGGAGATCGCACGCCGCCCGTCCGGAGCGATGGCCACGCCACTGACCCAGGCGGAGTGGCCAATCAGCGTACGGAGGAGTCCTGTGCCGGGAGGATCGAGCGACGGCCACAATGGCCGAAGCCAAGGGCGGTTCGCGGTGTGGGCGAGCGAATTGATGAATTGCTGAATCCCGAGTTGACTGGAGAGCGGCAACAGGTGGCCGGTCATCTGAGATACAAATTGTGATGGATCTCTGGCGAGGATATGGGACGATAATCGCAGCGCACCCTGAAGCAGTTCCACTTCCGGTGACCCTTTGAGATATTCGAAGTCGGCGATCAGCGCATTGATGTCTGTCGCGGCGAGCTTGGCCTTGAGCCAGACAGGGTTCCAGAGGAGTTTCCCGATGTCTTCCTTCCGGCCTGCCTTCGCGAGATGCCAGGGAAGCCAGCGCCATGCGTAGCTATCCGGCAACTTGGTCCAATCGGGCCACGAGTCCACAATACGACTGTGGAGTTCCGTGGCGTTGGAAACCTCCGACGAGAGCCAACTGCGCATCACATCGTGCAGCCGCATCGATCCGCGCCCGAGGTCCAGCTTCAACAGGTTGAGGCGAGCAAACCGCTGAGGCATATCCTCAGAGTCGTCGTCGAGGCCCCACAACCCGGCTGCTGCGCTGAGTGGGATCGCGATGTCTTCCGGAAAGACCGACAACTCGGCCAGGTGCTTGCGATCGTCGGCGTTCAGCAGTTCCAGGCTGGCTGAAAGAACATCATCGATTGTTCGGTGGCGAGGGTCACCTGTGCCTCTGTAAAGGCCCCGTGGTCCCTTTTTATCCAGTAACTGGACCACTCGCCGGGCCGCGTTTTCCGGTGAATCGCCCTGCTCGATGCGCTGACGCATCACCGCCCCGGCGATTTCAAGAGCGATGGGCCACTCGCCCAGCCGCGCTGACAATTCGCGCGCCCTTGCGGCATCGATACCCGGCACGCCGTGGCTGATCAGGGCGACTGCCTCCTCGGCGCGCATCTCGGATACATCAATCTTGTGTGCGGTCGAGGCGATTTCAGTCATGCGGGTGGTGAAGAGTCGAGCAGTCCCCTTGCCTCCGCGCAGAAACGGGCGCAGATGGGATTCGTCCCAAACATCGTCGAGGACCAGCAGACAGGCGCGGTCTTCGAGCTTCTGGGCAAGTTGAAATTCGGCATCTTGTTCACCTGCGAATCCCGGCCGATCTCCGGTCAACGCTGCATAGAGAGTGATGAGGCCGGCCATGACGTTGGGGTTCTGACCGAGCGTTACCCAAAGGATGCCGTCGTCGAAGTTCTGGATGATGTCTTCGTCATGACACAGGACGATCGCAAGGGATGTCTTTCCGAAACCGCCTGCGCCGGAAAGCGCGGTCGTAATGGCGACGGGCTTTTTGCGATCCGCGCTGAGGAGCAGATTCTTCAACTGGCCGAATTCATTCGGGCGCTCGACGAAGTTCTCCGGCAGATCGGGCGCCATGAAGGGTACGCGCGGACTGTCACAGCCTTTGCGCAGGTGCGCGACGAAGCTCTCCCATTCCTTGTCGATGTCGAAGAAGTGAGCCTTCTGCATCCACTGCGGCAGCTCGGAGAATTTCAGCTCGGAGTCGGGAGCGGCTTTGACGGGGTAGACGCAGACTCCCTGCTGGCGGGCATAGCGCCATTCCTTGCGGACGGTCTCCGAGTGCATGGCGGAGGGGGTCATGACGAGGACGAGAAATTCAACGGAGTCGATGGCGTCGGTGAGCTGCTTCCACCAGCCGACTCCGCCTTCGAGGAGAATGCGGTCCTGCTTGATGTCGATGTCCGGAGCCTTCTGCCGCAGGCGTTCGCGGAGAGCGTCGGCGAAAGGCTCGCCGTCTTTGCGGGCGTAGGAGAGAAAGACGCCGCTGCGCGGGCTGCCGGTCACGACAGCTACTATAGCTCGTCTTTTCGCTTCGCCTGTCGGCTGGTCGATTATGAGTCGCTT
>JAFAMZ010000045.1 GCA_019232935.1 Silvibacterium sp.
GTATCGAAGCCCGGTCCCAAATTGGCCGAGGTTGCGGGAAGTCGCAGGTGGAGTGGCCTCATCCGGCCACCCGGTCCAGCACGCGGAGCACCTGGTCCGGATCGGGATCCAACTCGATCGGATTGCGAGTGGTAGCGTCAATCTCAGCCTGCAGGCTGCCGATTTCGCCGGCACTCAGCAGGTCGCCGCGATGATAGTGAATCGTGTAGTCGGAATCCTTCAATGTGTGGCCTGTCAAAAGCAGCACCACTCGCTCGGAAGGATCAAGCCTCCTCGATGCAATCAGCTTCTGCAATCCCGCCAGTGTTACTGCCGAGGCCGGCTCGCAACCGATGCCCTCGGCTCCGATCTCCGCCTTCGCTAACGCAATCTCTGCTTCCGTCACCTGCTCGACCCACCCTCCAGTCGCGTGCACCACGCGCACCGCCTTCTTCCACGACGCGGGATTGCCGATGCGGATAGCGCTGGCTCGCGTGTGCGCCTCCACCTGCGCAAGCTCCCTCCCGTCGCTCGCTTCCATGCTGCGATATAGCGGGTTGGCTCCTTCGGCCTGAATGACCGATATCTTCGGCAGGCGGTCAGTCAGTCCAAGGTGCTTCATCTCCAGGAACGCCTTCCCAAGCGCAGATGAGTTGGCCAGATTTCCTCCCGGAACGATCACATGGTCCGGCACGTGCCAGTCAAGCTCCTCGCAAATCTCAAGCGCCGGTGTCTTCTGCCCTTCTAATCGGTACGGGTTCACCGAATTGAGCAGGTATATCGGCGCACGGTGCACAATTTCAGCAAGCACTCGCACACATCCATCGAAATCCGTGTGGAGCTGGCACGTGAGCGCGCCATAATCCACCGCCTGCGAGAGTTTCCCCCATGCTATCTTTCCCTGCGGAATCAGCACCAGGCTACGCATCCCTGCGCGGGCCGCATACGCCGCCATCGCTGCTGAAGTATTTCCGGTCGAGGCACACGCGACCCAGTTAAATCCTCGCTCTCGTGCAACGGACAGGGCCGCCGTCATCCCCGTATCTTTGAACGATCCCGTGGGATTCATTCCCTGCTGTTTGGCGTACAGGTTTGCAACGCCTGTCTTGCGCGCGGCGCGCGGCAAAGCGTACAGCGGCGTATTTCCCTCGCGCAGCGAGACGATGTTCTCCTCATCGCGCAAAATCGGAAGCAGTTCGCGAAATCGCCAGACGCCGCTCTGGTCCTTCCAATCAGCCGAGAGGCGCCGCTCCTTCCATAGCCATCGCAGCGCGCTCGGATTGGGAAAATTGCGCTTATCGGCCGTCCCCGCGCTTGCGGGACCACATCGGGCGCTCCAGGCCGGATACTCGACTTCATATAGGTCCCCGCACTCCGCACAGCGGAACGTGTCCTTCAGGTCTTCGGGCGCATTCACACGGGCGCATCCCGTGCAGCGCAGCTGGTGAGTATCCTGCATCATGATGGGTGCTCACAGAATATCAGTGTGAGTGCGGTTCTCCGCCTACCACAGCGGTGCTGGCTTAAACCCGGTTTCATATAGATCTTCCTGAAATTCCGTATAAAATCGCATCATGGCAGCGCTTCTTACGCCCCGCGCCGCCGCTCTGCGGCTGGGCATCTCGTACCCAACCATAAAGCAATGGATTTACCGCGGCCGAATCAAGGCCGTGAAGACCCCGGGCGGTCACTATCGCATCCCCGAACCCGAACTTGACGGATTTCTGCACAAGGCAAAGCGGCCCGAGACCCCCCGCCGGCAAATGATGCGCACCATCAGTGGACGCAACCAGCTCACCGGCCGCATAGTCGAATTGAAGTTCGAAGGCCTCCTCGCGCAGGTGAAGCTATCCATTGGCGGCCAGATCATCACCTCGATCATTACCGCCGAAGCCGCTCGCGAGATGCAGCTCGCCGTCGGCGAAACAGTTGCAGCGCTGGTCAAATCCACCGAGGTGATGGTGCTTCGTGTCTGAACTGCGCCGCTTACTGGTGTGCGTCCTTGCCGCGTGTTTGCTGGCGCATTGTTCCAGCGCGCAAACGGCGCATCAGACGCTGCGCATCGCTGCCGCCGCCGATCTGCAGCCCGTTCTGCCTCCTCTGCTGGGCGAATTCGAATCGGAGACCGGCATTCACGCCGAAGCCTCTTTCCAGTCCTCGGCTACGCTCGCCACGCAGATACTCAACGGCGCGCCTTTCGACATTTTCATGGCAGCAGACATGGGTTTTCCCGAACGCGTAATTGCCGCCGGTCTGGCGGAGGAGACGCAGCCCATCGCCTATGGGCGCGGCACCCTCGTGATCTGGGCCAGAAACGACGGCCGCTTTCGCAACCTCTCCATGGGCTCGCTTAAGGATCCCGCCCTCAAGTCCCTCGCGATGGCTAACCCTCAGCATGCTCCGTACGGCCTCGCCGCGCAGGCCGCCCTTACGCACCTTGGACTCTACGACGCTCTGAAACCGAAGCTCGTCATCGCCGAAAACATCGTCCAGGCCGCGCAGTTTGTCGAATCCGGGAACGCCGAGCTGGGTCTGATCTCA
>JAFAMZ010000286.1 GCA_019232935.1 Silvibacterium sp.
ATTGAGGAGGCGCGCATACATTGTCCCTTGGAAATAGATGTTGTGTTGAAATAGGTGTTACCTCGCCACGTTAGGGCCGAGTTGTTGAATATTGGTAAGCAGGCGATGTCGCCGGGAAAGCCGCGGTTCCCGCTGGTTCGGCTTGTCGCGCAAAGGCCGGGCAGCGCAAAGGCCGGGCAAATGTGAACTAGCCCACGGACAAGCTTCGCGTTGGCCGCTTATATTGGGAAGACGGCGGGTCTGCCCCCCTCCCGACGACCGCCGTCAGCGGTCCCGACCGTCCGAGCCGGCGGGGCCGCTTCTGCAGAAAAACGCTAGGAAGGCCGGCGGGCGTATGGCAGGCCGCTCTCGCCGGGTACGAACTGTGCGAACACCCCGCGAATCCTGGCCTGCGGCGTGACAGTCCTTTCGCGCCCCGGCTCTCCGGCTGGCTCGTCGATCACCACGCTTGGGCCGCCGGTCACGAAGGAGTCCTTGGCGAGCCAGCGCGCCACGGGCAGCGCGTCCGCACCGATCCATGCACTGCTGACGGCCGCCGGCGGCCTGATAGGCGCATCCGGGTCCGGACCAAAAACGGCATGACCGACGAGCAGGCACATGATCAGCACCTGAACCGCAAGCACAAGCTCTCTCAAGATGGGCATCGTTATCCACGCCTTCCTTTGTTGGCGGCATGGACGCGCATCCAGGTGAAGGCCGCGCTAAGGGGCGGCGGGCATTCCGGAGGATGATTGCGCGGGGGTTAGAGTGTTCCGCAGGATTTTAGGCAATCACGTCAGACAGGGTGAAGCCAAAGGCGTAGCGTGCCATCCTGGCAATTCATGAGAGCAGCGATCCGCGGGCCTGGAGCCGTAGCCGTCGTCCGAAGAACAGCTGGGTCATCTCCTCTAATTCGCAGATGACGACCGACGCAGCTGTTGCTCTTGCAGCGGCAATCCTTCTGACCCTGGCGAGGGCAAATCAAGCCCTGGCGAGGGCCGCACTATCGTCACAAGAGCGGGCGGCCGGGCCATCCGCTTGCCCAGATTCATGAAGGGTACCTCCAGCCACCGATACGTGAACGCCGACACGACGAGGACCAAGGGCACCGAGCTCAGGCATGCGATCCAGTTGCCAAGCACGCCCTGAGGCAAGCCCCACGAAACTGCGGCAATCGTGACCACGTACAATATGGGCCAGTGGAAGAGATACAAGCTGTAGGAGACGCGGCCGAGGAAGCGAAAGATGGGGCCACGCAGCCAGCTCATGAAGTCCTTCGACGAGATGACCGCCCCAATCATCAGCGAACCACTGACAGACGCTGGTCCGATCGTCGAAAAGAGTGTCTTGTCTGTGGGGCTGACCCTGAGCATGATCCAATATCCGAGAACGAAGGCCGTAGTCCGCGCAAGCCAGTGCTGTGGCAGATAGCGCGCGATCAAGGGGGGCAGAAAGAAGCCGGCATAGAAATATTCGGTGAGCGGCAGCATGTAAGCGCGCGTTTTCGCAAAGGAGATGAACGCCGATGCCGCAATAAAAAGCGGGATTTGTAGCACGGAGCCGATGCTGCGGTGAAGATAGACCAGCACCGGGAGAAGAACCGAGCCGACAATCTCCCAATGGATCGACCATGTCGGCCCGTTGACCCATGCCCCGTGGAGAGCGAGGTTCTCCTCGAGCTTCTGCGGGGTGGGCATTGGCCAGGGGATAGTCGTGAAAAAACTCGTCAGTCCGTCCGGCGCGGGTTCGATGCGGATGAGGGTCAGACAGGCGTAAGCGAACAGGACCGAGACGACGAAAGCCGGGAAAATCCTCAAGATCCGGCGGATGATGTATCGCAGGTAACTAGGGTCGCGCTCGACAGATTGCCCCAGCACGTAGCCGGACAGCACAAAGAAGAACAGGACCGCCATGTCGGGGCTGCTCATCTTGTCGAGCAACCAGTGGCCAAGTGTCGCAAGTGCGGCAGGGTGGTCGCTGTAGGCACCCCCTACGAAAACGGCGAGCGAATGATGCGTGGCGACGGTAAGGGCGGCTAAACCCCGCAAGCTTTCCAGCCGCGGTTCAAATGATGGCTTTTCGACCAAGGGAGGAATTTCCACTGCAGAGTTGCAGCCGACCTTAGCCGCCCATCTCTCCGCGATCAACCTCCTCCTGGCGAGCAGAAATCCGTCTGCTAGTGCTTGATTATGCGCGCCGCCGACGCTGTGCGAGGGATATTCTAGACTTCCGGGCTGTACCACGCGCACTTTTTGCAAACGTCGAGAGGCTTGCCGGCGACGAAGCTCGCCACATTGGCGCGGGCGCGTTTGGAGCGAAACGCCTCCTCGAGACTCATCTCGTCGATATGGCCTATTGTCAGTTCGTCCTTCTCGGCCGTGGTATCGACGCGGCAGCCGCACTGGCGGATGTGTCCATCGGACAAGACTTGCAGGGTGAAAATCCTGCCGCATGGGACGCGCTTGGACCCCTTGGAATCCCCGCTGAGCAAAGTCATGCCGGGGAGGAGATCATCAGGCTTGATGGTGCCGCTCCAGCTGTCGAAAACCGTCATCGCGCCGACTTGCACATGATCATTGATGTGGGGAGCGACATATTCGAGATAGTCCGGCAAGGCTTGGCAGGCTTCAAGCGGTCGATCGGACCGGAACTCGATGCTGATATCCTTGACCGTCTTGTCCTCGGTTGAATCGAAGGCGATCAGCAAATCCCTGACGTTGTCCCGCACGCGTCGATAATTGTTGTTTTGGTAGATTTTTCGATAGAGCGCTTCGTCGAGCGGGGGCAGGGATAGGCGCAAATTTGTGAGGCCGGAACGCAGAACTTCCTTCGCCCCGAACTTGTGCAGGAGCGAGGCGTTTGTGTAGGTGTGAATCCAGTCGAAGCCCTCCTCTTTGAGGGCGGCGATTTTCGTCAGTGCATCCCGGTCCACGAAGGTCTCGCCCAGGACAGGGCTGAGACCGATATTGCGGCCGCCCAATGCACGGAACTGCTTGGCCGCCTCGACGACGCGCTGAAGACTTAGCGTCAGCTTTGGTCGAGGATCATAGCGGTACGCACAGAAGATGCAGTCTGCATTGCAGGTGTTGACGAATTCCAGATAGAGCCAACCGGGGGCGGTCATGCGTCCGGTGAAATAGTCGACGGTCGGCCGCATGTCGCGGGCCAGCTTTTTGAGATGACCAGGCCACTGCTTAAGACGACCGGGCCACTGCCTGAGACGGCCGAGCCTCCGCTTAAGTCGACTGAGCCACTGCATTTTTTCGATCCCCCAAGGGGCAAGTTGATATCCCACTACCCAAAATGGGGCAAGGCGCTTGGCCCGGCTGCGCGGTGCGAGCGAAATATCCATGAACTGGAAGAGCGCGGATTTTGGGCCGCTCCCTGGCCACTCGATCAGGAACCGGCTTCGGCGGGGTTCATTTGGCGATAGCCGGACAAGTCTTTGACGATCCTGTTGCCTAGAGAGATCATTGGCCGTTCGATGAATTTGAAGGTCAGGATCGAGATTGCCGTCGTAAGCGCGGTGGTCAGGATGAAAAGTGCGGCGACACGCAGTGTCGGATCTTCGAACAGGCTCGCGGCTCTATAGGCAAAGCCGATCATGGCGAAATGCAGCAGGTAGATCGAGAAGCTGCATCGGCCGATCAGGATGACAAGACGGTTGACCAGACAACGCCCAGCGCCGGCCCCCATCGTGGCGATGGCGGCGCCAAAGCAAAGTGAGAAAGCGAACACGTTGTGCACGTCGTTCTCAGCGAAATAGCCAATCGCAAAGATTGCGACGACAAGCATGATCTCGAGGACCAGGCGCGGCGCGCGTTCCATCATGGAGATGGCATGGAAAGCGACGAAGCCAGCGGCAAACGCCGGCAATTGAGCTGGCAGAGACAGGCCGACAAAGGTGGCGACATCGGAGAGCGGCAGGGAAGAATACAGCTCCGCGACCAGCCGAAATCCGCGATGATGCCATTGGTCGGAGATCGTGAATGCAATACCCAAGAAGGCGAGTGATCCCCACAGCGATCTGATCGATTTGGCGAGCAGCGGAAACAGGCAATAGAACGCCATCTCGACGTCGATCGACCATCCGCCGGCGACGATGGGGGACATGATCCCTTGCGGGGTTGCGGCCTGAAGAAAGGCGGCCGAAGTAAGAACCTGGCCGAGACCCATGCCTTGCCAACCCATCAGCGCAAGGGTGGCCGGGATCGAGAGCCAGAACATCGGCACGATGCGAAAGAGGCGTCTCAGGAAAAAAGCAGACGCTCCGTCATCCCGACGACGCCAACTATGCATGAGCGTAAAGGCGGAAACGGCAAAGAACAGCTGAACGCCCCTGGCGCCGAAGGCCGCGGATTCGCCAACTGTATGAACGAGGATGACGCCCAGCACGGCGTAGCCTCGCAGCGCATCGATGAACTCTAACCGCTTCACCAAAGCGGTGTAGCTGGCAACGACTACGGGATCAACTCCTGCGTGTCCGGCGTCGATGCCGTCATTGTCGTTCGATATCGGCGGCCCCGGGGATAAATCCATTGGCAATTCGGCAGGAATTGTCCTGACGATCGCGCGTGGCCACAATTGGCCCGCAATGCTCGCCGAACAGATGCGCATGGGTATTCCGAATGGGCCGGCCGCCGCGCTCGCGGCCGCGGCGCTGTTATTAACCGCCTCGCTCGGCGGCTGTGCAACGTCAACT
>JAFAMZ010000318.1 GCA_019232935.1 Silvibacterium sp.
CCGCGTGCCCCGACGATCCTCTTCTGGACCGCCGCCGCAACGTCCTCCTCACGTGCATCCAGTGCAATCTCGGCCCCAGCTCCCGAGCCAGCTTCATCTTTTCCTCGCCGATATCGACCGCTGCAACATGCAGACCCATCGCCTTGGCGTACTGCACTGCGATATGCCCCAGCCCGCCTACTCCGGAGATCACCACCCATTCGCCGGGCCGGGCCTCAGTCTGTTTCAGGCCTTTATATGTCGTCACGCCAGCGCACAAAATCGGAGCCGCATCGCGGAACGCCAGCCCATCAGGAATCCGCCCCACGAAGTCGGCTTTGCCCAGCGCGTACTCCGCAAAGCTGCCGTTCACTGAGTAGCCCGAGTTCTTCTGCTCCTTGCACAACGTCTCCCACCCGCTCAGGCAGAATTCGCAATGCCCGCACGCACTGTGCAGCCATGCGATGCCCACGCGATCGCCCTCTTTCAAATGCGTAACGCCCGCGCCGACCGCGGCGACAATTCCTGCTCCCTCGTGTCCGGGGATGAACGGCAATGCGGGCTTGACCGGCCAGTCTCCCTCCGCCGCATGAAGATCCGTGTGACACACTCCACTCGCGGCAATCTTCACCAGCACCTCGCCACGTCCCGGCTCCGGAATCGGAACCTCTTCCACCTTGAGCGGCTCGCCAAACCGTTCGACTATCGCAGCTCTCATCGTCTTGATCATCGCTTCACTCCTTCCACTTTAATTCCATTGAATGCAACGATGTTCTCGGCGTCGGTGATGCGGGTCACATGAACGAGCAGACGACCTCCTTCGCGCAGCATCTCAAATTCGCGCCAAGAATTTACATCATTCGGCAAAAACTGACCAAATCCGTCCTCTCTGCGTTCCTCCAATCGCGTGAACCCAACAAAGGAGGATCGCAATGAAGCACTTCGAAACCGTCATTATCGGAGCCGGCCAGGCCGGCCTTTCCGTTAGCTGTTACCTCAGCCGGGAGGGCCGGAACCACATCATTCTCGAACAGGCTGCCGAGGCAGCTAACGCATGGAGAAACCATCGCTGGGACTCCTTCACGCTGAACACGCCCAACTGGCAGTCACAGCTTCACGGCGCAGGCATGCCCGGTAAGGATCCTGACTCATTTCTCACCCGCGATGAGCTCGTCCTGTATTTCGACAACTACATTCGCACGAACCGCCTTCCAATCTGGTACGGCGCTCGCGCCTGCACCGTGAAACCCCACAAGGACGACTATATCGTCGCAACAACGGCAGGCCTGTTCCGCGCCCAAAATGTCGTCGTTGCAACCGGCCTCTACCAGAAAGCGCGCATCCCGAGGTTTGAAGGCAGGCTGGCGCCGGAAATCTATCAGATCCACTCCGACTCGTACCGCAATCCCGGCGCTCTGCCATCAGGAGCAGTGCTCGTCGTGGGCAGCGCACAGTCAGGCGCGCAGATTGCCGAAGAGCTTTACCAGAGCGGACGAAAAGTCTACCTCAGCGTCAGGGCGGGTTCCGCGCCGTTATCGCGGAAGAGACATCAACTGGTGGAGCAACGTACTCGGCCTCTACAGCCGCACCGTCGATCAGCTTAAATCTCCGCGTGAAAAATTTGGCGGCAAGCCGCACATCAGCGGCACAAAAGGCGGGCACACCCTCAACCTTCACCAGTTTGCTGCGGACGGCGTTACTCTGGTTGGCCGCGTAATCGAAGTCAGCGGCACATCCGTAAAACTTGCCCGCGATCTGCACACCAACCTGGCTGCCGCGGATCAGTTCGAAGCAAATCTGACAGCCAGAATCGATGCGTATATCAAAGAACACGGCATGAAGATCCCAGTCGAAATGCTGCCGCGCCTCACCGCCGGTTTCGAGCAGCCGGAACTGGATGATCTCAATCTCAAGGAGTCAAACGTCACCACCGTGATATGGGCCACCGGCTATTCCTTCGATTTCAGCCTGGTGCGGCTGCCTGTCTTTGATGCCGACGGATATCCCTCGCAGAAGCGGGGCGTCACCAGCTATCCGGGCCTGTATTTTGTTGCCCTGCCATGGCTGCACAACGCGAAATCAGGCCTGCTCTTCGGCGTCTCCGAAGATGCCGCTCATATCGTCTCGCATATTGCTCGTCCCGAGCAGCCCCAGACGCATGTTTGGAGAGTGCTCACGCAATCCGAGGTGCCCTATGAAAGCAGGGCGGGGAGATAACCTTACATGCGGTTGCGATATTCGCTCGGCGCCATGCCGACCATGCGCCGAAACACCTTGCTGAAGTGGCTCTGGTCGACGAATCCGGTGCGTGCGCTGGCTTCAATCACAGACAGATGAGGCCGGCGCAGTAATTCTTTCGCGTGTTCAATCCGCCTGCGAAGCACGTACTGGTGCGGGCTCTCGCCGGTGCTCTGCTTGAACGCGCGCGCGAAATGGTAAAGATTCACGCCGGCGACATCCGCGAGCCTGCTCAATTCAACCTTGGTATCCAGATGCGCATGGATGTACTCCATCACCCGATTCAACCGGGCCTGCGGGAGGCCACCGCGATATGTGTCCAGCTTCGCCGTCCGCGCGCCATACTTCTGGGCGACATAAACTGAAAGCGCCAGCGCGATCGACTCCCCGAACAGTCTCCACTCGGCGATCCCGCCACCACATCCGCGCGCAGCGATTCCATCAGACGCGCGATCTGCGCGTCCTTCAATACCCTCTGTGGGACCAGTTCCACTTTTCCACCCTTTGCAATCTTTCCAACCGCACGTTGAACGAAACCGGGCTGCATCTGCAGAATGGACGCTACACCCGGCAAGGGCCGGAATACCCGTGCGGCTTCTCGCAAGCCTGCCGGCAACAGTGAGACGCTTCCCGGCGGGAGCTCCGTCTTGTGATCCCGGCCATTCTGACGCCACTCAATGACCGACGGAGAACCGCTGCGCAGGATGATCACGTGCGCCGGAGTATCCATCTCCGGCACTTCCACTACGCCAGAGGAAACATACGTTTCAAATAGAAGCCGGTCTCCGAGCGCAGCATTCGCATAATGCGGTTCGATGCTCGGCAGCTTCCCACCACCACGGAAGCTTTCGCGCTGGAGCAATGATCCGAGGCCGGACACAGACACCTCCGAGCTGTCGTGCAGTCAATTCTAGACTTTAGCATCTCTGCTGGATGCACCATCGCGGGCGACCCGAGAAAGCCTTTTCCCTGAGCAACATCGCCGCATTTCAGATGATTTGAGAAATTTTCAGCCTGCTTTTCAGGACAACTCCCGACCTGGAGTGTAGTGGCAGCGCTGGCCAGGATCCGCCACCCGTTTACTTGCCCAATTCAATCCGGCTCTTGGCAAGAGCTTCAACGCTGGAGGAGCACATGAAAGCAGCAAAAGGCATTCTGGGGATCGCGTCCATCGTGGTCACTGCCGCCTCGTTTGTGAACGATCTCTCAGCCCAACAAAATACGTCTGTAAACCGGAAACATCAGACATACAAGGTCGTTATTTCTTCCAGCCGACGGAGGGGCCGACAGCTTCCTCGCTGGATATCTCTTCTATGCTCCATTAACGGATGGCGGCACCCTCGGCGTGTCGGCGGACACCACAACACCGGGTGTCCCCAATTCCTATACTTGGACCCATGGCGAGCAGACTGCCTTTCAGCCTCTGCCACAGTTAGCGAATCTGACCGGCATCAATACCTCCATCAATTGGGTCGACCAATGGGGGCTCGCAGTTCAGAACTTCGAAGGCTTTCGATCCCAGTGGGACCTGCTTTCCTCCCCGCATGAGGACACGGGCCTTTACCTTCAACTCAAAGTCGCCGAAGTAGTAAGCGTTCGGAGAGCCCATGGTCGTACGAACCTCCGGATACCAAGTATGCACGACTCTGTTGCCGGATCAATGGTCGGGCTGGGGTCACGCTGGGCCTCCCTGCATTTTCCCGATTTCAGTTGGCCGCTCCCTTCCACTGGTGGCACAATACTGACGCCATGAAGAAATACACCTTCACCGCAGAAATCATCGCCGGAGACGGCGGCGGCACCTGTGTGCTCTTCCCCTATGACACTCAGGAAGCCTTCGGAACCAAAGGCAGAGTGCCCGTCCATGCCACCTTCGACGGCGTTCCCTACACTGGCTCGCTGATGAAATACGGATTCCCGCAGCACATGCTCGGCATCAGCAAAGCCATCCGCGAGCAGCTCGGTAAAGCCTCCGGAGATCCCGTCCAGGTCGTCGTCTGGAAAGACGAATCCGAGCGCAAGCTGGAAGTGCCGGAGCCCTTTCTGAAGCTGATGAAAAAAGAAGGCCTGCTGCCCTTCTTCGAATCGCTCAGCTATACCCACCGCAAGGAATACTGCCGCTGGATCACGGAAGCGAAGAAAGAAGAAACCCGGGCTCGCCGTCTCGAAAAAGCTGTCGAGATGCTCAAGGCAAAAGTGAAGACCCCCGGCTGATTCCGGGGGTCCACTGTTGCAGACTGCCTCGTAAGACTTACTGCTCTCCCGCTACCGTCCACCGCAAGCCGAAGGAATACGTTGGCCTGTAATACTCGCGCTGCACGGGGTAGATACCGCTGCCGTTATAGAATCCAAAGACTTCGTTGCTCATGTTCAGCAGAGAACCAACTACCTGGAGCTGCTTGTACACGCGATAGGTCCCCTGGGCGTCGAACTGCGTATGCGCGTAGAAGTAGTTATCCCCCGTCGGTCCCTTTAATCCAAGAATCGGATCGTTGATCGGCCCGGTCGTGGCATTCCACTGATACGCGGCAATGTTCGCGTCGTTATGGCTGATGGCAAAGCGGCCGGAGAAGCGATTCCTATCGTAAGTCAGGTTGAAGTTGTAGTTATTCGGCGCCGTGCGGTCGAGACGCGGATGGTCGGTTCTGCCGCCATCGAATCCCGCCGGAAAGGTCACCTGCGAAGCTACGTAACTATAGTTAGCGTTGATCCCGAATCCGCTCCAGAAGCCGGGCAGGAAAGAGAACCGCTGCTCCCACTGCATCTCCACTCCGAGAATGTGCGCGTTGGGGCCATTGATGGACTGCGTCTGCTGATAAGTCCTTCCTGTGTTGTTGAAGTTTGGGATAAGCGTCGCCACCGGATAGATCGGATCGTGCAGTTCCTTGAAGAAAAAGCCGGCCTGCAAAACTCCCAGAGGCTGGAAATAATGCTCGGCAAGCAAGTCGACGTTGTCCGATACAGTCGGCACCAGGTTAGGATTACCCGTTGAAATGCTGGGATACGGAGACGCGTTTGGATCGATGGTCGTTGCGGGCGCCAGGTCTCCGATATTCGGGCGCGCAAGTCCCCGGCTGTAGACAGCGCGCAAATTGCTGTCCTTCTGGAACTGCCACTGCATCGCAATGCTGGGCAGCGCGTTGAAGTAGCTGGCACTCTTGCGGTTCGGTGTCACGCCCGGACAGGTCAGGTTGGTGGGGTCCTTGAAACACGGTCCCGTCGTGTTCCCATCGATCGTGTTGGCCAGAAAGTGAGTGCTGCCCGAATCGAAGCGCACGCCACCCTCCAGCCGCACGTTCCCGATGAAGATCACGTCCTCCAGATATCCCGCAGAGACCAGTTCATCGGCATTGAAGAACGCACTGTCGTAGGTAGTCGAGTCTCCCACAACATCTTCTGTGAATCCACCGGAATTCCCCGCCACAGTGTTTTGAATCTTGCTATAGGACGACGTCGGCCCATACGCGTGGCCGTTAATCGCAAAGCTGTGGTTGTAGTAGCTGGGATTCGTGTAGGTGCCGAGAACATCCGAGAGAAGAAACGGTCCCGGACTGTTGTTCGCATTGAGCGTCGTGTCGTTCTCGCGTTGCGTTGAGTACGAGTTCCGGAACTTCAGACCGAGCGAGAAGGTGCTGGGATGACCCCCTGCCGTGTAATTGTGGGCCTCATCCACCGCTCCCATGATATTGAGTTGCGTCGCGTGATAGCTTCCTACGACAGAGCTGGTCACTGAGTACTGTGTCGGGTCAAACCCGTTCGTGCCGTCCGTTGCATACAGTCGGGGACGATACGGATTGCTGTTGTCCTGGTTGAATGTCACTGCCGACGCTCCCTGGAATTTCGTCGTCGGAAAGTCCTGCCCGCCAATATTGTGCCCGCGCGAGACCGCGAATTCGTAGTTGATCAGGTCCTTCGACAAAGACTGGGTCACCCCGGTCTGAAAGCTGAATTCCTGCTGGTCGGGGCGCCGAATATAGTGCCGGTACTGCCAGTTGCCCGTGTTGTCGAATCCGATGGTGCTACCGCTCGTGGCCGTCAGCGCTCCGGCATTCGGCGTGTACACCCGCGTCTCGCCGAAGTCGTGAAAGTCTGCATACAGGCCCTTAAGGTACGCCGTTACCGTTGGGCTGAGCTTGTAATCGATGCCGGACACAAAGCCGTATCTCGTCCGGTAGTACTCATAGGACCGCAGGTCCTCGCTGTTGATGAAAGCGACGTTCTGGCCGTTCGGCAATGTTCCGAACGTCTGGCTCGGTTCCAGATCGTCGATTCCGCGATTGGTCCGGTCCCAACTCCCCGCCAGCGTGAGCCCAAGCTTCTTGCCTGGGCCGTAACGATGCCCAAAAGATCCGTCAAGGGTTCCTCGCCAGAACCCATTCTGTAGCGGGTTATAGCCGGCCATGCCATTGAAGGAATAGGTTGGCTTGTCCTGCGCGGTAGGCGTCACCAGGTTCACCGTCCCGCCCACGCCGTCGGCATCCTGATCGGCTGCCAGCGTCTTGTACACCTCAATGCGCTCGATTCCATACGACGGAATCGCATCCATCTTCACATTCCGGACCGTCACCTCGACCGACGGCACATTCACGCCGTTGATCGTCAGGTTCGACAGACGCGGCTCCGTACCGCGAATCTGCACGTACTTGCCCTCGCCCTCGTCTCTCTCCAGCGACACGCTGGGCAGCCGCCCGATCGCATCGGCAATATTGGGGTTTGGAAGGCTTTGGATCACGCCCTGCGGCGCGACCTGCACGATCTGCGCCGACATGCGCTCGACATTCACGGCTTCCGCTTCACCCTGAAGCCGAGGCGCCGTGACCATCACGGAGTCACCTGCCGACGCCACCTGGAGCGTCGCAGTCACATTCGCGGTCTGTCCCGCCACGACCGTAACGTTGGCCTCGAACGGCTTGAATCCCAGATACGTCGCCCTTACTGTGTACTGTCCAGGAGCGAGATTCGTAAACCGGAAAGACCCCTGATCGTCGGACGCCACTTGCCGGTCTGAAGGTTCGATCACCACCTTTGCGCTAACGAAAACCGCGCCGGCCGAATCCTGGACCGTCCCTGTGATCGCGCCCGCACCTGTTTGAGCCGAGCTACGCATGCCTGCAAACGCCCAGCAGAACATGACGATTAAGGTTAATCGAAACCTATATATTTGATGGGTAAACATGCTTGGCGGACCTCCCAAAGAGCTGGCTTCTGAGCTGGCTGTGAGCGCTAATGCGTGGGCCCACGATGGCCTTGTGCGTTTTCGGAATAGGTCTATCCCGAAACTATGGATCGGAGTGGGCTTTACATAGGTAGCTTCAGCACATAGGTAGCTTCAGCGTAGAGGCGCGAACCTTAATCCGAACTTAAGGTCTGACCATATTCATGGTTAGTTCACGGAATATTGATCAGGCAGTCGCAATTCAGGCCTTGCCACGGTATGAACATGCCTTTTGCGCCATTCATTCTTTTCTCCGCGCTGTAACACTTTGTTAAAGCATCGCGCGTGTTCGTGAGTTTATTCCTTGGTACTGTCGGTGGAGCACCCGCCGCCCCCGCGAGGACCGTGATGCAAAAACCACTTGCAACGTCGCTGGCAACTCTGCTGGTTGCCGGTCAGATGGCAGGACCCGCCACCATCCAGGCGCAGTCCTATGGTTCGACTTCCACCCCGATCAAGCATCTCGTCGTGATCTTCCAGGAGAACGTTTCCTTCGACCATTACTTCGGCACCTACCCGCGCGCGACGAACCCGCCTAATGAACCAAAGTTCCATGCCAGGTCCGGAACTCCCGCCGTCAACGGCTACACCGACGGCCTGCTCTTCACCAATCCCAACTACCTGAATACAGCGGTCAACGGTGCCGGTGCATCTAACCCCTTTCGTCTCGACCGCTCTGAGGCAGCCACCGCCGACCAGGATCATGACTACACGCCCGAGCAGCAGGCCTTTCACGCCGGCCTGATGGATTCCTTCCCGGCTTTTACCGGGACCGCCGGGCCGCCGCCGAACGGAAGCACGCAGACGACCACCGGCCTGGTCATGGGCTACTACGACGGCAACACGGTTACGGCGCTCTGGAATTACGCCCAGCGCTATGCCATGAGTGACAACTCCTTCGGCACCACCTTCGGCCCCTCGACGCCGGGCGCAATCAATCTCATCTCCGGCCAGACCAACAACGTCACCGACCAGATCAATGCAGGCGGCGACGTCATCGGCGATGGGTCGGGCGGCTTCACCCTCATCAGCGATGCCGACCCGGTCGGCGACGTCTGCTCTACCACCACCGGCGCCCTCGTACAACTCTCCGGCCAGAACGTCGGCGACCTGCTCAACTCCGTCGGCATCACCTGGGGATTCTTTGAAGGCGGCTTCGACCTCACCAAGACGAACCCCAACGGCACCACCGGCTGCAAGCGCTCCCACAAATCTGCGATCACCGGCAGCACCAAGCTCGACTACATCCCGCACCACCAGCCCTTCCAGTACTACAAGTCGACCGCCAACCCACAGCACCTCCGTCCCAGCTCACCCGCCATGATCGGAGTCGATGGCGACCAGGCAAATCACCAATACGACCTGACCGACTTCTATACCGCCGTCAACAACGGCAACATGCCTGCCGTCAGCTTCCTCAAGGCCGCGGGATACCAGGATGGTCACGCCGGATACTCCGATCCGCTCGACGAGCAGACCTTCATCGTCAACGTGATCAACTTCCTGCAGAAGAAGTCTGATTTGTGGAAGTCCACCGCCGTGATCATCGCCTACGACGACTCCGATGGCTGGTACGACCACCAGATGGGCCCCATCGTCAATCAGTCTCAGACCTCGGCCGATGCTCTCACCGCGCCCGGACAGTGCGGGAGCTCCTCCAACTCCCTCGACGGCCCCAAAGCCCCCCATGTTCAGGGGCGCTGCGGCTATGGCCCGCGCCTTCCGCTGCTCGTCATCTCCCCTTGGGCCAAACAGAACTACGTCGACCACACCGTAACCGACCAGTCATCGATCCTCCGCTTCATCGAGGACAACTGGGTCGGCGGACAGCGCATCGAAGGCTCTTTCGACGAACTCGCCGGCACGCTGGACAGCATGTTCGACTTCAAGAGGCCGTCCAATGAGGGCCAGTACCTCCTCGATCCCTCCACCGGCATCGTCACCTCCGACCAGAGCAACGACGGAAACAGCCACGGCTGGAACTTTTAGCTCTGTACTTCCCTCCGCTTGGGGTAGCAGCCTGCGCTGCTACCCTTCTCCTTTTAGGAGACTCCCGCCCTGATCACCCGCCGCCGTTTCCTGAGCACTACCACCCTCGCCGCTGCCGCCCTGTCCCTGCGCACCCAGAAGGCTGACCGGAAAACAGCGCAATCCCAGGCCCCGGTCCTTGCTCCATCGACCCTGCCGGCCTTCGTTGACTCCCTACCCATCCCCGCAGTCGCCGGCCCCTCCGGAACCCGCCCCGATCCCGATGACCCGAAGCATCAAATCCCCTTCTATCAGCTCGCCATCGCCGAAACGCCCGTCAAACTCCATCGCGACCTGCCGCCCACCCGCATGTGGACCATCGGCGGAACCTTCCCCGGACCGACTCTCGAATCTCCCATCGCTCAGGGCATGATCGTCGAATGGCAGAACCGTCTGCCTGCGCGCCACCTTTTCGCCATCGATCACACCCTCCACGGAGCAGGCCGCAACTTGCCTGACGTCCGCGCCGTCATCCACCTCCACGGCGGACGCACCCGCGCCGCGTCTGACGGATATCCCGAATCGTGGACCGTCCCCGGCCATTCCCCCGGCAATTCACAGATCTGCCACTACCCCTCGCTCCAGCACGCCGCGCCGCTGTTCTACCACGACCACACCATGGGCATTAACCGCCTAAACACCTGGGCCGGAATGATGGGCTTCTGCATCCTCCGCGACGCCCGCGAAGACCCCCTCAATCTGCCCGCCGGATCCCGCGACATCCCCATCCTCATTTGCGATCGCACCCTCCGTGCCGACGGCCAGCTCGATTACCCGGTCTCCGAAAAGCCTGGCGAACCCTGGGTGCCCGAGGCCTTCGGAGACGCCATCCTCGCCAATGGCAAGCTCCTGCCTTACCTCGATGTCGAGCCCGCCCTCTACCGCTTCCGCCTGCTCAACGGCTCGAACGGACGCTTTTTCCGCTTTTCTCTGACGAATCGGCCGCACGACGACGCACTGCAGTTCTTCGTCATCGCCTCCGACCAGGGACTCCTCGCCGCACCCGTGCCCCTGCGCCGCATCACCCTCGCCCCCGCCGAACGCGCCGAGGTCCTCATCGACTTCACGCCCTTCGCCGGACAACATCTCGAACTCATCAGCGACAGCTTCCAGATCCTGCAATTCCGCGTGGCCACCGGTGGTTCTCTCGGCACAAATAAAGTTGTCATCCCGAGCGCAGCGCGCAGCGCAGACACCATCCCCTCCACCCTTCACCCCACTCCACGCATCCCCGAATCCGCCGCCGTGCGCACCCGCCGCCTCACCCTTGACGAAAATATGGACTACATCCGCCGCTCCATGGGCATGCTGCTCAACAACACCCCCTGGCACGCACCGATCACCGAGAAGCCCGTCCTCCACTCGACCGAGATATGGGAGTTCGTCAACCTCACCGACGACTCCCATCCTATCCATCTGCATTTAGTCCGGTTCCAGATCCTCGACCGCCGCCCTTTCGATCAGTTCGCATATCAGTCCAAAGGCACGCTGCATTTCTTCGGACCAGCCAAGCCGCCCGCCCCCGAAGAAATGGGCTGGAAAGATACCGTCCGCGCCGACCCCGCCATGGTCACCCGCATCATCATCCCCTTCGACGGATACGCGGGACGCTACATCTGGCACTGCCACATCCTCGAGCATGAAGACAACGAAATGATGCGGCCGTATGAGGTCCTGCCCGAAGGTTCACACTCCTGAGCTGGCCGAACCATCAGGCTCAAGGCGTTCTCCTGGATCTCCTCGCTGTGGCTCTCTTCGCCCCCGCCTTACCGGCTGACCGAACGGTGTGCGCAGTAACGATCGCTCGAATCAGACCAGGAAAGCGCTTCTCCAATTCCGCGCACCGCGAGACATTATGCATTTCCACCCCGTGGCGCTCGCTCCGGATCAGGCCCGCCTCGCGCAGAATCCTGAAGTGCTGCGACAGCGTCGATTTTGGAATGCTCTTATTGCTCACCGCCAGAAAATTCGAACAGCTCTGCGGACACTCCTGCGCCATGATGTCCGCATAAATCACCAGCCGCACCGGATCGGACAGGGCATGCAAGATCCCCTCTACCGTAACGTCTTCGATCGATGGATGAAACAGCGGGCGCATCCCCCTATTAGAGTCAATCCTGTGGAAATAGTTCAACAGTTTTATTGTTCGTTATTTCTGAACTATTGAATCCTGTCCCCAACCAGGGTCATCTCTTTACCCGAGCAAGGCAAAGCCTTCGGCTCCAGTTCAATGATCTTGAGGAGAAGCAATCCAAATGAGCAAACTTAAAGGTAAAGTCGCAGTCGTCACGGGCGCTTCCAAAGGCATCGGAGCCGCTATTGCCAAATCCCTCGGCGCCGAAGGCGCATCCGTTGTCGTGAACTACGCCTCCAGCAAAGCCGGAGCCGACGCCGTTGTCGATTCCATCACCAAAGCCGGCGGCAAGGCCGTCGCGGTTGGCGGAGACGTCTCCAAGGCCGCCGATGCCGAAAAAATCATTGGCACCGCCGTCAAAAGCTTCGGACGCCTCGACATCCTGGTCAACAACTCCGGCGTCTACGAGTTTCAGCCCATTGAAGCCATCACCGAAGAGCATTATCAGAGGCTCTTCAACATCAACGTCCTCGGCCTGCTTCTCACCACGCAATCCGCCGTCAAGCATCTCTCTGAGGGCGGCAGCGTCATCAACATCGGTTCAGCCGTAACCGAAGTATTCCCGCCCGCCACCGCCGTATATACCGGAACCAAGGGCGCCGTCGACGCTATCACCGGAGTTCTCGCCAAGGAGCTCGGGCCTCGTAAGATCCGGGTCAACGGGCTGAACCCCGGCATGGTCGAAACCGAAGGCACACAGGCCGGAGGCTTCCTCGGAGGAGACTTCGAGAAGGGCCTTGTCGCCCAGACTCCGCTCGGCCGCGTCGGCCAGGTCGATGACATCTCCTCCGTCGCCGTCTTCCTCGCCTCTGACGACTCCAAATGGCTCACCGGCGAAACCATCGTCGCCAGCGGCGGCCTCCGCTAAGGCCTTATTCATTCCTAACTAACTGTGGCGCGGGTGCCCCATCCTTTTCGCGCTTTTGCGGAAAGGGTGGGATGCACGATCTATCTTCGCCACCTGCCCTCGACGCGCTGCAACGTTTGGCAGGCCACATCTCGAACATGAAGCCGAATGGTGTCCCCGTTTGAAGTGTTCGTGGTAGGCTCGCCATTTAGTTTCCCATAAGCGGACTCACGGACCTACTCGATCCCCAATGTGTGCATCGGCGATGAGGCATCAACTGAAAATAAGCGCGTTTCCCAATACCTATCTGCGTTTCGCCGCGCAAAGCAAGCTCGATGAGTTGAGCTGGCTTCCGTGAGAAGGCCGGTCCCTGTCATAAGAGTCGTTGATGGTCTCCTCGACGACAAAAAAGGCCTGGGTCAACTCGATCGGATGGAGGGACGCCCGATGGCTTGCAGGTAATCAGTTGCCCACCTGCTCCAGCTGTCTGATAAATGGGGATTTCCCAGGAGCCGTGTGGCCTCGCCCCGATCGCGGTAGTAGATGCGCGACACATCGCGTATGGTGAGTCCGTGATCGGGTCTTGAAAGGATGCGAATCTCGTCGCCGGCGCCGATGGTTCCCTCAACCACAATGCGCAGATAACTGCCCGGACGGAGCGCGTCGGTGAACCGGCGCGGGAATAGCGGGTCGTTCATTCGAAATCCCAACTTCCAGCAAGGGCCGCGTGGCTCAGACACTTCAAGAACCGTGGTCCCGATTTGCCAACGCTCTCCGATGACAGCGCCGTTCACATCGATTCCTTCGGTGGTGAGGTTTTCACCGAACTCACCGAACCCGAGCGGCCGACCGAGTTCGTGTTGCCACCAGCAGATGTCTTCATTGGCAAAGGCATAGACCGCTTTGTCATATCCGCCGTGTACCTTCCGATCTGCCTGATCGTCTCCATCAAGGTTGACTCCCCGAACAGCCACTCTGCCGGTGACGGGCGACTTCCAAATGGCACTTTTGGCAAGTTGACCTTGCAATTCGAACTCTTGTGGCGCACCAACGTTTACAGAGAGAAGCCTTCCTGAGCTAATTGCCATAGTCTCATTCCTTTTAGACGAATCGGGACAGGTGCGTTCAGGCATCCAACAACGCCTCCAGCTTGCGGCGCTCACGAAATGTATAGATTTCATGCGGCCAAGATGGCCCTCAGAAATCTCACCATCTAATTCGATTTTCTGTCGCTCGTTTCGCTTTGGCACCAGGGAATCCTTGACGGCCTTCGCAATTCATAACGTGAGTTACCTGGATTCAGAACGGCTGCAGCGTTGCTGTTCCGAAAACGGCGTGGAATCGCTCACAGTAAATAGCTACTGTGCTGTATTGCGCGAAGTCGGTGTTGGCTGGAAGCTTATAATCCTGATCGCCCTGATTGCCCTTCAGTGCGCCGATTTCAACCGAGGCTAAAGCCTTTCCCGGCACAGTGCTCTGGAGCCCCGGGTCGTCGGCTGTGGCAAGGACAACGTGTACATCCGGACCATTCGACGTATGGAAATCGGTGAGCCGCAGAGTCAGGGCTCCATCGGGTTGGCGGTAGACCGTCGCTCGACCGCTCGTCTCATGCAACTTTCCGCTCAGCGTGCCAGTATAGATGGGCTGGGCGTCACGATCTGCGGCAAAAGGAGCGGCCTCGCTTACGCGCTTGTTGATGAACAATTTTTCAGGCCGGAAGAGATACCAGAGTGCACCGACCACGATGAGAGAAGCCACTGCAGACAGCAGTTTGTGTTTGCGCAAGAAGGAAATCATGGGGATCCACCGGAATTTATGGGCCAGCTTCGAAAATTTACAGGCCGAGCATCTCTGTATCGATGACCGGCCCTAACGATGGGTCGAGCACTTCCTCAGAATTTCTCCAAAGGAGCCGTACCGAAGTTTGCATTGAAGCGCTCGCAGTAGATGGCTACGGTATGAAACTTACTTAGATCAGTACCTGCCGGGATATCGTAATTCTGGTCTCCCTCATTGCCCTTGAGCTTGCCGAGTTCGACACGCTCAACGTTGTTCTTGAGGAAGTTGTCGTTGTCCCGCGCGTCATTTGCGGCAATCAGCAGCACGTGTACGTCAGGACCGTTGGATGTTTTGAAGTTGGTAAGGCGCAGGGTCAATTTGCCGTCAGATCCGTTGTAGATTGACGCGCGACCGCTGGTGGAATGCACCTGGCCATGGAAGACACCCGTTTGAACAGGCGTGGAGCTTTGAGCAAACGCGGCGGTCGCAGCGAGTGATAGAACAGCGATGCTGGTGAGTTTCTGAAGGCGATTCATACTAGTTCCTTTCAAGTTTGCTTCGGTTGACCCAGACGGGTTTAGCGTTTCCGCGCGACTACGTCGTCGTAAAAACGATGGATGTGGTCCGAGATATATGCGAGGCAATCTTCCACCGCAAAGTGCCCAGCCTCGAGCCGATGCATCTCGGCCTTCGGAAGATCAGCCAGGTATGCTTCTCCACCCTCGCGAGTGAAGAAGATGTCGTCCTGTCCCCAAAAGATGATTGTCGGAGGCTGACGCTTCCTGAGAAGCTCCTGCCACTTTGGATACAGCACGACGTTATTGCGATAGTCGTAGAAGAGATCAAGCTGGATCCGCCGCCCATTTGGCTTCTGCAGCGTGGTGTAGTAATCGGAGTTCCAGTTGTCTGGACTGATCAGCTCAGGCAGTTTCGATCCGTGCAGATAGACCGTCTTCACAGTGTCATATTCGAGCAGACCCGCGACTCCTGCTTCGCTTTCAGGAGTGCGGTTGTGCCAGAGTGCGTTCCGCAAGCCGCCCCAGGCTTCGGTGAATCCAACCTCGTAGGCGTTGGTGTTCTGGATGATGAGCCATTCGAGAGATTCGGGTTTTTGGGTGACGATGCGAAAGCCAACCGGCCCTCCGTAGTCCTGTGCATAGAGTCCGAAGCGGTCGAAGCCCTTCTGCTCAAGCAAGTGCGCGGTGACTTCGGCGAGTTTGTCAAAGGTGTAGGGGAATTTCGCCGGATCGGGGGCGTCGGTATTGCCGAAGCCGGGGTAATCCGGCGAGAGGACGTGGAAGCCGTCGGCGAGTATCGGGATCAAGTTGCGGTATTGGTGCGATGAGGAAGGAAAGCCGTGCAGCAGGACGAGCTTCGGATTGTCAGGACTGCCGGCCTCGCGATAGGCGATGTTGAGTCCGTCGACGGCTAGAGTCTTATATGTGACCGTTGTGGTTTCGATCGCGGGTGTGTAGTTCTTCGTCATAGGTTTTCCTTCGTTAAGAAGTGGTTAGTCTGGAGCGATTGCTGATCGCTCCGCCTCACGAACTGTTTTCCACACCACATTGGAAGCGCTACATCAGTAAGAAGTCACAACGTTTGTTCCGATCACTATTATCAGAAATAGTGATAACTTAGCGTTTATGGAACTGCGTCATCTGCGATATTTCTGTGCGGTTGCCGAGGAGCAGAGCTTTACCTCTGCAGCGCGACGTCTCCATGTGTCTCAGTCGGGTGTGAGCGGTCAGATAAGAGATCTGGAAAAAGAACTGGGTGTGATGCTGCTGCGCCGGAACCGGCGCGAAGTGATGATGACGCCTGAGGGTGCGGTATTCCTGCGCGAGGCGCAGGAATTGCTTGCGCATGCGCAACGTGCCATCGACATGGTGACACGCACCTCGAAGGGTCAATACGGAAAGCTCACCGTCGGTCTGTGCGGGCCTGCAACGGCGCCATTCCTGCCGCGCCTGATCCGGGAGTTTCGGCGGCGTCAACCTGGTGTGGTGCTGTCCATCCGGGATTTTGAACCTGCGCGCCAGCCGGGGGCGCTCGCGAATCGGGAAATTGACATTGGTTTTACCCGTGGCGTTCCGGCAGAGCATCGAGACGCGCTGCGCAGCGAGGTATTTTTCATCGAGCCGATCGTTGCAGCAGTGCCGGGAGGCCACGCGCTGGAAAACGAGGAGGCAATTCAGTTAGCGCAGCTCTCCGGCGAGAGATTCGTTCTGTACGCGCGAGAGGGCGCTCCCGAGCTCTTCGACACGATAATTGCTATCTGTCGAAAGGCGAGGTTTTCTCCACATATCGTGGATACGGCCACCGTCTGGCAATCGATTCTGACGCTGGTGGAAGCTGGCGAGGGCGTGGCATTGGTTCCGGGATGCGTGCAGCACCTGCGCTCCAGCGGTGTATGCTTCAAGCCACTGCGCGATCGTAGTTGTGAAGTAGATGTAGTGATGGCGTGGAGGAGGAACGACCCAGACGCGATCCGCGATGGCTTTGTGAACTTGCTGCGAAGGAGCCGACGAGATATCCAACGAGCTATGAAGGAATCTGCCGCATAGTGATCGGAGAACGCGCTTTGTCTCACCTAAATTCGCTTTCGAAGCGGGAGATCCCCAAATCGCATGTCCAGCCTTAATTTGTATCGAAAAGTCGCCTTGTGTATACCAATTTTTCACTTCGATTGGCGAGAACAGGGCTTAGCACTCATTGAACCTGTTGCGGCTCGATCCCAGGATCAGTTGCGGGAAACGGGCAAATCGCCAGTTTGGTATCGTTGCAACGCGAGGCGGGTAGAAGCACCGGACTTCGGGCCCACGGACAGGCCTTCGTCCGTGGGGTAATCTTCAGCCCGGCAAAATAGGAAAGCGGTCCGAAGGACCTGCCTTTCTGCCGAAGGCTGGCGCGCAGCAGACACCGTGGCGAACTTCTCCCGATTCCCTCCCTTAGGCATTTTTGGAGGAACGGAATCGGGCCTCTCCGCCGCGCGGCCAAGCCGCGCCACCTTATTCCCGCGCCCAATCGTCACCCTCGCCGGTCCACCTGTCTCCCTGTGCCCTGATCCCGAGCTCTGGCCGGTGGCTGAGAATTTCCCCAAACCAGCTATACTAAGAATAGGGACACAAGAAGCCCGGCCGCTCCGCGCAGCCGGGCTTTGTCATCTTTGTCCCCTTTTGGGAAACGCCCCACAACACGCCATATCCGCAAGTTCAAAGAAGTGAATCGATTACACAATGCTCCTTTGATATGAAAGGCTTACAGGGTTTGCCACAGATGTGGTGCAATGTTGCGAAATAAGTCGTTTGTTTTCGATGACTCATTTATAAGCGCCTTGTAATGTGTAATATAGCGTATACATCGCCTTTAAATATAGAAATATCTATGAGATAGAGTAATGCCGGGGGGAGGGGTACCCGGCATCGGTCACCTCAAAAGCTCAGGCGAGCGGCGAACTGGAAGGCCCTGGGGCCTCCCGATCCGAACACCCCGCCAGCAGTAGAGACAGCCTTGCCGAAGCTCGATGAGAAGCTCGGATTCCCCTGGTCGGGCGAAAGCGTATTCGCAAAACCGGAGTAGTTCAGGTTGCTCGTGCCGAGGATGTTCGTCACGTTGAAGATGTTGAAGGCCTCTCCGATCAGGTTCAGGTTCCAGCGCTCCCCGAACCGGAAGGCGCGGCTCAGCCGGAAGTCGAGAGCATTGAAGCTGTCGTCGAAGTGAGCATGCTCGCTCACCTGCGGCAGGATCACATAGCTGTTGGTGCTTGCCTCATACACTCCGCCGCCGGCGTTTGTCCTGGCAATAAAGGCGTTCAGCTCGCGCGCGTTATGGAACTCGCGTCCGCCCGCATTGCGCTGTATGGTCGGCACCCGCTCGCTGCCGTCGGGTAGCAGAATGTCCATGGGAACACCCGAAGCAATGGTCCAGACCGGCGAGAACTGGAACTTCCAGGGCAGATTGGCGACGCCGCTCATCACCAGGCGATGCCGCTGGTCGTTGGGCGGAGGGCCGTATTCGAGTTGCAGATTACTAGGGTCGATCGGAGCGTATTCGAACGGGATCTGGTCGTCGTTGGCATAGTTGAATGCCTTGGCCAACGTGTAAGCGGCATCGAACTCACCGTACTTTCCGAAGCGGCGGCGGGCGCTGACCCAAAGCGCGTCGTACTTGGTCCCGACAGCGGACTCGAGGTCCGTAACCGTGGCCGGGCCGCCGGTCTCGGGATTGTAAACGGAACCGACGGGGCGTCCGATGATAAAGCGCGTACCGAAATTGTGAACGCCGTCAACTTTCAGAGTAAGGTTGGTGCCGATTTGAGTCTCGAACCCCAGATTGGTCTGCTGAACCATCGGGTTGCGGAGGCGGTTGTTGATAACGTCGATGCCCGTTGTTCCCGCTCCCGCGAAGAGGAATCCACTGAACGGGCTGGAGAGGACTTCAGGCGCGCCGGGCTTGAAAGTGCCGTCTGGATTGAGGTAGACGGGCGTGCCGTCCGGCGCCGTGACTACGTTGCCGGCAGTAACGTTGAGAGCGAGCGCGCGGCCGTCGAAGCCTTTCTCAAGCGACATGATTTCAAGGGTGATCCGGTCGTAGTAGATGCCGTATCCGCCGTGAATGCTGAGTCTCGAATACGGCGAGAAGTTGAAGCCAACGCGCGGCCCCCAGTTGTTGTAATAATGGTGCCGGTTGCCCTGATAAAACGAATCGACTATCGGATTGCGCTGTGAATACCAGCTCAGGTTGTTAAGATTGGTATCCATTTCCCAGCGAAGCCCGAGATTAAGCACCAGGTTAGACAGCACTTTCCAGTCATTCTGGGCGAACAGGCCAATGTGGTAGCTGTCGTTGTCCGGCAAATTGAGCGGATGCTGGGGCGTTGAGCTGCGCAGGCCCACTGCAAATAGCAGGTCGTCGTCGTTGACTACGCCATCCCCGTTGCGATCGAAATCCGGGAAGTCTTCGACGGCCTGAATGTTTCCCTGAATGAAGACGGGTAGGTAGAAGTCGGCGTCGATGGACTGGACTTCGGCACCGAAGCTCCATGTCTGCTTGCCGCGCGCCCATGTGAGCACGTCGTCTCCCTGGAGCCGGAACTGGCGGGTCTGCTGCGGAATGCGGTAGGTCGCGCCGTCGTCAAGATCGGGGTAGCTGATCTGCGGCGCCTGCACAATAGGATTGGTGATGTTGAGGAAATTATTATCCGCAAAACTCATTCGATTAATGAGTGTAGGCGTGAAGGTGTGAACCCAATCTACAATGAGCCCCTGAAGATGATTCTCGGCTGTCTGACGATAATTGGCCGTGCCGAGCGCGCGATCCAACTGGCTCTGGCCCAGGTCGTCCTCAAGCTGAAGCGAGTACCTGAAATCGATCCGGTCTCGTTCGCCGAGTTGCCAGTCGAGACGCGTGGTCGCCAGAAAGTCGTGCAGCGGCGCGGTGGCGAATGTCCGGCCGATGGTCCTGGTGGTGGTGTTGCGAACGCCAACCAGATCTGCGCCAAGCTGTTGGCGGTCTTCGACCGCTACAAACCACCATGCCTTGTCCTGGCGGAATGGGCCGCCGATGTCGGCGGCGTACTGCTGGCGATGAAACGGCGGCGTTGTGCCGATTGAAGGATCGTAGGTAGCGGGCAGGCCTTGAAGAACCTTGTCGCGTTCGTAGAAGGCGACATCGCCGTGGATCTGGTTGGTCCCCTGTTTTGTAACTACATTGGTTACAGCTGACCCTGAACGGCCCAGTTCCGCCGAGAAGCGGTTTGTGGCAATCTGAAACTCCTGCACCGCATCTTCGGGAATATTTACGAGCGAGCCCCCAACCGCATCATCGTTGTTATCTGCGCCATCAATGGTTACGTTACTCCCGCGGCCGAGCTGTCCGGCAGTGGAGATCAGGACGGTATTCTCCTTGGTCGGATCGAAGTTGGGCGCTGGAGTGTTGCCGGGAACCAGAAGCGACAGCTCAAGATAGTTGCGGCCGTTCAGCGGCAACGTGGATATCTGCCGCGCGTTCACTAAGCCTCCGAGCGAAGAGGTTGTCGTGTCAACGGCAAGCGGGGTGTCCGCGATCACTTCGACGTTGCTTCGACTGGTGGCGATTTCTAGCCTAACCGCAATGCTGAGGTCCTGTCCCACATTGAGTGGGACATTCTGCTCATACGTGGCAAAACCGGGAGCGACCGCTCTTAGCTGGTAGGCAGCGGCGTCGAGCGTGGTGAAGGCGAAGGACCCATCATGACGCGTCAGAAAGGTACGGCTTGTACCTTGAGCCAGATTCGTCAGCGTTACGGTTACGTTCTGAACGACTTTGCCCGACGGATCGCTGACCACGCCAATGATTCTTGCCGACGCCAACTGCTGAGCGTGCATTCCGTATGCGGTGAGCAACAATAAAGCGCACGCAAGCGCGAGAACGCTTCTGCGAAAACTGAAACTGATCAAGACTTCCTCCGGCCTCAAAGCGGTTTTGCGTGCTCTCTCAGGTGCAGCGGAGCATCGCTGAGACATTAAGTGCCCAGAGGGGTGAAAGTCTTGGCCCGAAAGGTTGGCGTAACAGTCAATCGAATGGCTGAGCCTGGAGTGCGATTTGCACAGATATCCGAAGTATTGGATCGCGCAGCTTGAGCTACTTTGCTGGAGCGCTTTGTGAAACGCCTGCTTACACTTGTCTGATTCCAGCCTTGCTCTCCGCGCTCGCCTCGCCTATGAAACTCAGCGGAAACAGCATCGAGAAGACGGTCCCACATCCGCGCCTGCTCTTCACCCCGAACCTGCCCTCATGTCTGTTCAGTATCTCCGCGCTGATCCACAATCCCAGGCCGGTCCCGCTGCTGCTCTTGGTGGTAAAAAAGGGCTCGAATAATCGAATGCGCGTCTCGTTGTCCATCCCATGTCCGGTATCCGCGATTGTGACTCGCACAGCCTTTCGTCCCGTTTTCCAGTCCGAAGCCTCTCGAACCCGCAGGATAATTTTTCCGCCAGGCCGTGTTGCGTCGAACGCATTACCAATCAGGTTGGCAAACACCTGACGAATCTCCGGCGACAGGCATTCGGCGTACACCTCACCTCCATAATCCTTGCAAAGCACAATGCCCGAGTGTTTCAACCGTCCCTCGTAAATGGCGACCGCTGAATCCAGCAATTCACAAATATTGACCCGAGACGGCCCGCCCCGCGGCCGGTTGAATTGCAGGGTGCGAGTCACGATGTGGGACACACGCGCCAACTCCTCCAGAGCTGTCTTGGTGTAGGCGCGCGACTGCTGGTCCGTCGAGGTACCCTCGATGAGATAAAGCAGATTCGTCACCGATTCCAGCGGATTGTTGATCTCGTGCGAGATCGATGAGGCCATTCGTCCGACCAGGGCCAGTTTCTCCGCCCTGCGCAGAGCCCCTTCGGTCCGCTTCTGAAGTGTTATGTCCTGAGTGATTCCGTCGAATCGGACAGCCCGTCCGTTTTCGTCATATGCCGACCGCCCCACCGCACGGATCCACTTCTCCTCACCCTCCGGAGAGATGGTGCGGTACTCCACGTCGTAAATCGCATTGCCTGCAATCGACTGGTCGATGGCCTGCCGCACGCGCTCTCGGTCCTGCGGATGCAGCCGCGCATAAAACAGATCGATATTGACCTCCGCATCAGGGGGCAGCCAGAAATGCTCCTTCACGCGCGCATCCCATATCAATTTGTCAAACGGCAAATTGCAGAACCAATAACCGATTGCCGCCGCTTTAGTGGCAAACAGAAAACGCTCGCGCTCCACTCGCCCGGCTTCTGCCGCTTCGCGCCTCAGCTTCGTGAGCTTCAGTTGCGACCGCACCCGAGCCAGCAGTTCCTGAGCGGTAAATGGTTTGACGAGATAGTCATCGGCGCCGAGATCCAGGCCCTCCAAGCGAACCTCTTCGCCAGCTCTTGCGGATAGCAGAATTATCGGAAGCGATTGTGTTCGCGGATCGTTTCTCAGTGCCCGCAGCAATTCGAACCCGTCCAGTTCCGGCATCATTACATCGCTCAGCACCAGATCGGGCGGATCGGCCAGTGCCACGGATAGCGCCTGGGCCCCATTTGAGACGGTACGCACCTCAAAATATTGGGCAAGCATCCGCCGGAGGTATTCGCGCATATCCGCGTTGTCATCTGCGAGCAGCACCCGCGATCTCACCCGCCGATCCGCCGCCGGGCTGTTCTCACGTGCGGCCGGCTCCGCAACAGTGGGCGTGGGGCTGTTCGGAAGCCATCGCAGTGCTTCCTCAACATAGTTCTCTGCGCGAAACCGCGCTGTCGCCGTGGACCACTCCGGCTGAGGCTCCTTGGAGCTCGCAGGAGTGATTCGCCTAGGTATCGTAACCGTAAAAGTCGTTCCTCCGCCATATTTGCTCTGGACGCGAATCGTCCCGCCAAGCATCTTGACCAGCTCCTGCACCAGCGCAAGTCCGATTCCAGTTCCCTCAAAGCTGCGGCCACCTGTGCCCTTCACCCGGTGAAAGCGTTGGAATATCTGCGGCAACTCCGATTCGGGGATGCCGATACCGGTATCTGCAACCTCGAGACGAACTGTCTCTTCCTCTTCGACCACCCGAACGGTGATGCCGCCCTCGAGCGTAAACTTGAAGGCATTCGAAAGAAGATTCAGCACAATCTTCTCCCACATCTCGCGGTCGACACTCACGGTTTCGGACAGCGGAGGACATTCGATGTTCAGCGTTAATCCTGCCTTTTCGGTAGCAGATCGGAAAACGCTCGCAAGCTCTGCTGTCAACTGAGCCACGTCCGTTGGCTGAAAAACCGCACTGGTGCGGCGCGCCTCAATCCGGGAAAAATCCAAAAGGGTATTCACCAGTTTCAGCAGACGCATCGCGTTCCGCCGCGCCAGGTCCAGTTGTACCCGTTCCTCGTTGCCAAAAATCCGCGTAGTTTCGGCCTTCGCAATTACCTGCTCCAGCGGACTCAACATGAGCGTCAGGGGCGTACGAAATTCATGGCTTATGTTTGTAAAAAAGACCGTCTTGGCCTGGTCGAGATCGGCAAGCGCTTCCGCGCGCTTCCGCTCTTCTTCATACGCGCGCGCGTTTGCAATTGCGGTTGCAATCTGTGCAGCTGCAAGCTCCAGGAACCCGCGATAAGAATCATCGAACCTTAAACGTGGGCTGATGCCTGCCACAAGGTAGCCAGCAAGATGGTGCGCCACACTGGATTTGATCGGGACAACCGCAGCGCTATCGGGCGGATCGCTCCAGGGACCTGCCGGCACAGAGTCGAATCGGTCCTGCAAACGTTCCACCAGCACGACGTTCTGCTCGATGCAATCATTCAATGGCCACGGCGTGCCCGATCCGTCTCGCAGGTTGATCGTCGGAGGGCAGAGAGGAGCGCAGTCCCCGTCCACGCCCGCTTTGCCTGCCAGATGGGCTTCGGTTGCCGTTGTATTTCTCAGATAGAGCAGCGCGAACGGAATATCCTGGCGATGCGCCTCAAGAACCGCCGCCACTTCCACGCACGCCTCTTCCGCTGTTCGACCCTCAGTCGGCCGCGCTCCAAGGTCGCGGAGAGCGGTCAACCGCCGCTCGCCCACGATCTTCCCTGTTATCTCGTGGACTGTCGCCAGCACCCCGCCGATGCCGCCTGCCGCAGTGTCATCGGGCACCGGACTGTACGCAACAGTGAAATGCGTCTCTTCGAGAAAACCGAAACGGTTCACATCAAGCGGCAGGTCCTCCATCCAGGTCGACGGGCCGCCCTCGAAGGGCGTTCGGACCAGAGGGCCGATAATGTGCCATATTTCCGACCAGCATTTGCTGCCCGGCTGTCCAAGGCTCAACCGGGGATGCTTGTCTCCCGGAACCGATATGTAGGCGTCGTTATACAACTGGCAGAATTCGGGGCCCCACCACAACAGCAGAGGAAACCGGTTTGCCAGCAGAAACCTCGTGATCGTCCGGAGTGTCGGAGACCAGGTTTCGACCGGTCCGATTGAAGTGCTGGACCAATCGAACTGCCGCATCAGTTCACCCATTTTCCCGCCATGGGCGAAGATTTCATCGGCAATGCTGATCGAGGTATTCGCGGGCATGATCGAACTGTTTCCCGGGCGACTGTTTCTCCATCCGGCGAGCGGTCCCAAAGGCCATGAGATCACCGGAGCTCGTTGGGTAAGAGTGTAAAAGAATTTCCCAGGTTCACCGAGAAATGGCCATGCTTCGCTCGAACCCCGTTTCACGGATTCTGTTTGATTTTTCGCGCAGCTTAAGTCCTGTGAAGTTTGCCAGCGCATTCTTGGATGCATGTCCTGGCAAATTGCGATGTATGCGCTGTTTCCGAAGTTCTTCACCCGCGAAGACATGCCGGAATTTCCGAGAGTGTTGCTGGATAAAGCAACGTGCCGTTACTTTCTGTGGTCACTTAACGCGCATCGTGGAAATGAGGGAGAAAAAAGGCCCGGGCACCCACGCTGCCGGGCCTTTTCTGTCAAGCGGGCCCACGCCCCGCTTAAACCTCGTTGCCCCGGGGAACATCCGAAAAGCGGATATCCAGAGCACAAGTTCATTTTGATGGCCTCCTGCCATCGGCGCAGACTATCTTTTGGACAAAATCCCGGTTCCTCAGGAGAATTCGTCTCGGGTCCGCAGCCTGAAAAGATCGCAATGCCTACATTCGAGCCAAAAGCCGATAGGTGAAAGAATGGAGAACGGTATCCAAGTGACTATGAGAGCCTTGCAGATCGATCCGCGCGATAACGTCCTCGTTGCCCTTGAGCCATTAACCGCGGGCGAAGCTATCCCTTTCGCCGGGATAACTTACACGCCAGTCACAGCGATTCCCGCCAAACACAAGTTCGCGACAGAAGATTTGTCCGTCGGAACGCACATCATTATGTATGGCGGCGTCGTCGGTCGCGCTCGCGAGCCGATACCCAGGGGCGGCCTCATCACCACACGGAATGTCGCACACGACACCGCCGAATTTAAGAAACGCGAGGTTCGCTTTAACTGGACACCTCCCGACGTTTCGCGCTGGCGGAAGCGCACCTTTGATGGCTATCACCGAAGAGACGGCCTCGTCGGCAGCCGAAACTACTGGCTGGTAATCCCGCTGGTCTTCTGTGAAAATCGCAACGTCGAAGCGCTGCGAGAAGCCTTCGAAGAAGAACTCGGATACTCGCGACCCAGAAAATACCGCGAGCTTGTGAAGAATCTGATCGCCCGGCATGTCAGCAAATCTCTAGCACAAAGTTCAGACCAGCAAGACGCGCCATTAAACCATGAGAGAGTCTTTCCCTACGTAGACGGCATCCGCTTTCTGACCCACGAAGGTGGCTGTGGCGGCACTCGCCAGGATTCGCAAGCCCTCTGCGGGTTGCTCGCCGGATACATACGCCACCCGAATGTAGCCGGAGCCACCGTTCTGAGCCTTGGATGCCAGCATGCGCAGGCTTCCATCCTCATGAATGAGTTGCGCAAGCGCGACCCTGAAATGGCTAAGCCCGTTCTGATCTTCGACCAGCAGCAATCGGGCCTCGAATCGAACCTGCTCTCAAAAGCCGTTGAGGCGACCTTTGAATGCCTCGTAAAAGCAAACGAACTGCGGCGCAGGCCTGCGCCGCTTGCTAAGCTCACTATCGGCCTCAAGTGCGGCGGCTCCGATGGATTTTCTGGCCTTTCAGGAAATCCCGTATTAGGGCGCCTCTCCGACATGGTGGTCGCGCTGGGTGGCAGTACTATCCTTTCCGAATTTCCTGAGCTCTGCGGAGCCGAACAAAACCTCATCGACCGCTGCCGCAATCCTTCCGATGCCGACCGCTTCATCCAGTTGATGCGCGACTACAATGCCCGCGCCAAGGCCGTGAACTCCGGGTTTGAGATGAACCCATCGCCGGGAAATATCAAGGACGGTCTAATCACCGACGCCATGAAATCGGCCGGAGCGGCCCGCAAGAGCGGGACATCTCCAATCTGCGGTGTTCTCGACTATCCGGAATACGTAACTGCAACAGGTCTGAATCTGCTCTGCACGCCCGGAAGCGACGTTGAGGCCGTCACAGCACAGGTAGGAGCCGGGGCAAACCTGGTCCTCTTTACCACGGGACTGGGTACGCCGACCGGGAACCCGGTCGCGCCCGTGGTGAAAGTCTCAACCAATACACCCCTCGCCGAGCGAATGTCCGACATCATCGATTTCGATACAGGAGCCATCATTCGCGGCCAGGCCACCATCGAGGAGATCGCCGAGTCCCTGCTCGAAACAGCTCTCGACATCGCCAGCGGCAAGACACAGACCAGGGCCGAACAACTTGCCCAGTACGATTTCATTCCCTGGAAGCGTGGCGTATCTCTGTAGGCCCGATGTAGCTTATACAGCGGAGAAAATTCGATGCGCCGATTCGCTTTACTTCCCCTGCTGTTCACTGTTCTTACAGCCGCACTTCACGTCTGTACCACGTCCGCCGCTCGCGTTGCCATCTCGGACCAGGTTACGATCACACCCGAAATCGACCGCCTCGATCCTGCACTCGACGCTCTTATTCCGCCCGAGCCGAAGCTGGTCGAACTTGCCAGTGGCTTCAAGTGGACCGAGGGTCCGGTCTGGTTGTCGAACGGGCACCTGCTCTTCGCCGAGATTCCCAGCAATACCATCCGCGAGTGGACACCCGGCACGGGCGTCAGCATCTTCATGCAGCCGAGCGGCTATAAAGGTTCGGCTCCTTATTGCGGGCCCGAGCCCGGTTCCAACGGCATGACTCTTGACTCCCGGGGCAGGCTTACCGTGGGGGGACACGCACAGCGCGATGTGTGGCGGCTTGAGACTCTCGACCCGAAGGGGCAAGTGACCGTCTTAGCCGACAGCTATCAGGGTAAGCGCCTCAACAGCCCCAACGACCTGGTCTACCGGTCCGACGGGTCCCTGTACTTTACTGATCCGCCCTACGGACTCTGCACCCAGAACGAACAGGACCCAGCCAAGGAATTGCCCTTCGCCGGAATTTACCGCATCCCTGCAGCACTGAACCAGAAACCCGGCTCACCTCCCGATCGTACCGGCTTGCAGCTCCTGGTCAAGGATCTCCCACGTCCCAACGGCATCGCCTTTTCTCCCGACGAGAAATACCTCTACGTGAATAACTCCGAGCCGGAGATGTTCTGGATGCGCTATACCGTAAACCCCGACGGCTCACTCAAAGACCCGAAGCGGTTCTTCGACGCGGGCCCGCATGGAAACAATGGAGCGCCCGATGGCATGAAGGTCGATGTGCAGGGCAATATCTACAGCGCGGGTCCGGGTGGCGTTTTCATCTTTTCTTCTGAAGGCAAGCACCTGGGAACCATCAAATTCCCGAAGCCAACCGGTAATCTCGCCTTCGGCGGGCCGGACGGCCGGACCCTCTTCATCATGGCCAGCGACAAGGTGTACAGCCTTCAAGTCAAAGTTGCCGGCATTTATCCGCACGTACATTGAATGAGCGCTGATTTACATTCGAATTATGAATATCCGCATGGCGGCGGAAGCCGATTTCGAAGCCCTGCTCCAGCTCACCAACACCGCCTTCGAAGTGGAGCGTTTCTTCAAAATTGAGGACCGGCTCGATTCCTCCTCGCTTCGAAGCTACTTCAGCAAGGGCAACTTCATCGTGGCTGAAGAAGACGGCCGTCTCGTGGCGTCTGTTTATGTCCAGCGCAATGGGGACCGCGCCTACCTCGGCTTGCTCGCCGTCGAGCCGAGCCTGCAGAAGCGCGGACTGGGCCGCCGTCTCACAGCTGCCGCCGAAGAGTTCGCCCGCGAGATGGGCGCGCGCTTTATGGACCTGACCGTAGTCAATCTGCGCACCGAACTTCCACCGATCTACGAGAAACTTGGTTACCGCATCGCCGGTGTCGCGCCTTTCCCCGGTGACCAGATGCCCGTCACGCAGCCCTGCCATTTCATATGCATGACCAAGGAACTCGGGCACCGCCCTTGATATGCCCTAGCTGATTTCGAAAATATCTTCGGCCCTCGCCGACTGCGCCTTTGCCCGCTCCGCGACCTGGCGCGCCGTTGCATAGAACTGAGCGGCCTTTGCAGATTCTGGACCGGCCAGGGCAACCGGCAGTCCCGTATCGCCCCCGCTTCGAATCTCCGGATCAAGCTCAATCGACCCAAGAAAAGGCACTCCAAACTGCTTCGCCGTTCGTTCGGCGCCGCCTTTCGAGAAGATATCGATTTCCTGATGGCAGTGAGGACACATGAAATAGCTCATATTCTCGACAATCCCGAGCACTTCAACATTCACCTGGTGGAACATCTCCAGAGCTTTCCGAGCATCCTGTAAAGACACATCCGATGGCGTCGACACAACCACCGCGCCGGTAAGCGGCACTGTCTGCACCAGTGAGATGACAACGTCTCCTGTTCCCGGCGGTAGATCGACCAGCAGAAAATCCAGCTCGCCCCAAGCCACCTGTTGGAGGAACTGCCGGATAATCTGATGCAGCATCGGCCCTCGCATCACCATCGGCTTATCGCCCGGCGATATCAATCCGACCGAAATTATCTTCACGCCATGGCGAAGGTTGGCCTCGATCAGATTACCCTCGAGGACACGAGGCTGCTGACTCGTCCCAAACATCAGCGGCACGTTGGGTCCATACACGTCGGCATCCAGCAACCCAACGCGAAAACCCAGCTTTGCGAGCGCGATCGCAAGGTTCACGGCAACCGTCGTCTTCCCAACGCCGCCCTTGCCGGATCCGATCGCAATTATGCTTTGAATGCCGGGCAGCGATGTTGGACCTTGAGGGGCCTGCGACGGAACATGAGAATGGGCCATTTCTTTAACTCCGATTTAAGCTTTGGCCAGCTCGGCTGCTTTCGCAGCGCGCTTCCGCTCGAGCTCAAGCTGCCGCATCTCGCGGCGCCGTCCGGCATCTTCGTAGCGACGCTTTTCGTCTTCGGTCTCCGGTCTCAGTGCCGGAACCGGCACTCGCCGACCCTGCGAATCGACCGCCACAAACGTCAGGTACGCCGAGCCGACATGGCAATGCGTGCCCGCAATTGTGTTTTCGACCCAGACCTTCACACCTACTTCCATCGAAGTATTGAAGGCGCGGTTCACCCGCGACTTCAGGATCAGCAGGTCGCCCACATGAACCGGCGCGATGAAATCGATGTGCTCCATCGACGCGGTCACGACATGGGTGCGGCCATGGCGATATGCCGCCATCGCGCCAACCAGGTCGATAAAGTGCATCAGTCTACCGCCCAACAGGTTGCCCAGCGTGTTCGTGTCGTTCGGCAGAACGAGCTCGGTCATCTCCGATTCGGACTCGGCGGCGTTGCGCACCAGGCGCGGATGGCCGGAAAATTCCATGCTTTACTCGCTTCCTATCGGCCTCAATTACGTTCATGGGCCTGTATTCAGTGTCGGCAATCAGGCGCATTTTCGCAAATGAGACTTCGCCCTGCTGCCTTCCGTATTATCGAGGCAATTCGCAGATAATCAGTCCCACGCCCAGGATCACACGCATCAATGAGCAAAATGTCCCCGCATTCAAGACCATAAGACTCCAGGCCTTGCGGGATTCCCCAACGGCTTTTGGAAGCACTTACGCCTGCGAATCACAGTTCGATGAAGCCGAGTGGCAGAAACGGGCTGCCAATCTGAGCGGCGACAGGGGCATCGGGTTTATAGCAGTAGACAATGATAGTCCCTTCGGAATCATCGGGGCTTTTCCAGACGAATGCGATGCTCGCACAGCACAGATCGTGTCCATGTGGGTCGCGCCCACACACCGCCGAAGTGGCTGGGGCAGTGTCCTCATCGATGCCGTCCGATCGTGGGCGCAAGCTCGCGAAATTCGCACCTTGCGTCTGACGGTGACCAGCTGCAACTACGGCGCCATGGAGTTTTACAGGCAAAATGGCTTCGCCATGACCGGCAAAATCTTCCCTTATCCGAACGACCCTTCGATTATCGAATACGAAATGGCTCAGTCCGTCCCGCCAACCTCATTTGCCGATTCTCCTTGAGAGACAATGCCTTTATGGACAAAATCGCATTGCTCAACGAAATCCTTGCGCAGAATCCTGCCGACGCTTTCGCGCGCTACGGATTGGCCATGGAGTACGCCGGCCGCGGCGAAACTGAAACCGCCGTCGCCGAATTCTCCCGCCTGCTTGAGGAGCATCCCGACTACACGGCTGGATATTTCATGGCTGCCCAGACTCTTGCCAAAGCCGAACGCCTCGACGAAGCCCGGCTCCGACTTACCCAGGGGATCGCCTCGGCCCGACGCACCGGCAACCTGCATGCCCTGAGTGAAATGCAGGCCATGCTGGACGATCTGGGGCTTCGCGACTGACAGATATTGCGTCTGCTCCACGGTCCGGAAAGCCTTTGCTGGCTCATCAAAACCAGTAGCACCGACCCGCATTTTCGGTGCACGGAAACGCGCATAATGCACAGCAATGAAGATTCCCCTGTTCCCGCTGGATGTCGTACTCTTTCCCGGCGCCTCTCTCCCATTGCACATCTTCGAGGAGCGCTACAAGGAGATGATTGGCCTCTGCCTTGCAGATGAATCTTCCTTCGGGATTGTCCGGGCACAGCAGGACGGACTCGCTGTTATCGGCTGCACGGCGCGCATTCTCCGTGTGCTCCACGAATACGCTGACGGGCGTCTTGACATTCTATGCCGCGGCGACACCCGCTTCGAAATCGAATGCCTTGAGGAGTCCCGCTCTTTTCTTGAGGCCGAAGTTGACTTCTTCGAGGACGACGGTATCATTGCCTCGCGCGAACAGCGGGAGCAGTGCGCGGCGCTGCACTTTGAAGCTCTCGAATTGGCGGGTGTTGAAGTCATCACCATGCACCTCAGTCTCGACGGGCCGATCTCCTTCGCTCTGGCCTCAGCGCTTCCCGCCGATCTCGGCTTCAAGCAGCAGTTGCTTGCCATCCGCTCCGACGCAGAAAGAACCGCACGCCTGCGCGATTTTTACGAGGCGGTTCTGCCCGCTCTGCGGGATAACGCACAGAAAACAAGGTACTCGGCCAAAAACGGGAATGTAATGTAGAAGGGCCCGAGCTCCCGAGTCAAATGATTCGCACTCCCGTGCGCGTCGCAGGAATCACCCGCTTCGTCTACTCTTGTAAAAGGACTGCGGCGTTCTACCGCCGAATCTGGAGGAGACATGACCAATCGGCGTCTGCCGCAAACCCTTGGCGAGCTCCGCGCCAGCCGGGATTTTTCAGAGACCCGCATCTCCCGCCGGTCCGTCAAAGATGAGCTTCGCGAAAACTTGATCGAGCGGCTCCGCACGCGCGAAACCATCTTTCCCGGGATCATCGGCTACGATGACACCGTAGTCCCCCAGATCGTAAACGCCATTCTTTCGAAGCAGAACTTCATCCTGCTCGGTCTGCGCGGGCAGGCAAAGAGCCGCATCCTGCGCTCGCTCACCGCACTTCTCGACGAGCACACACCCTATGTTGCCGGCTGCGAGATCCGCGACAATCCATACCGTCCGCTCTGCAAACGATGCCACGACCTGATTGCCGTGAAGGAGGAAACAGCGCCGCTCGCCTGGCTGTCGCGGGAGGCGCGCTATGTCGAAAAGCTGGCGACACCTGACGTAACGATCGCCGATCTGGTCGGCGATCTCGACCCCATCAAGGCTGCACGCGGCGGAGAAGACCTTTCGAGCGAGCTTACCATGCACTACGGGTTGCTACCCCGTGCCAATCGCGGCATCTTTGCCATCAACGAGCTGCCTGACCTTGCCGGAAAGATTCAGGTGGCTCTATTCAACATCATGCAGGAAGGCGACGTACAGATTAAGGGCTATCCTGTGCGGCTGGAGCTCGATATCGCCCTTGTCTTCACGGCCAATCCGGAGGACTACACCGCCCGGGGCAAGATCGTCACTCCCCTTAAGGACCGCATGGGCTCTGAGATTCGCACCCATTACGCCGAGAATCTCGAAGAGGGCCTTGCCATTACGGCGCAGGAGTCCTGGACCGACCGACCAACTGCCCAAATCGACATCCCTCATTATCTGCGGGAGATCGTCGAACAGGTGGCCTTCTCCGCGCGAGAAGACAAGCGCGTGGACAAACGCAGCGGCGTCAGTCAGCGTCTGCCCATTTCTACGCTGGAACTGGTTGTATCCAACGGCGAACGTCGCGCTCTGCTCCATGACGAAACCCTCGTCCTGCCCCGGGTCGGTGACCTCTACGCGGCGCTGCCGGGAATCACCGGCAAGCTCGAGCTCGAATACGAAGGTGAGATGCGCGGAGCAGATACCGTCGTCAAAGAAGTTCTTCGCACGGCCATCGGTCGCGTCTTCGACAAGTATTTCGGGAGCACGAACACCCAGCAGATCGAGCAATGGTTCAACCTGGGCGGAACTGTCAAGATCGACGACAGTCAGTCTGCTAAAGCTTCCGTTGATGAACTACGCCAGATCCAGGGGCTCTTTGAAAAGCTTGCTCCGCTGGACGTGAAAGCTTCAGATGCGCCCGAGCGGCTCGTCGCCGCAGCCGAATTTCTGCTCGAAGGCATGTGCTCGCATCGGCGTCTGAGCCGCAGCGAGGAACGCACCTTCGTGGCCCAGAAGAAACCACAACCCCCACGCCAGGAGCGAGTCACCGCCGAGTCCGAATACGAAGAGTGGCAGCCGCGCCGCTCACGCCGCAGTGGCCTGAACTGAGAACCGGGGACGTGGAACTGGAGACCTTTCATGAAGCGGGTTCGTTACGCCAAATACTCCGGCGACCTGGCCGCGGAGATGAGCATGGAAGACCTGCTCCAGGCTATCTCCGACTACCTGCTCGATTCCGGATTTCGCAATCCATTCATGCAATTCCATGAACTCGATCACACCCTCGATGATCTGCGAGAAGCTCTTCGTCAGGCACTCGAATCCGGTGACCTCTTCGACGAACGCATGCAGCAGGCCATTGACGCTCTGAACCAGGAGGGCAAGCTCGATGAAGTGATTGAAAAATTAATCGAGCGGCTCGAACGCGAAGACTTCATCTCCATCGGCTACTCTCAGAACCCCGGCTACCCGTCGCAATCAAAAGGTCAGTCCGGAAACGGGGAGGGACAAGTCCGCTTCGAAGTCACCGATAAAAGCCTCGACTTCCTCGGTTTCAAGACCCTGCGCGACCTCCTCGGCTCACTTGGTAAATCGAGCTACGGCCGTCACGATACGCGTCATTGGGCCACCGGCATTGAGACCAGCGGCGCGTCGCGCCCCTACGAATTCGGAGATACGATCAACCTCGACGTCACCGCCACACTCTCCTCGGCAATTTCCCGAGAGGGTCTTAGTCTGCCCCTCAACATCGAATACCGCGACCTTCAGGTACACCAGTGCGAGTATCAGAGCTCATGCGCAACAGTCGTCATGCTTGACTGCTCGCACTCCATGATCCTTTACGGCGAGGACCGGTTCACACCCGCGAAGAAGGTTGCGATGGCGCTCTCGCACCTCATTCGCACGCAATATCCCGGCGATTCGCTGTCCCTGGTGCTCTTTCACGACTCCGCCGAGGAGCTTCCCATCTCGCAGCTAGCGCGAGTGAAGGTAGGACCTTACTACACCAATACCCGCGAAGGCCTGCGCCTGGCGCAGCGCATTCTTAAGGCTCAGCGAAAGGACATGAAACAGATCGTCATGATCACCGATGGCAAGCCCTCGGCACTGACGCTGGAGGACGGCCGCATTTACCGCAACGCCTTCGGCCTCGATCCGCTGGTAGTGAGCGAGACGCTTGAAGAAGTGGCACGCTGCAAGCGCTCCAATGTGATGATCAACACATTCATGCTCGCTTCCGACCCAGGTCTCATAGAGTTTGTACACAAAGTTTCGGAGATGTGCCGCGGCAAAGCCTACTTCACCACACCTCAGACCTTAGGCGAGTACCTGCTGATGGATTACATGCAGCGCAAGAGTCGCACCATTCACTAGTTACTTACGCAGAAAACGCGGCTGCAGGTTGTGTTTTTTGCTGTGCGATCAAAGGTTTAGGGGCTTTGACCGCCGCTGTGTTGTTTAGGGTTCCTTTCTCCAGTCTCTGACGCAGACTCCAGGCCGATTGCAGAATGAGCCGAAGCCTCTCGGAAACTTGCGGCGGAATACCCGGCTCAGTTAGTGCGAGTTGCGCATGGAGCAGCAGCCCTGCCACGCGCTCACGCAGTTCGCTTTCGAGCCATGTGGCAGCAGCCACCCGCGCCAACTCCTGCTCGCGTTCCCGCCGCGAAAGGGCCGCACGCACCTCCCGAACCAGTCTCCCGCAACCGGAAATCGCAAAATTGATTTCCAGTGGGACCGCCATGCCGGCATGCTTCAGCAGCGATTCTGACCCGCCCTGGCTCGACTCGATGAGCGATTCATCGATCACCATGATCGAGAACTCCCGCCGGCGCAGCGCGGCCAGCGCAGCCCTTCGATTGGCCGCTGTCTCGACCGCGATCCCAAACTGCTTCGAGAGCACCGCGGCACAATTCTCCGCGCCCGCAATCGCGGTGACCATAAGAATGTCCTTTTGCATGTTCGTCTCCCTTGTATCCACCGCGCTAAATTCGAATCACAGCCCCGCTGCCGGTTCGCCCAGCCCATACTCTTTCAGCTTGCGATACAGCGTTGTCTTGCCGATGCCCAACAGCCTGGCTGCCGTCAGCTTGTCTCCATTGAGACGCCGCAATGTATCGAGGATGGCCTGGCGTTCTAGTTCCGCCAACGGCGTCACGGCGCTGCCCACCTCCCGCCGCGGCTCGATCTCGACAGCGGCAGGAACTGTGCGATAGGAGTGTATGTGAAAATCCTGCAGCTGGGTCGGGAAATCGCCCGAATGGAGAATGGAGCCTGAAGAAAGTGCGCACGCCCTTTCCAGCGAATTCTCAAGCTCCCGCACATTACCCGGCCACGGATACTCCATCATCGTTCTGAGAGCGGCATCACTCAACATGCGCGGCTGCCCGCCATTCTTCTTCATGCGCTCAAGGAAATGGGCAGCCAGCAGCGGAATGTCCTCGCGCCTGTCACGCAGCGGCGGAATGCGCAGGCTCACAACATTTAACCGGTAGTACAGGTCCTTACGGAAACGCCCCTGCTCAACCATCGTGGCCAAATCGCGGTTGGTCGCCGCAAGAATACGCACATTGATGGGCACGCGATGAGTCGCGCCCACCGGTCGAATCTCCTTCTCCTGCAACGCGCGAAGCAGTTTCGCCTGCAGGTCGAGCGGAAGCTCCCCGATCTCATCGAGAAACACCGTCCCGCCTTCGGCCGACGCCAGGAGACCATCCTTCGATCGGTTCGCGCCCGTAAACGCCCCTTTCACATAACCGAACAGCTCACTCTCCACAAGCGTTGGCACCAGAGAGCCGCAGTCGACTGGCAGAAACGCCTTGGCGGAATTGGGCCCGTGCGCATGAATTGATCGCGCCACCAGTTCCTTGCCTGTTCCGCTCTCTCCGAGAATCAATACCGCATGGCTCGTCTGCGCCACCTTCGAGAGAATCCGGTACAGCTTCTCCATCTCGCTGCTGCGCCCGATAATGTTGCCCAGTCCCTGTTCGGTTCGCAGTTTGTCGCGAAGCTGGCGGCTAGCTAGGTCCACATTTTTTCGGTCGGCGGCCCGCTCCAGCACCGCCGCCAGTTCGTCTAGGGCGAATGGTTTGGTCAGGTAATCGGATGCGCCGGTGCGCATCGCTTCGACCGCCGAGCTGACCGTAGCGAATGCCGTCATCACAATCACCGCCATATCCGGATGCAGCATCTTCACTTCTTCAAGCAACCCCAGACCCGCGCCCGCAGGGGACTTCAGATCTAGCAGCAGAATGTCCACACTGTTTCCTCGCAGCAGATTGCGTGCCGCTTCTCCGTTATCGACTGCATGCGGAGCGAATCCGCGGCTGGCGGCAATTTCGCAGCAGGCCGATCTAACGGCGGGGTCTTCATCAACAATCAGGACATGCAGCCGGCCCGGGCGCTCTGTAGGGTGAACGTAGTTCGTCATAGCTCGTGGAAGGAGAATGGTTACCGGCATTCTATGCATGCCTCGCCGCTGAGTCAGCCATCAATCGACTGGTATTCGCCAACTCATACATTCCGGAAGTAACCGGGAGCTCCAGCTCAAGTCGAGCTCCACGTCCATTTCCCGAACATACACGGGCGGTCCCACCCGCCTCTTCCACAAGACTGCGCACGATAGCGAGGCCCAGGCCGCGATGTGGCTGCTCCGGCCAGTTTGCCGTTCCCACCCGCGTGGTGAATCCCGGAAGAAAAATCTCCTCTCGGATTTCCTTCGGTATCCCCGGGCCGCTGTCCTCAACGGTGATTTCCACCGTACGCGGACACCCCTCCGGGACAATCTCCTGGTCGAGAAAACTCATGCCACCGCCGTATTGCGCCGTAATTCGCACATGTCCGCCAGCCGGCATGGCTTCAGACGCGTTCCGCACCAGGTTCAACATCACGCGGGTGAGGTCTTCCCTCGACAGTCGGCTCTGCCCCGCGCACGGCATGGCTGCCATTTCAAGCTCAACGCGTGGGCCTGCAATTCCCGCTAGCAAAGGGCGCATTTCAAGCAGCTCCCGGCCCAGGTCAACGACGACGCCCGATGGCCAGAGGCCACTCAGATCGGGCGCAACGATTGGACTCGTCTCCCCAGCAGTCACTTCCGGCGGAATCCGCGCGGCCGCATCCGTTCTCGATCGCCTGCGCCGGCGCGGAGCGGACAATCGTTCGACCAGTTTGGATGCCGTATCGCTGATCGCCTCAAGCTCTTGCGCATAATGGCGGTTGCCCGGGGTCAGAATGCCTGGCTCTCCAAGCAGCTCACAGTAGAGTTTCAAGGCAGACAATACATTGCGAGCATCATGCGCCAGCCGATCGAAGCCTTCGGGCTTGAGGGTGGGGGCAAGACGGCCGCCCTTCACACGCGCCCTCTTCGTGTCGCTGACCGGAGCGGGAACGGAGCTATGGGGGACAAATTTCCCGATGCGAACCTCAGATTTGATCAAACCCTGCATTCAACTCTCCTAAAGGCCTCGCCTTCTTTTCCCTGTCCATATACACGCGGCGTGCCAAATTGGAAGACCGACCGTATTGCCGTCAAATGAGTATCTTGCGGAAATGAACCGGCCTTGTTTCCGGCTTCGGGATTTTCCACGGTTTCCCGAAATGGGAAGCATCGCGTCCAGCAATCTGATGAAGTCACTGAAAATACACACTGAATCGCTTTGAGTTCCACTTCGGCACCTGCTCTGCGCGAGTCCCGAATCGGAACCCGTACAATGAGCATCGATGCCTGCTCAGAATTTCTTCCGCGCGGAGGGGCGGGCCCCCTCCGAACTTAGGGCCGTCCGGCTTACGCCCGGATACGTGGCTACCGCCGAGGGGTCCGTCCTCATCGAGCTCGGCAATACGCGGGTGCTCTGCAACGCGACCATCGACCAGGCACTCCCGGCGTGGCTGCGGAACAGCGGACGCGGCTGGGTGACGGCGGAGTACGGGATGCTTCCGCGGGCGACGCTGACCCGTACGCCGCGAGAGTCGGAGCGGGGGAAGGTCGGCGGGCGGACTCACGAGATACAGCGGCTGATCGGCCGCTCGCTCCGGGCTGTCGTGGACATGCAGGCGCTGGGCGAGCGGACCGTGATCCTGGACTGCGACGTCCTGCAGGCCGATGGAGGCACGCGCACTGCGGCGATTACCGGAGCCTGCGCGGCGCTGGCTATCGCCCTGAACCGGATGGTGGCTACAGGAGCCCTCAAGGCCTCACCGCTGCGGCAGCTGGTGGCTGCGACGAGTGCCGGCATCCTCGAGGGAACGGCGCTGCTCGACCTGGCCTATGAGGAAGACTCTCAGGCAGAGGTCGACATGAACGTCGTCATGACGGAAGACGGCGGATTGGTCGAGGTGCAGGCGACGGCGGAGCAGAGTCCGTTTGCGCGTGCCCGAATGCTGGAGATGATGGATCTGGCGGAGGCGGGAATCCGGCGGCTGCTTAAGGCGCAGCGCGAGGCAATTGGAGGATAGTCAGAAGAGGGCTGCTTTCCCGATTCGGGAAGATCGGGGTGGGTACCCCACCCCCCGGGTATGGGACGGTAAAGGCGTAGTTATTGATTCTAAAAGGCTCACGAGAGAATTATTTTGTAAATTACAGATTCCAGGGATTTTGAAATCTGTGAAGATGCGCTAAATTGCTGAAAACAAGAATCCTACGGGCATGAAGCGCATAATCGTTTTGATTTGGTAGATTTTGCTGGATTCGGCCTCTCCAGAAACCGAAAAAGCCCGGCTGCGGTTGCGGCCGGGCTTTTCTTGTCCCCTATTTCTATTGTATCTGGTTGGGGGAAATTGTCGGCCAAGTTGA
>JAFAMZ010000379.1 GCA_019232935.1 Silvibacterium sp.
CAGCCGCTCCACTGATCGGTTGATCTCCTCCTCGCTGATGTAGCCCTTCCGCACCGCTTCCGGCAGCATTACGTATTCTCTCCCGCAATCGAGATCCGTTCCCGCCTTCACTGCTTTCGCCGCAGCCTGCGCCATCGAATTGGCGAAATGATGCCCTTCGTAAATATCTCCCACGGCGCCGCAATCGCTGACGACGTATCCTTTGAAGCCCCACTTATCGCGCAGTGTCTCTTTCAGCAGGAAATCACTTGCACAGGCCGGAGCGCCGTTCAAACTGTTGTACGCGCACATTACTGACTGCGCCCCGGCATCCATGACCGTGGTGCGGAAAGCCGGAAGATAGGTATCGTCCAGAACCTGCCCGCTGACCTGTGCATCGAACCGATGCCGCGATTCTTCCGGCCCGCTATGGACGGCAAAGTGCTTCGACGTCGCGATTGTCTTCAGGTAGTGTGAATCATCGCCCTGCATCCCGCGGACGAACTCGCTTGCCATTTTGCCGGTCAGGTACGGATCTTCCCCATAGGTCTCTTGCCCCCGCCCCCAGCGCGGATCGCGAAAGATATTGATGTTCGGCGACCAGAAGGTCAGACCGTGGTAGCGGCTGTGATCGCCGTGCGCGATCGCATCGTTGTACTTGGCGCGTGCTTCCGTCGCGATGATGTCCGCGATCCGGTATTCCAGCTCCGTATCCCAGGTGGCCGCCAGCCCGATTGCTTGTGGAAATACCGTCGCAAGACCCGCGCGCGCCACCCCATGCAAAGCCTCGTTCCACCAGTTGTAAGCCGGCACTCCCAGGCGCGGAATCGCTGGCGCGTTGTCCTGCATCTGCGCCGCCTTCTCTTCAAGCGTCATGTGGGCAACCAGGTCGGCCGCTCGGGCCTCCGGCGTGGCCGCGATGTCCCTGGTCTGGGCGATCGACATTCCGCTAACCAACACTGCCGTAACCACTAACCCGAAACGCATGTTGTCCAGTTTTATCAGATGGTCAAACGAATCCCATACGCAGACATTTGCGTCTCTTTAATGTGCGGGCCCTCCTCAGAATTCAACGCCGCTGGCGCGAAGCGCGTATGTTCGCTCACGCCATGGCCTCCCCGCACCATCCGATCGTCGCCCAGATTATCCCGATTCGCCGGTGTAATCTCGCTTGCACTTATTGCAATGAATTCGACAAGCATTCGCCCCCGGTCCCGACCGACGAAATGTTGCGCCGCATCGACAAGCTGGGCGCACTCGGAACCAGCATCATCACCTTTAGCGGCGGAGAACCGACCCTCCATCCCGATCTCGATCTGCTGATCCGGCGCGTGCGCGAGCGCAACGCCATTGCGACCATCATCACCAACGGCTATTACCTCGTTCCGGATCGCATCAAACGCCTCAACGCTGCCGGCCTCGATTATCTGCAGATCAGCATCGACAACGTTCTGCCCGACGATGTGTCGAAAAAGAGCCTGAAAGTCCTCGATCGCAAGCTCGAATGGCTTGCCCAATACGCCGATTTCGACGTCACCATTAATTCTGTTCTGGGCAGCGGGATCAACCAGTCGGAGGATGCATTCAAAGTCGCCGAGCGCGCCCGGCAGCTCGGCTTTAACAGCACCGTCGGCATTTTGCACGATGGCGGGGGCCAGCTAAAGCCGCTGAATCCTGTCCAGATGAATGTCTACGAGCGCATCTTTGGTCTGGGAACCGGTCTTTTCTCTTTCGCTCACCTGGACGCTTTCCAGCGCAACACCATCCGTGGCCTGCCGAATCCGTGGCATTGCCCGGCCGGTGAACGGTTCCTGTATGTCTGCGAAGAAGGTCTGGTGCACTACTGTTCGCAGCAGCGCGGTTACCCCGCCATTCCCCTCGAACGTTACACGCGCGAGGATCTGATTCGCGAAGGCGCGAAGCCCAAGGGCTGTGCGCCGTTCTGCACCATTTCCTGTGTACATCAGACGGCCATGCTCGATGATTTCCGCACGCGGCCACGCGAAACGCTGGCGGGAATCATCACCCGCCGCAAGGAGCGCGATCCCGGCTGGCAGCCGCCCGCTTCCGTTCGTGCTCTGGAATATATGTTCCTGCGCGACGCTCGAAAGCGGGGATTCTTTCGCGCCGTTGCCCTGAAACTTTTCCGCTTGAATAACAACTGACGTCACATTTTTGCGGTATTCGTATCCTAACTTCTGTGAGAACAATTACCAGGGTTGGAGGAATTGTGTCCGCTTTGCTTCTTGTGGCTTGCGGCACAAGTAAACCTACGGTCCCGGCGCTGAATCCCGAACAGGCGACAACCCTCCTCCGCTACAACAATCGCGCAGTAAACTGGATGGTTTTCGTGCACCGCAACAATCCGGCCTGCGAATACAAGCTGGATCTGCCCGATCAAAGCGCTCATCCGGCGCAGCTCGATCTCGATCACATCGTGAGCTGCGGCGGAAGGCCTGCGCCCAAGGAATTTGACGCCAGCGTGTCCTTTGCGTACGACACCGCTCAGCAAAAATGGGTTCTTACGCGCTTTTCGAGCTAGCCTTTGTCGGCCTTGAGTCCGGCATTGCGAGCTGACACCAGCGCAATGCTCGACCAGTCCATGTCTTCCTGGCCGTTCGCTATCGCCGAGACGAGGTGATCTCGCAGCACGCTGGCAAACGGCATGGGGGCCGCGGCTTCCTGGCCCGCTTCGATCGCCAGGCGCACATCTTTAAACCCGAGACTTAGGGCGAAACCAGCCGGCTCGAATTTCTCATCGGCAATAATACCGCCGTAGTTCGCATATACGGGCGAGCCAAACAACTCCTTCATTACGGCGTGGAAGATATGGTGGTCGACGCCACTCTTGCGTATCACCGCGAACGCTTCGCCGAACGATTCCAGCACGCTTGCGATCATGAAGTTGCCGCAAAGTTTCGCCGCATTTGCTTGCCACGGTTCGGTGCCGATCACGAATGTCTCCCGGCCGATGGCATCGAATAAAGGCCTGAGTCGCTCTACCGCCTTCGGCTCGCCGGCCGGTACCACAAGCAGCCTCTTGGCTTCCGCCGCTTCGGGCCGCCCGAACACCGGTGCGCTGACTAGCACCTGCTTGCGCTTGCCGTGCTCCTCGGCCATATGACGCGCAAAGCTCGTGCTGATGGTACTGCTCGAGATGTGTGCCGCGCCCTCTTTTAACTTGGTCGCGATTCCTTCGTCACCGAATGTCACTTCCGCTACTGCTGCATCGTCGGACAGCATTGTAAACACGGCTTCCGCATTGCGGGCGGCCTCCGCCGGCGAGTCCGCCACCTGTGCACCGTCTGCCGCCAGCGCTTCTGCCTTTTTGTGTGTGCGGTTGTACACCGTCAACTGATGGCCCGCGCGGATCAGATTGCGCGCCATGCCTGTGCCCATCTTGCCCATTCCGACGAACCCAATGTTCATAGCTTCAGGGTATGATCACTGCCGCGCCATCTATCGAATCGGACTTGACTGCGATCAGCGCCTCGTTCGCCTGATGCAGCGGAAACGTTGTAACCCTGGGTTTCAGTCCGATCTCGCCCGCTGTTCGCAGAAAATCGCGTGCATCGTCGCGCGTCATGTTGGCCACACTGCGGAGCTGCCGCTCACCCCACAAGAGCCGGTCGTAATCAAACTCCGGTATCCGATCCAGATGAATGGCATTGATCGCCACCACGCCGCCTTTGCGCAGGCTCGCGAGAGCCGCGATTACGACATCGCCGCTGGGCGCGAACGTCACTGCGCGATCCAACGGCACCGGCGGCTTCTCTACCTCGCGGCCCACCCACTTTGCGCCGAGCGATTCTGCCAGCGTCTGATGCGATTTGCCGCGGGTCGAAACGTACACTTCACAGTTCCAGGCATGCAGCACAGCAATCGCGAGGTGGGCCGACGCTCCGAATCCGAAGAGGCCGACCCGGTCTCCCTTCTCCACCCCTGCTACCCTCAGACTGCGGAATCCGATGATTCCCGCGCACAGCAGCGGCGCGGCATGCAGGTCATCCAATGTTTCAGGAAGCGGAAAAACGAAATCGGCCCGCGCTAGGGCATACTCTCCATAACCGCCGTTCACCGTGTAGCCGGTAAACGTCGGCGCATCGCACAGGTTCTCGAATCCTCGAGCGCAATACGAACACGTCCCATCGACGCCGCCTACCCACGACACGCCCACTCGCGTTCCTTTCGGGAGATGAACCGTCGCGCCGTCGATAACGTCCCCCACAATTTGATGACCGGGAATCAGATGCTGTCGGCGCTGCGGCAGTTCGCCTTCCGTGATATGCAAATCGGTTCGGCACACCCCGCAAGCACGCACCTTCAGTAGAACGTGCCCGGACGTCGCCTCCGGCCTGGCTACATCCTCGATGCTGAGGGGCAGAGAGGTTATCGGAGCCGGTGAAGCGAGAACTGCTGCTTTCATTCCTGGATATTACCGCCCGGCTTATTGGTTCTAGTCGCCCGGCCCTTACAATAAATGCATGTACAGATTGCTCCAGCGTGCGTCCATCAC
>JAFAMZ010000430.1 GCA_019232935.1 Silvibacterium sp.
GTCACTTTGTCGTCCTCAAGGGCTTTGTGGCTGAATGGCTCGGGTGGTGCAGGCGTCCGATTCTTCGGGGGAGACGGTCTTGTGTTTTGCTGCCAACGGCGGCGGCTGGATTCAAGCGCCTCCTCATAGGAAAGCTCGCGGACGCCATCCATAAGGCCGTTTTTCTTTTGAGCGCTGGTCCATGCGCGGAATCGACCGAGCACTGCCTCAATGTCCTCAGTTTCTTGCGTGACGGGCGCTGTCAATGGCTGCATCGGAGCGATCCTCCATGAGGTGAGGATACGGCTCGAATGAGGCGGGTTGTGCGAGAAATGTCTCGCTGAAAGACGGGATGTATCAAAGCGGGACGGCGTTCCCGCGATGGAGCGAGCCGAGTAGCCAGTTAACAGAACTGGTCAGCCGGTGTTGCGCAGCCCTGCGGAAATTCCATTGATGGTGCCGGCAATGGCGCGGTTGACCTCGGGGGTGTCCTCGCCGGCGCGTTTGCGGCGGAGCAGGTCGACCTGGATGAGGCTCATAGGATCGACATAAGGATTGCGCAAGCGGATGGAGCGGGCTAGAACGCGATTTTTCTCGAGCAGCTCGTGCTGTTCGGTTACAGCGAGAATGGCGGCGAGCGTGCGGTCAAACTCCTGGTGAAGTTTGGAGAAGACGCGCTCGCGCAGATCTCTGTCCGGAACGAGTGATGCGTAGAGGGAGGCGATGCCCAAATCGGCCTTGGCAAGCGCCATCTCGACATTTCGGATGAGGTCGATGAAGAGAGGGAACTCAGCCATCATGGCGCGAAGGAGGTCCGTGCCTCCGGACTGTTTCGAATACTCACTGATCGCGTAGCCGACTCCGAACCAGGCAGGAACGAGCTGGCGGGACTGGGTCCATCCGAAAACCCAGGGGATGGCGCGCAGGCTGGCGAAGCTGGGCTTCCCGCCACGCCGCGAGGGGCGCGAGCCGATCTTGGCATGCTCCAGTTCGGCAACAGGTGTAGCGAGCTCGAAGTAATACAGGACCTCGTGGTCATCAATGATGTTGGTCCGGTAGAAGTGAAAGGCGGTGGCAGAAAGCGCTTCGAATGCGGCTTCCCATTGAGGGAGGAGAATGCCCGACTGATGTCCTTGTTCGCGGGCATTGGGACGCGCGAGCGCATCGAGCGATGCGGCGATCATCAACTCGAGATTGCGCTCGGCGAGGACGACGTCGGAGTACTTCCAGTTGAGGACCTCGCCCTGCTCGGTGATTCGAATCTGTCCGTCGAAGGCGCCCAGAGGTTGAGCATAAATGGATCGATGTGTAGGACCGCCGCCGCGTCCGACCGTTCCCCCGCGACCGTGAAAAAGGCGCAGCTTAATTCCGCATTCGCGGGCGACCTGATGCAAGGCGCGGTGGGCGCGGAAAATCTCCCAGGTGCTGGTGAGCATGCCTCCGTCTTTATTGGAGTCGGAGTAGCCGAGCATGACTTCCTGGATATTGCCCCAGCTTTCGAGTAGCTTGCGGTAGTCGGGCGCGCTCCACAGCTTGCGGCAGACGGCAGGGGCACTGCGCAGATCCTCGATCGATTCAAAGAGCGGCACAGGCATGAGGCCGGGGTCTTTTCCGGTGCCGGCGACCTCGACTCCGCCAAGTCGCGCAAGCCAGACAACGGCGAGGACATCATCTACGCTGGAAGCCCCGCTGATGACGTATTGCCGGATGGTTTCCGGACTGCAGCCTGCTTTCACCTGAGCGATGGCACGAAAGGTCTCGATGACATCTCGGGTCTCGGTGCTGAGGGAGCTGGGGACATTGCAGGCATTCTGAGCGCACCAGGCGGATGCCTCTTCGAGGGCCTTCCGGTGAATGCGGGCGTGCTGGCGGATGTCGAGGGTGTGGAGGTGGAGTCCAAAGGTGCGGACCAGCAGGATCAGGGGGTCGATAAGGGTCTGGGCGAGGCGCAGGCCTTTGTTTTCGGCGAGACTGCGGCGAAGTATCTCGAGATCATGCTGGAACTCGGCGGCCGAGCAGTAGGGGGGAAACGATGTGAGCGATGCTTCGAGGCTTTCGGTATCGGCGACGTTCTGGCCGGCAGTACGGAGCATACGAGCCCGAACGCAAACCAGGAAGCGGCGATAGACCTCAAACTGAAAATGGCTGCCAAAGACCTGGTCGACGCTAATTTGTAACTTATCAAGGTACGATTCCAATTGTCTCTGCAGATCCTCACTTACGCGGAGCTGCTGTGCGGAGGTTGTGAGTAGGTCAATGACGAGCTGGAGGCGGCGTTCGTAGTAAGCGAAGAGGCGGGATTTCGCGTCGCGAATGGCCTCTCTTGTCACTTCCGGAGTTACAAATGGATTGCCGTCGCGGTCGCCTCCGATCCATGAGCCGAAGGCCAGCAGCAGGGGCAGATCGGGAACGTCGATGTCGAACCCGTACTCGCTTTTCAGAGCGGCGGAGACTTCCTGATAAAGGCCGGGTAGCGTTTCGAAGATGGAGACATCGTAATAATCAAGGCCCATCTTGATCTCGTCAGCGACTTTGGGGCGACTGCTGCGGACTTCGTCGGTCTGCCAGAGGCCAGTGATTTCGGCGATCAGCTCCTGTTCGAGAGAGGCGAGCTGCTCATCGGGAATAGGGATGCGGTCGAGGCGCTCGAGGAAATCTCCTATGCGGCGCCGCTTGGTCAGAACGGAGCGGCGTGCGATTTCGGTGGGATGGGCGGTGAAGACGGGAACCACAAAGATTTGATGTAACCAGTGCAGGGCTTCATCGGCGGAAATGCCTACGCGGCGCATGGCACGAAGGGTTCCGCGGAGAGAGCCGCGCTGGACTTCGGCTTCTCCGCTGAGTTGAAGCGAGAGGCGGCGACGCTTGCGGTGGTTGGTCTCGGCGAGATTAATCAGCTCGAAGTAGAAAGCGAATGCGCGGCTGAGCTGATAAGCCTGCTCGACAGGCATGGCGCTGACGCCGAGGACCGCTTTCTGCAGAAGATCTTCGGCTTCCTGCGACGAGCCTTCGGCCTGCGCCTCGCGGCGGCGAATGGCGGAAAGGCGGAGTTCTTCGACCTTCTCAAAGAGCTCATTGCCGGCCTGCTCGCGGAGGACTTCGCCGAGCAGCATGCCGAGCGAACGGACATCGCGGCGGAGAGGGATTTCCTTGAGGTCTCCGGTGCGGGCTTCGAGCTCGGCGAGGCGCTCGGACCAGCTTTCGGGTTTCCAGAGGGGTGGCATTACTAGAGATTATGCCTGATCGAAGGAATGCCTCCGGCGGCGGGACTGGCCGTCCAGGCGGACGCGCCTTGGGCGCAAAAGAGGGCGCGAAGCTCCAAAGCTCTGCTATTGTGCTGTCATGTTGACGGTTGGCCAAAGGGTTGGGCGTGATGGTCGTGTTCTCTTTAAGAGAAGGACGGTCAAATTTGCTTCGGCGTGGTCGGCAATCTTCACCCCCCTGCTGTTCCTGGCTGCCGGGTTGGCGATTCCATATGGATTTGTCGCTAACTATGTAATGAAACGAAGGGAGCGTCAATTCAGGCGAGACATGGAGCGCCTGGGGAGGACGATGCTTTGGCCCGACTTCGTGCGCAAATCGAGTGAAAAAAACGGCACACTCATTGTCGCCGTCGATTCACATAAAGGCCCAGTTCGATGGTGGTGGACATCTGAAAATCTTGCGGGTCTATCGATTGACTCAGCAAAAGTTCGTTGTTCTGATTTGTTCGGAAAAGTTGAAGAGGCTGTGTTGATCGTGGGAAAGCGAGATAAAGCCGAAGCGATTGCGGTACGAAGGAAACTGCGCTGGATAGAACTGGGGCCCCAACGTCGCTACGGAGCCAGGACCAAACGGCATGTGTTGACATCTGGCCAATCGGTGCCCGGGTTTGCGGTTCCCAGTGAATGAATTAAGCCTCTTCTAACTGCATCGACAGTTCTTCCCACTCACCAGTCAGGGCAGCGTGCATCTCACGCAGCCCTTCGAGTTCGCGTGAAACTCGCGCGGTTTCTTCGGCGCTGACAAAGACGGCAAGAGACTGTTCGGCGTTGCCGATGGAGGCTTCGAGGCGGGGGATCTCCTCTTCGACAAATTTGAGGCGGTCCTGCATCTGCTTCAGCTTAATGGGGTTGACGCGGCGAGCCGGCTCTTTTGCGGGAGCGGGCTCAGGTAGGTGGTGGCCGTTGGTCGATACGGGCAGCGACGGAGCGGATACCGCGGCTTCGGCGGCAGCGGTTGCGGCGGCGAGGGATTCAGCTCCGCCCTGCTTGCGCCAGAGGTAGTCCTCGTAATTCCCGGGATAGACGTTAACCTTTCCGTCGGCGACCTCGAAGACGCGCGTGGCCAGCCGGTCGATGAAGTAACGGTCATGGGAGACGAAGATGACGGTTCCGGAGAAGGCGTCGATGGCTTCTAACAAAACATCTTTGGCGCGCAGATCGAGGTGGTTGGTGGGCTCATCGAGCAACAGAAAGTTGGCGGGGCTGACGAGAATCTTGGCCAGCGCATAGCGGTTGCGTTCGCCGCCGGAGAGGACGCCTAGCGTCTTGAAGACGTCATCGCCGGAGAAAAGAAAGCATCCGAGCAGACCGCGAAGCTCTGCTTCGGGGACTTTGCGCGCAATGGCGCCGATGTCATCCAGCATGCGCACGCTGGGATCAAGGACCTTGTACTGGTCTTGCGCGAAGTATTCGGCCAGGACGTTGTGGCCGAGCTTCAGGGTGCCACTGCTGGGCGCGTCCTGACCGGACAGCAGGCGGATGAGAGTGGATTTGCCGGCGCCGTTGACGCCTACGAGGGCGATGCGGTCGCCACGATCGATGGTGAAGCTGACGTCGTTGAGGACTTCTTTCGGGCCATAGTTTTTGTAAAGGCCGGAGACCTCGACGACGGTACGGCCTGAGGGCGGCGGCTGCGGGAAGGTGAAGTGGATGATCGGCTCTTCGTTGGGAATCTCGATGCGCTCGATTTTGTCGAGTTCCTTGATGCGGCTCTGCACCTGCTTGGCCTTGGTGGCCTGATACCGGAAGCGGTTGATGAAGGCCTCAAGCTGCTCGATGCGCTCGCGCTGGTTGCGGTAAGCGGATTCGATCTGGGCGCGGCGCTCGGCTTTCTGTTGCAGGTATTTCTCGTAGTTGCCGTGGTAGACGTGCAGGCCCTTGTTCCATATCTCGATGATCTTGTCGACGGTGACGTCGAGGAAGTAGCGGTCGTGGGAGATGAGGATGTATCCGTTAGGATAGGTGCGGAGGTAATCCTCGAGCCAATTGCGGGTTTCGAGGTCAAGGTGATTC
>JAFAMZ010000434.1 GCA_019232935.1 Silvibacterium sp.
GGAAACCACCTTCCGCGAGGTCTTCCACGGCACTTCACGCGCGCAGTGGCCGCAGGTCGCCCAGAATATCTCGCAGCGAATGGGGTTTGGGGGATCGGTCACGAATCTGGACGTGAGCCTTCCGGAGCAGACCGACAAACCATTTCATTATGCGTACGACTACAGCCACAAGGAGTATGCCGATTGGAACAATCGGCGGATCGTACCGCTGACCTTTCCGGTTTCGCTGACGGAGATCGACCAGGACGAGACTCCGACAGAGCCGATTCAGTTGGGTTCGCCCAGAACGGAGACCCACAAGTCAACCATCGAGCTGCCGCAAAACTATACGGCCCAGTTGCCGCGCTCAGTGAAATATACGACCCCATTTGCGGTATATCAGGCCGATTACAAGCTCGACGGCAACAAGCTCATCACGGAGCGCAAGCTTGAGATTCTCGAGCGCGAGGTTCCCGTGGATAAAGCAGCTGAATACAAAAAGCTGGCCAAGAATGTCACCGATGACGAGGGCCAGTTCATTCAGCTTGTCGCGGCGGGAACCAAGGGCGTCGATACCGCAGCGGGAAATCCCGAGGCACAACAGTTTCTTCAGTCGGCCTATGTGGACATCACGCGCCATGATTACAAGGCCGCGCACAGCGATCTGCACAGTGCCGAGCAGCTGAACCCGAAGGAGCGCGGACTCTGGATGGAAGCGGGGTATCTCGACATGATGGAGAACCGCCTCGACGATGCCATTACCGACTTTAAGAAGGAGATTGAGTATCACCCGGAGAATGCGCTCGCATATGAGGCAATGGCGGAATTGCTGGTCAAAATGAAGCGCAACGAAGACGCTGAGCGGACATTGCGCGATCTTTTGAAGGTGATTCCAGACAATACCAATGCTGAGCTGCAACTCGGCTCTCTGCTCATTCTCGACAAGAAGTACGACGAGGCCAGCGCACTGCTTGAGACGGCGATGAAGCAGGCCCCGGACAACAAGAATATTGCCGCCCAGGCGGGCCGCGCCGAGCTGCTGGCTGGAAAACGCGAAGCGGGAATCGCAACGCTGAGCAACAGCATGAAGGGCAGCGACGATCCGGACGCGCTGAACAATGCTGCATATGAGCTGGCGGATTTCAATGCAGATCTGGCAAATGCCGAGGCCGCCAGCAAGAAGGCGATGGGGATTCTGGAGAAGCAGACGGCAGAGATTTCTCTCGGAAACCTGACCCGCGACGACCTCGCGCATATCAATCTGCTGACAGCCGTGTGGGACACAATGGGATGGATCTACTACCGCGAAGGCAAGTTGCCGGAGGCGGAAAACTATGTGTCGGCTGCGTGGACTGTGACGCAGCACAGCGAAGTGGGCGATCACATGGGGCAAATCTACGAGAAACAGGGCAAGCTCGAGGCGGCGGCGAAGACCTGGGAGTTGGCGCTTTCGGCGGAAACGCTGAGCCCCGACCCCTCCGGCACCGAGAGCATACGCCAAAACCTCGCGAAGCTGGAAGGCAAGGGCATCAAATCCGACGGGAAGGCGGCAAGCGAACAACTTGCTCAGATGCGGACCCTGAGTATTTCGAAGCGCTGGAAGGGAGGCTCCGCCGATTTCTTTGTATTGATCTCGTCGGAGAAGACCGAGGACGCGCAGTTCATCGGTGGAGATGAGCAGTTGAAGGACGCGGCCGCTGACCTGATGAAACTGAAGATCACCGGTCAAATTCCGAAGGGCTCGCAGGCGAAGCTCGTGCGGCGAGGAACCCTGTACTGCCCGGACGCCGGTGATAGCTGCACGTTCACTATGTTGCTGCCGCAGTCCACAGGAATCAATTAGGCCGTTCACAGCCGACAAGTGCGAGAGGTTACCGTTCTAGATAAAGTAGAACGGTGAACGGGCTTCTTATCATCGACAAGCCGTCTGGCATGACGTCGCACGATGTAGTCGCCCGGCTGCGCCGCGCTACTGGGGAGAAATCTATCGGGCACCTTGGGACGTTGGATCCGATGGCTACTGGAGTGCTGCCGCTGCTTCTGGGGAAATTCACGCGGCTGGCGCAGTTCTATGGCTCACACGAGAAGACCTATACGGGGACCATCCGATTCGGTTTTTCGACGGACACGTACGACGCCGAGGGTGCGCCGACTTCCGATTGCGTGAGATCCTCGCTCACGCTGGAACAGGTGCGCGCGGCTGCGGTGAAGTTTTCCGGCGATATCGATCAGCTTCCGCCGCCTGTTTCTGCAAAGAAGATTGGCGGCAAACCGGCGTACAAGATCGCGCGGTCGGGCGGGACTCCGCAGCTCAAGCCGGCACGCATTAGAGTTGACGAATTCGCTATCGAGTCCCTGGATGCGGAACTGGCCGCCTTCTTCATGCGTATTTCTTCCGGTGGATACGTCCGTTCCATCGCCCACGAGCTTGGGTCCGCAGTGGGCACGGGAGCACATCTTGCCACGCTGCGCCGCATCGGCTCGGGCCCGTTTTCGATCGATCGCGCAATACCGCTCACGGAGGCTGAGTCGCTCGCGCGAGAAAACAGACTGCAGGAGCGGATGCCGCATCCGCGGACACTTCTTCCTGAGTTGCCGTCCGTCACCGCCGACGATCAGGCGCTCGCGCGGCTGCGGAACGGAATGCAGGTCAACCTGCCCGACTTCACGCAGGCTCCGCTGGTCAAAATATTCGAGGGGCAGCGAGAACTGGTTGCTGTCGGAAAGCGTATCGCCGGGACGCTATTCCAGCCGACGATTGTGCTCCTGTGAGTTACTTCTTCAGGATCGGCTTCAGAAAGTCGTACATATCACCGGCGATAATGTCAGCGCCCTTCGCGGTTGGGTGGATGCCATCCTCCTGCAGCGCTCCAGGGACCTTATAGACATGCAGCAGGATGAAAGGGAAGAGCGGCACATTGAATTTCTTTGCCGCGAGCGTAAATGTCTCTTTGAAGGCATTGGCGTAATCGGGGCCGTAGTCGGGAGGCATGACAATACCGACAAGGGCAACCTCAACCCCGGCACTCTGCAGGGTCTGGATAATCTGATCGAGATTGGCCCGCGTAGATGCTATGGGAAGGCCGCGCAATCCATCGTTGCCTCCGAACTCAACCACAACAATCTGCGGATGCCTTGCCAACACCTGCGGCAGCTGTGTCACTCCGTCCTTGGTGGTAGCCCCGCTTACTCCAAAATTGAGAACGCGATACTTATATCCATGGGAATCGAGACGCGCCTGCAAATCATCAGGCCAGCTGTGGCCCGGATCAATTCCGTATCCCGCCGTGATGCTGTCGCCAAAACAGACAATCACCGGCTCGGAACCCCGGCCGTGCGCCATCGAAAGAGGCGCGCAGAGAATCAAAACCAGAATCGCGCGGCTGTACTTCACCTGAAAATTGTAGCCTGAAGAGAGACGCAGCTCGAGGTCCCGAGGAATGATCGAAGTCCGCAACCTGAAGAAGTCCATCCGCAATGGCAACCGCATCGTCGATATTCTGCGAGGAGTCGACCTCGTGATTCCGCAGGGGCAATTCGTCGCCATCATGGGCGCGTCTGGAAGCGGGAAAAGCACGCTGTTGGGCCTGCTCGCCGGGCTCGATTCGCCGAGCGAAGGAGAGGTGATTCTTGATGGCGTCGATATAAGCCATCTCGAAGAAGACCGCCTGGCCGAGGTGCGCGGGCAGAAGATCGGCTTCGTCTTCCAGTCCTACCAGCTGATCCCGACGCTCACGGCGCTGGAAAATGTGCTGCTGCCGCATGAGCTGAACGCCCGGGGTGATGGTCGCAATCGTGCTTCAGCGCTGCTAACCAGCGTCGGGCTGGCTGAACGCGTACACCACTACCCCATTCAGCTCTCGGGCGGAGAGCAGCAGCGCGTTGCGCTGGCCCGGGCATTCGTGCTCGATCCGCCGATCGTGCTTGCGGATGAACCCACGGGCAATCTCGATTCCGTCAACGGCCAGCACGTGCTTGACCTGCTTACTGTACGCCAGCGCGAAGCACGCACCACGTTGGTCATGGTCACGCACGATCCCGATATCGCCTCGCGTGCCGACCGCCAGATTCATCTCCGCGATGGCCTCGTCGTCGCCGATGAAATGACTACGCACGCCGAACCCACGGAGGTCATCGGATGACCACCACAACCAAGCCCGCACTCCCGTGGTCCACCGCTGCCCGAATCGCCTGGCGCGAGCTGCGGGCATCGCGCGCAAAGTTCGTCTTCGTTCTGCTCTCGGTGGCCATCGGAGTTGCGGCACTGACCGGGGTGCGCGGGTTCAGCCAGGCTTTCCAGAAGGCGCTGCTGGGGGACGCCCGCGGCATCATGGCGGCTGATTTGTCGGCGCGAATGTTCCGGCTGGCCACTCCAAAGGAACAGCAGCAGCTGGACGCGCTCGCTACCAGCGGAGTCGAGCGCACGAGCGTCACCGAAATGGTCTCGATGGCTTCAGTGCAGGGCGACCCCGTGCCGCTGCTGGTCTCGCTCAAAGCAGTGGATCCCGCTGTCTACCCGTATTACGGACACATAATCCTCAACCCCGCCGGCTCGATCCACGATCTGCTGACTGACTCCACGGCTCTGGTCGACGACAACCTGCTGGTGCGGCTCAACGCGAAAGTGGGCGACACGCTGAAGATTGGCACAAAACATTTCCGCATTGCCGCCGTCATCCTGCGCGAGCCGGACCGCATGACTGCTGGTGTAGGGCTCGGACCGCGCGTGATGATCACCCGCCAGGCGCTAATAGATAGTGGATTGCTCGGGCTCGGCAGCCGCGCCAGCGAACGATACCTGTTCAAGATCGATAATCCAAAAAACGGGGGCAATCAGCAGAACATCACGACACTGCGACCCGAGCTTGAGAAGATCCTGCCCGATGCGCAAGTCATGGACTTTCGCGAGACCAGCCCGGAGTTGACCCGCGGCCTCGACAACGCCACCGGACTTTTGAGCCTCATCTGTCTCGTCGCCATGGTCCTGGGCGCCATCGGTGTCGCCATGGCCATGCGCGCCCATCTGCAGCAGCGTATCGAGATTCTGGCCATCATGAAGTCCATCGGGGCGCGCTCGTCGGACATCCTGCGCATTTATTTGCTCCAGACCATCTTTCTTGGACTTGCCGGGGGTTTGCTGGGCGTCATCCTTGGCCTCGGCGTAGAGTATGTTTTTCCCTCCCTTCTCGGATCGCTGCTGCCGCTGCGTCCGCCGCTCGCACTCGCCGTCAAGCCTGTCTCAGCGGCGCTCGCCACTGGAATCCTCACGACTATTCTTTTTTGCCTGCCACCGCTGCTCGACGTGCGCCACGTCCGGCCCATCGCCGTGCTGCGCAAGATGGTCGAGACCTCAGAAGGGGTCAATCTCCTGCGCAGCCCTGGACGGCCTCGCCTGACTTTGATGCAGCGCATTCTGCTCACCTTCGCCGAGGTTATCGGGCTCTTGTCTCTCGGCCTCTGGATAGCCGGATTGCGCCACCACACCCATCGCTGGTCTCTCGGAGTTTTGCTCCTCGACATCGCCTTCGGAGTTCTGGTTGTTACGTACAACTACTGGGCGCCGAAATTCCGCGAGCGCAAGCTACAATGGTTGGCCATCGCGCTCATTGTCGGAGGACTCGCAGGCATAGCCGCCGCGCTCTCCGACTCCTGGACCATCGGGAAATGGTTCGCTGCAAGCCTTTGCGCAGTGTTGCTGGTGATTCTCGGTCTGTCGGCGCTTACATTGCGCACGCTTCGAGCGTTCCTCGACAAAACCCGCCTGCACCTGCCGTCGGCCCTGCGCCACGGACTGGCGAACCTCTATCGGCCCGGCAATCAATCGTCTGCCGTGCTTGCTGCGCTGGGCGCTGGCGTCATGCTCATTCTGGCTGTGTTCCTTATGCAGAGTGCCATCGTGCGCGAGATGCACAACGAGGTCTCATCCGATACACCAAATGTTTTCCTCGTCGATATCGCACCCGATGAACTGACGGGGGTGCAATCGCTGCTCGCGAAACAGCCGGGCGTGCAGGGTCCATTGGAGACGATCCCGGTTATTGCCTCGCGAATTGTCAGTATTGATGGTGTTCCCGTGGATCAGATCAAGGCGCAGAACTTTCCCCGCCGCATGCTGCGCTCGGCTGCGATCTCCTGGTCGGAAGGGATTCCAAAGGGTACGAAAATCAGCCAGGGGCAATGGTGGAAGAAAGCTGACGATACCGGCTTTGCCGTAGTCGATCGCGTCGCCCGCCGCCTCAATCTGCATATCGGCTCGAAGGTTGAGTTTTCAGTTAACGACCGCACAATCACTGCTGTCGTTTCCGCGATCTACAAGGTTGATGGAGAACACGCCTTCGCGCGTAGTGAGTACATCCTTGCCCCAGATCTTGTCCGCGACCTGCCCGCAACCTGGTACGGTGCTGTCCATGTCACGCCGAGAGACATTCCGCGGCTTGAACGCAGCCTCTTTGCGGCGTATCCCACAGTAACGGTGATCAATCTTGCCGATATCCTCCAGACGATTCAGGATGTCGCCGGGCACATTATCCTGGTCATTCGATTCCTTGCGGGATTCTCGATTCTCTCGGGAGCGATCATTCTCGCGTCCAGCGTTGCCAGCACGCGCTTCCGCAGGATCCGCGAAGTTGTCGTACTCAAAACCCTTGGAGGCACCCGGAATCGAATCGCGCAGGTCTTCAGCATCGAATTTCTGGTTCTCGGTCTGCTTTCAGGGGCTGTTGGCGCACTCTTCGCCAACCTGCTCGCCCGCGTGCTGCTGCGCCGCATGGAGATTCACTGGCACGCCGACTGGTTCGCTTCCGGTGTCACGGTAGTGGCGACTGCGGCGCTTGCCATTGCAACCGGATGGATCGCCAGCTTCCGCATTCTCGGGCAGAAGCCGCTGGAAGTATTACGAGAAGAATAAGTCATTCAGGAGAGCTCGATGAGTCCTGTCCCTTCCGGAACCGAACACGCCCGTCCATTTCTGCCTGCCCGCGATTTCGATCTGTCAAAGCACTTTTATGAGGCGCTCGGATTTGAAAAGCTGCTCGACGGCGATGTGGCCATCTTCGAAATTGGTTCAAGCGGGTTCATCCTTCAGAACTACTACAAGAAGGACTGGGCCGAGAACTTCATGATGCAGCTGATGGTCGATGATCTGGATGCCTGGTGGTCCCACATTGCCGCCCTCGATCTTCCACAAAGATTCGGCGTCCCTGCCCCGAGTCCGCCGGCAATGCAGCCTTGGGGACTCCGCATCGCCTACGTTGTCGATCCCAGCGGCGTGCTTTGGCATGTAGCGGAGCGGCGCGATGGCGCCGTGCAGGACTAGGGTTTGGCTTTTACTAGGGTTTGGCTTTCTCCGCGGTTTGAGTCTCTCCGCTGCGGCCAAACTTGTCGCTGAGCAGGGTGTGCACGGCCTCTTTGTAGCTCCATTCAGTAGGGACGGGCTCAAAATCGCTCGAGTCTTCGGTAGTCTCGAAGGTGAGCGTCTTGATCATCAGGGCCTTCCCGTGCAGGTTGAGCTTCATGTGGGTTCCTTCCCAGTGCCCTTCGCCCACATCTTTTTGCTCTACCAGAATGGATCCTCCCTTGTAAAGCCGGCCGAGAATGCCCCAGCCGAAGTTCACATCGTCGATGAGATGGGATTCGAGCTTGACGACGCGTTCCTCATGCTGGTCTATCCAAAGTTCGCCCGCCATCCCGTGGTAAACCTCGGCTTCCCGGTCGGGAGGTTGGAAATTGGGATTTGGCTTGAAGCTTAGCCGATAGGCAGGGCCGTTCGGGCCCTGAACCATGTCCTCGAAGTGGTAGAGAAAACCGTCTGGCAGCAGCCGGATCATCTCATTCTCGCGGTTACTGTCCTCCTGTTCCTTCTTGTGGCGGTGCTCCTGGATTTCCGGGTGGGCCAACAGGTTGTTCAGCCGATCGATCTCCGCCCGTTGCGCATCCGGCGGCAGGGGCTGGTCGCCCACGGCGATAAGGCGGGCTACATCACCGTCTTTGGTTTCAATGATTTCCTTTGTAGTAATTTTCCCGTCGTCCACTTTCCGGAGCTTGAACCGAAAAGGATGTCCGTGACCGGGCGCCAGTTCATTTTTCGAAGCGCGCCGCACGAGCGCGGTGGGATCGGCTGCGACGGTTTCGGGCGTGGACTGCGCCCACAGGGCACCAGGCATGCCTGAAGCGGCCAAGAAAGCAATGAAAGCAATCCAGCTCAGCCGGGGCCGGCCGCTGAAGGCAGCCGTCACGTGGATGGTGAAACCGTGAGATGTCGTTAACAGGCCCATTTGTATATGCAATCCGGCTCTGGGCCCCGCTACTGATTTAGATATTGCACGAGAGCCGCGGGGTCCCCAAAAATTAGACGCGAAAGCTAAGGATCACGTCCTGTACGCCGGCGCGCTCATTTTTCATGATTTTACCTTTCGCTCGCACATCTGTGCACGAATGAGAGTAAAGTGGTGCGTCGGATTGAATCCATATCAAATCCTTCCGGAGAGAGATTCCGAAAGGCCTTGGACAAGCTGAACGAATGTATTATCTTTTCCGACGAAAGCGAGAGCCATGAGCTGGCCGTCCCGAAGCGTCACCGGCAATCCGCCGAATTGCCGTGAGCATGGACGTCAGGACTGGTTCAGATTCCTGCAAGTCCTGAGATTTTAACGAGGTATCCGGCGATGAAGGCGCTTCTTCGTCCGTCCGTAGTCTCTGCAGCATGTCTCGTATCGCTGTGTGCCTGCTCTGTTTCTGTTCTGCTGGATTCGGCACTGGCGGCTGATCGCCCGGCAGCTGCGCCGCCTTCACAGACAGTGGTCATCCCCGGACCCTTGCGTTCGTTTCTGCGAATGGCGGGGGTCAGTCAGAAGATTCCGCCTGATGAAGTCCTTCCGCTACTGGCCCGCAACGTTATCCTTCGTGGCTATGAAAACGATAATGAGACCGAGTTTCTTATCCTGATCGACCGCTATCTGCACCAGGCGAGAGAACTACAGGCGCTCGCAGGGCCGGCACAGGAAATCCGCACCGCCAATTGCGCCGATGCCGCCAACCTCATTCACATTCTTGGATACCAGCTGCGCTATCCCTGCGGGCAGAAGAACAACGCTCTGGTCACCGCCAATCCCGAGCGCGCCTTCCTCACGACGGACTCCGGCTTCCCGCTTACTACGCTGGAAGAGGCGCTCGATAAAGACGCTCCGTTCAGCTATTACTATCCGTCGACCGCCGTGCCCGTACTGTTCAGCGAAAGCGCATGGGTACAGATCGGGTCTCCGCGGAAGAGGCGGGAAGGCAATCTGGCCGACGTGCTCCTGCATGATCGCGATGTCGCGCGCCTTTATTCCGCAATGGCAAAGATCGATACGGAGACCGCGGCATCTTTGGTGCAGGCGCCGGGATTGGGCAAGCTGATCCCGGTTGCCGCCGTCCTGAATTTCTATGGCAGCCAGTTGTGCATCCGCTCGGGCCGCGTAAACGTGCCCGGCGGTCCCGATGCTGATGCAGGCTGGACTGACCTGGTTGGCGCAAGTCCGCGCTCTCCGGCAGACTTTGCCACGCATTTGATGACAAAAGATAATGGTTGGCTCGCGGTGTACTACGACGTACTGGCGCGGGTTGATCTGACTCAGCAGAAGCGTCTCACGCAGCCTGCCCGCCTCAAACATCTTTACGAGGCCTATCGCTCCGCAGGCATCGATCCGGGCGCAACTCGCAGCGTCTTTCGCAAGGGGTCGGAGCTTCTGGTCCTTTTCACCAGGCTGGACTGGGACGCGGCCGGGCAGCCCTATGTTCCTGGGAATCTGGAGATTTGGGGCGAGATTCTCAATAACCAGAAGAACGCGTTCAAGCCCGGCCGTGATTACGCGCGTCGCTCCCGGTCCTGGAAGAGCCCGGATCAGTTGCTGGAAGCGCTCGTTGCTTATGCGAGGCTGGAGAGCGATTCAAGCCCACTGCAGATTTACCTTGCTCTTACTGAGATCGATCGCGCGCGTCCGCCGAAAATGCGGCTTTCCGATGGCGCGGTACGGGTTCTCGCCAGCAAGTACGCTCGTTATCATGCCTGGTTTTTGGCCTTCTCGGAATTCCCGGAGCTAAACGACACCGCTATAACGCGCTTCGTTACAGTGGCCGATTCGGTCGACTCCATTTCGAATCCTGCGCTGCGCGGAAATGCGCTGGGGGCCTTCCAGGCAAATCTCAGCCTCTGGCAAATTCTCGCTCGCCAGGGCGAGATTCCCTCGGCCCAGATGAACAGTTCATGGCAGGCTGCGGTTGAGCCGTTCGCGAAAATCTCGGCGTCCAACCAGCTTTTTGACGCAGCGCGCAGCTCGCTTGGCGGCGTCATGATTGGTGCCGCGGGAAATTCCAACCTCTCGCAGGATGAACTGGTCAGCCTGCTGGCCGGGCCGCCCCAAAACACTCCGGAAGGGCGGCGTATGCACCGTGAGATGGTCGCGAAAATCCACTCTGTGCTGGAAGATCAGCGGCTTGCCTCCCTCGATACGCTTTTCGCGCTTAACGATGGCCTGAAAGAAATGGCCCACGGCGCCAAAGTAGGCGACAGGCTGCTTCCTTTGGCCGGAGACCTGCACGAGTTCGAACTGCCCCGGCCGATCTTCACCGAAAGCGAAAAGATCGACTGGGCCCCGGTGGTTTACAGCACGAGGCACGCCGAGTTGCAGATACGCACGGACCTCACCAAGATCATCAAGAGTTCGGGTTCACCTGCGCAGCTTGAAACTGCTCGCGGGCAGCTTGCTCCTTTTCTTCGGGATACGCTGGTCGGCCTCAACTATGCCTACTACGAGCCGCCCGGCGCACAGGTTCTGCACAATAATCCATTGTTTGTTCGGTCCCATGACTTCTCCGGAATCACGATGGTTGGCGGCGAGCCCTTCTGGGGAGCGCCCGAGCTGTTTGGAGTAGGCGCCACTGCAGGTGGAGGCGCATATCTGATCGGCTCGCTGGCTGATCTGCCCTATGCGCTTGCGACAATGGAAGAAGACTTTATCGCGCCGGAAAATGTGCAGGCGTTGATCTGGAAAGAACTCGTTCCCGACCTGCTCGTAGGATCGACGCTACCGCGCTGGTGGAATGTCAGTCCCGACGAACTGCACGCAGTGGCCTTGTATCAGCGATGCGGAGAAGGGCTCCTGGTTGCCGGAGTCAATAACGCGGAACTGCGTACGAAACTGGGCCAGGTGCTTTCCGACCGCATCGCTCCGCAACGGCTGGAGTGGATTGACGAAACCCTCGCCCACAACAATCCCAACGAGATCCTGCCGCGAATGCTACCCTCCGAAACGTTCTATCTAGGCGTGGAGTTCCGCCGAAGATTTCCGCAGGACTTCGCCTCTTCCGGTTCCGATGCTGCGGCGATTGAAGCTCTGGGGGCGAGGAACCCGGCGGCGATCGATCCCGAGCGGCTTTCAAGGGATTTCGGTGTGCCGCATCCCACGCTGGCACACACCTACGGCCGCGACCTGCTCCACATGAAGCAGCTTCCAGCATTTGGGGGCTACGGGGCGCGCCTGTTCGGAGAATCATGGGAGTCCGGCAATCTATATTGGGCGCGTCTCGCCGATGAGATGGGTTATCCACCGGTGATGCTGAACCGGCTGGCGCCGGAGCTTACGCTGCACATGACTGCTCGAATCTTTGCGACGGATATAGAAGATTGGCCGGCGGTGCTGCGAGCCATGCGGGAAACCGGAGAACAGTTCCGGCAGGGTAAGCTTGCCCCTGTTTCTCCAGCCACGACGGTTTCACAGCGTTCAGGAGATTCGGAGCAGGAAACTGCGACAGGAGGAATCCGGTGAGGCGAGTTGCTGCTCTCTGTTGTTTTTCAATTCTTTTCTTTTCTGCACGTGCGCGGACAGCGGGCCAGGAGGACACGTCTCCAATCCGAGTCAACGTGGTACTGGTGCAGTTGAATGTTGCCGTCACGGACGGCAAGGGGAACTACATCAGCGGCCTCCGTCCGGAGAACTTTGCGATCACCGAGGACAAGATTCCGGAGAAGATCGCCACCTTTGAAGAGGGCGGCGAGCCGATCCAGAGGCTGATTCCGGGGCCGGGATCGCCGGTGCAGATGGTGAGCGAGGGGTCAGGGACGCCATCTCAGCCCGCCGTTCAGGATTCGGGAGAATCCGCGCCTGCAGCGCGTCTCTCGGGTGCGAATGTCTTCATTCTGTTCGATACCAGCAACTACATGTACCGGGGGTTCGTCTACGCACAGGACTCCATAGCGGACTTTGTGCGCTCCCTTGAGGGCGTCAACAAAGTAGCGTTCTACTCCTACAGCCGGGATCTTTCTCGCGCAACGCCGCTCACGGGGGACCGGTCGAAAGTGCTCCTGGGTGTTCGTAATACTGTGGCCGGCGACAATGCGGCTCTCTACAACTCTCTATTGCTTACCGTAAAGGACGCAGCTCCGTTGAAGGGGAAGAAGGCTATCGTCGTGTTCTCGAACGGTCCTGACGATGCGAGCTCTGTGCCGCCGGAGGATGTGACGGAACTGGCGCAGTCGACCGGAACCATCATCTACATGATCAGCACCCAGCAGGCGCAGAACGATCCGGTCTCAGAGGCGGTTTTCGAGCGCGTCAGCAAGGCTACAGGGGGGAAGGCCTATTTCGCACGAAACTGGAGAGACGAGAGGAAGGCCTTCGCCTCGATCCGTGAAGACCTCGCCCACCTGTACTCGCTGAGCTACTATCCGGCGTCGAATCCAAATCGCGGCTGGCGAACGATCAATGTAAAGCTCGTCGGTAAAGACGTGCAGAAATACAGGGTACGCACCCGGGATGGATACCGCCTGTTACAGACGGCGCAGGTGAATTCGGCAAGCACCGGGAGCACGGAGACGCAGTCCGCCCCTGAATAGACCCGAGGCATTTCTTTCATCCCATGTGAGTGTATAAAATCGCAACATGAAGCAGGTTGTAGCTCCCGCGAGTATCTCCCGGGCCCTTTGTGCCGCTTTCCTGTTAGCCGCCGCTCTCTCCACACCCGCTTTCGCTCAGGACGCTCCGCACCGCGGCCGTAAATACACGCCGCCGCCCCCAACGGCGAAGATCACTGTCACAGTTGTGAAAGCAGCGAACGGCAAGCCTGTCGAGAACGCAGCCGTAGTTTTTCATCCTTTGAAGAATGGAAAAGACCAGGGTGGGCTCGAGCTTAAGTCCAACGAAGAAGGCAAGGTTTCGATTGACGTGATTCCTATTGGAAGCACGGTGCGCATGCAGATCATCGCCAAGGGCTATCAGACCTTCGGTGAAGATTACGACATCACCGGCGACAGCAAGGAGATCACCGTCAAGCTGAAGCCGCCGGACAAGCAGTATTCGATTTACGAGAAGCACGATACGTCGAAGGAGCAGGGGGGCGCTGACTCAGCTTCAGACCGGCCGGGGCAGACGGACCAGAAGCCGAATGATTCGGGCTCGAAGCCTCCGCAGTCGAACTGAACCGAAGGAAAGCTCGGGTTTACCCTTCGAGCTTGTATTTCGTCTCCGCCAATCGATAGAGCGGTCTCCACACAAGCCGATTGATGGTGACCACCATCAACGCCATGATGATGGTAGCGGCCAGGAGGATAGGAAAGTTTCCGTCATTGCTGGCCGCGCTGATCTGTTCGCCGAGCCCCAGCGTTCTGAGAGTGTGGTTCTTCAGTTCAAAGTACTCGGCTACGATTGAGGCGTTCCATGCGCCCCCTGAGGCCGTTACGAGACCGGTAATAAGAAACGGGAAGATGCCGGGCAGGATCACTGTCGTCCAGCGCTGAAGGCTTGAGAAGTGGAAGAGATCCGCTACCTCTTTCAGGTCGGACGGGATCGCCATGGCCCCCGCGATTACGTTGAAGAGGATATACCACTGGGTTCCCAGCATCATGAGGGCGATAGACCCGATGCCGAGACCGAGGCCAGCCTTCATGAGTATCACCAGGACAACAGGGAAGAAGGCCGTGGCGGGGAACGACGCGGCAATCTGCGCCAGCGGCTGGGTGATGCTTGCCAGTTTGGGATGAAAGCCGATGATCACTCCGACGGGAATGGTCCATGCAGAAGCCAGCAGCAGGGAGACATTGACCCGGGCAAAAGTTGCCGCAGCGCCGATGAACAGTCCCTTCACGTCGTGCGCGTGAATTTGCCTGAGCAGCAGCAAGGCGTGGAACGCAGCGACACATATTGCGCCCAGAACCACGACCGCGGCCGCAATCCAAAGCAAGGTGCTGCGGCGGCTGGAACTTTTGTCCAAGTCAGCCGGACTGCGTCCCGCCTCCCGCTTTGCTAGCCAGCGGTAAACTCCTTCGCTGAACGGAACCATGGTATGACGCTGAAC
>JAFAMZ010000441.1 GCA_019232935.1 Silvibacterium sp.
ATGCTTTCCGCAATGCCATCCGAAATGTAATCCGCTTCAGGATCGGAGCTGCGCATATCGAGCGGCAGAACGGCGATTGAATCAAGCTGTCCGGATTTATGCCTCCTCCAATACACACCTGCGACAGCAACAATCCCCAGCAGCGCCAGCAGAGCGACGGAAATCATCGCCCGGTTTCTGTGCGATCTGATTCGATCAGCCATGCCGGGATCAGCTGCCGTTGAGGCCTTCGTCAACGCCGTCATGAGTTCGGTTGCGGTCTGGTAACGCGCGCCGGGCGATTTGGACAGGCACTTGAAGACAATTGAATTCAGCGCAGGGGGTGCGATAAGGGGGGCCGGGGTCTTGTGCAGGATTGCGCCGAGAGTGGAAGCAATGGAACCGCCCGAAAAGGCACGGTGTCCGGCAAGCATTTCGTAAAGGACTGCCCCAAACGAGAAGATGTCAGATCGGGCGTCGGCTGGCCGGCCTTCGGCCTGCTCGGGAGACATGTAAGCCGGGGAGCCCATGATCGCTCCCACCTCGGTATTGGTTATGCTCTCGGCTGCGTCCTGCGCCGAGTCGCCATGGTGGCTTTGTTTTGCGAGTCCAAAATCAAGGAGCTTTACCTGACCTCCGGACGTTACCAGGACATTTGCGGGTTTCAGATCGCGATGAATGATGCCTTTTGCGTGAGCGGCCTCAAGGGCAGACGCAATTTGGAGAGCGAGTGGGAGGGCTTTCGGCGGCGGAATGGGAAGATTTTTATGCTGTTCGATCGAGACGATCGGACAGCCGTCGACAAACTCCATCACGATGTAGTTTGGGCCAATGTCATAAATCTGGCAGATGTTGGGATGGTTGAGCGCGGCAATCGCTTTCGCTTCGCGTCCAAAGCGTTCAGTGAACTGTGCGGAGGAGAGCTTGATTGCAACCAGGCGATTCAAGCGCGTATCTGTTGCGCGGTACACTTCGCCCATACCGCCGGCGCCTACTTTGGCTTCTATGCGATACGGTCCGAGTCGCTCACCGGGAGCGATTCGCGCAGCCGGTTGAACCCGCATGGTGATCTCTGCCTGCTCCCACGCGGGGCGATCCAGCACCTTTTCGCCCGATGTTCCCTGCGCGAGCAACGCTTCAACGCCGCGTCTTAAATCGGGATCAGAGTCCGCTAACAGAGCTTCACGCTCCTCGCCGGATTTTTCCAGCGCGGCGTGATACAGTTCCTCCATTTTCTGCCAATATTCGCGGTTCGTTTGGAGACCCTCGGGGGCGGGGTCAATATTATCGCGAGATCAGAGCGGCGCTCAACGAGATTGCGAGCACGCAGTCCATACTTAAGAACATCGTGCGAGGTGCACGAAAGAAGGGCAGCCACAATCGGCTGCCCGCACTTAATTTGCAGGTATCGCGAGGCTTACTTTGGGGCCTGAACGACAATCCGCGTCGCCGTAATGGTGAAGGTTCCACTGATGCTGGGAATCGGATTGCCATCCAGATCGTAGTAGGTGTAATCGCCAGAGCCGGTGTAAGAGTTTCCACTCTTATCTATTCTGGTAGTCTGGCGCACTTTCAGCGTTCCAGTCGGATTGCCGCTGCTGAAGGAATCGAACGTTAGATTGAGATAGGTGAGGTCGAAGGTCCTTTCGCCTGTCATCTTCCACGCGCCGTGACCGGCGCTCGCCACCGCAATTGGAACGAAGGATAGTTGGTCGGCTTCCGTGTAACCACCTCCGGCAGAGTAAGTCTCAATTCCCTGGAAGGTGTATCCCGGAATGGCTACGGTGTAGAGCCATGACCCTTCTGGTCCGTGCGGAAAATCCCCAATCCACTGGGATTTCCATTCCGGTGCGTTTTGAGCTGCAGCGGCGGCGGGAACTCCCAATGGAATGAGAGCCGCCAGTGCGGTCAAGGCTACTACAGAAAGTTTCCGGTACTGGCAAGTTTCCTTGTTCATCCATTTGGTTTTCATGAGACCTCCTGATGGTCTGGGTTGGAGTCTGACTTCGAGGACTGTTTGCCGACCCTTTCCGGCCGGTTTCATCCTGGTAAGCGAGAAAGAGGGCCAGGAACTACAAACCGGGGTGAAAAATTCCCAGCTTTCGTTGCTTGAGGTCGTAAGATCGAGGCAATCGGCGGGTTGATGGGCGAAGAGACGACAAGCGTCACGCTTCTTCTGAAGGCCTGGAGCGGCGGCGACCAGGAAGCTCTGGGGGACCTCACTTCGAGGGTCTACCTCGAGCTGCGCCAAATGGCAGCAAAATATATGCGCAAAGAGCGGTCAGGGGAAAGCCTGCAGGCAACTGCGCTCGTCCACGAGGTCTTTCTGCGGCTGGTGGAAGTGGAGAATGTCAGCTGGCAGGATCGCGCGCATTTCTTCGCGGTGTCGGCAAACATGATGAGGCGGATTCTGGTGGATCGAGCCCGCGCAAAGAACATGGCCAAACGGGGTAAGGGTGCGGTCCATGTGAACTTCGACGACGCACCGGAGATCGCGTCAGACTCGAGAGACCGGGAGATGATTGCCATCGACGACGCGTTGAATGAGCTCGCTGAAATCGATCCACGCAAAGCAAGAGTCATCGAGCTTCGATTCTTCGGAGGACTAAGCGTCGAGGAAACGGCGGAAGTGTTGAAGATCTCTCCCCAAAGCGTGATGCGCGATTGGAAGATGGCCAGGGCCTGGCTTCTTGCCGAACTCGCTCGCTGAACAAGGCTTGCGTGACCCGGGACAAGTTACCGGAATGAAATGCAGAAAAACGTTGATCGTCTCTTCTCGTGCCCACCGATGAGGGGCTGGCAGGCATCGAACGCTGTGTGTTAGTACCAGAGTCCATCCGGGAGTGGGTTCGTTGTCATGTGCTGCGACCTCTGCTGCGAGTGCTGCGAGGCGGCGTCACGCCGCGACGGCTGGCGTGGAGTCTGGCACTTGGAATGGTGGTGGGCATCAATCCGACGGTAGGGCTGGCGACGATGGTAGTGGTTCTTCTGGCGTGGGTTTTTGGCCTGAGCAAAATCGCATCGCTGATCGGTACTCACGTGGTGACACCGTTACATCTGCTGCTATTTATTCCCTTTATCGAGATCGGCGTCCATCTTTTTCACACGCGCAAGTTGCCGATGAGCCGTAAGCAGTTGGAACACCTGAGCCATCATCCGTTGCGACTGTTTCACAATATCTGGCAATGGGAATGGCACGCGCTGATTGTGTGGGCCGTGGTAGCTGGAGTAGCGATGCCATTGCTTGCTGTGTACCTGCGGCGTGCACTGATCGTCTTCCTGCGAAGACACAGAACGCTGGTGCGCTCCCGTCCGGCGGTGCACTGATATGCCCTACGGCAGACAGGCAGTGCGCGCACCAACCCTTTGTAAGCCTGTTTCCGTGTTATCCTTGAGTTACGCTCAGTTGTTTGGTTGTGAGCCGTTCTCGCCTTCATCCCGCCAGACCGTCCGTCACGTAAAGTTCCTAATTCCTCAGCGTAATGGCCCATCGATGTCGTGGGTTTTGCCTTCGAGGCTCAACCGGGCCAGGCTGCCATGCGAGTGCATATCGCAGCCGAAGACGCAAACGTGTGCGTGGCAAAGTCTCGAAGCAGCGCGGAATAAGCGCGTCTCCAGGTTTTCCTGCATAAAGAATTTTGAAAACTCTCTCCAGGCCGGGTTCTGTCTCACATGGAGCCTCCGGTGGAGAACCAGACGGCTGCGGTTTGCCGTGCTCGATCTGCGGATGATCGATGTTGAAGGATCTTCCACGGCCCGACCCAGCACAGGAACACATTGAAACAATTCTCGGAACTCCCCTTATCGCCGGCCCTGCAGCAGCGGCTGGCCAAGCTCAACTTCATCCACCCGACCTCGGTGCAGGCTTCGGCGATTCCTCCCGCGCTTGAGGGGCGGGACATTCTTGCCACTGCCCAGACCGGCACCGGTAAGACCCTCAGCTTCCTCATCCCCCTCATCGAACGCATGCCCGCCGGCACAACGGGCGTGACCGCGCTGGTTCTGCTACCGACCCGCGAACTGGCCATACAGGTGCTTGAGGCCTGGCGCCGGCTTACGAGCAACCAGGGCAATGCGGCCCTGGTATGCGGCGGCCTCGCCGAGGGCCCGCAACTGGATGCAATCCGTCGCGGCGCGAGTCTCATCGTAGCAACTCCGGGCCGCCTTGAAGATTACCTGTCGCGCCGCCTTGTTAACCTCAGCGGCGTAAAGATGCTGGTGCTGGACGAGGTGGACCAGATGCTCGACATGGGCTTCAAGCCAGCCATTCGGCGCATTGCAGCTGCGCTGCCTGCCGAACGGCAAACCCTCTGCTACTCGGCGACACTGAGCCCCGAGATCGGCGAAGTGGCTCGCGTCTACCTGAAGGATCCGGTGCGCATTGAAATTGGGTCAGTGCTTAAGCCGTCGTCCAATGTTGAGCTGCGGAGCTTCGAAGTTCCGGTCAATAAGAAACAGGAGCTGCTGGAGCATCTGCTTTCGTCCCACGACGGCCGGTTTCTGGTCTTTGTGCGTACCAAGCATGGGGCCGATCGCGTGGCGCGACGCCTTTCGCGTTCCGGTCACGCGGCGACGCAAATCCACGGAGACCGCTCCCAGTCCCAGCGCAATGCCGCGCTGCGCAGCTTCACCCAGGGACACCATCGCGTGTTGGTCGCCACCGACGTGGCTGCACGCGGGATCGATGTAGCCGATGTGGCCCACGTGGTGAACTTCGACATGCCGAAGGAAGCCCAGGACTTCGTGCATCGCGTGGGCCGCACCGGCCGCGCCTCCAAGCGCGGCGTGGCCTCCACGTTCGCCGCTCCCGAAGAAACCACCGCGCTGCGCAAAATGGAGCGCACCCTGGCAATTACGACGAAGAAGTTTCGGGTGCGTCCCAAGGCTGGCTGAGCAAGTTGCGGTATAGCGTTACCTCAGCGGCAAAAGCCGGATAGTGTTTCGCGACCGAGGGCATAGCTAAAGCTATGCCCTTATGAAACTCGCACCTACATTGAGTTTTTCGCAAGCTGTGAAGCGAGTTCTCTCAAAGCGAACCGTGAGGCGGCGCGTTACAGTCGCGTTGTCAGAAATTCTCGATCATCCAGACATTGCTGCTGGTTGTTTCTCCTGCGATGGCGAGTTCGCGGCCGTTGGGCGCGGCGATGGCCCAGGTTCGGAAGCTTCCCGGCTGATCCCAGAGAGGAATGGCGCGGCCTTCGAGGTCCACATGCAAGAGGGTTGTGCTGGTGGGCGACTGACTGGATAGGAAGAATGACTTGCCATCGGCGGCCCAATCCACGGAATTGAAGCCCGCCCAGCCTTTCACTTCGATGTCCTTCGGCGGTGTTCCGTCGAGCGGGAGGAGGCGGAGGCGGCCCTCCATGGGGTTGAACTCAGCGAAAATGAGGCGCGAGCCATCGGGCGAGGGCATCCAATTGACGAGTGAACCGGGGCGGTTGTCCATCGTCAGCACCTCGCGCGTTTTTCCGTTCGACGGGTCGAGGGCGTTGAATGTGATTTTCTTCTGGTCTTCGCTGTTTTGCGCGAAGAAGCATAATGCTGACGGCCCGCGCGAGCAGGCAAGATTGCCCAGCCGTGGCGCTTCGAGCAGCGTCTGCGATGTTTTATCGCTTAGCCCTGTCCGCATGATCCGCACCGTACTAGTGCTGCTGTCGACGGGGCTCAAAGATAGTACCGACTTTCCATCCGGGGTGAACCGAACCAGGAATGCGACTTCCTGCCCACCTGCTACCAATTCGGCGGTTTGCTGGTCAATGGCTTGCAAGAAGATCTGGTCCGTGCCGTTGCGGTCCGACCACATAAGCACGGCCTTGCTGTCGTTTGTCCAGGCTTCCGGCCAACTGCCCCGCTCCTCGAACGTTAAACGCCGTGGGGTGGTCAGCTTCATTCCTCCAGAGGTTAATTCGGCTATGAAGACGTTCGTTTCATAGCTCAAACGCACGACTGCGAGGCGCTTGCCGTCGCTGGTACCGGTGAGAGAGACAAAGGCGAACCCGGCCGAACTCGTAATGCGGGCCGGAGTTCCCGAAGGTTTTCCGGTCCTCGGATCAAGGCTGACCTGCCAGAGATTGGAGTCGTTCCCATTGGGAGAAGGCTCCGCACGCGAGAAGATGAGGCGGCCGTCGGGGGCCCACCAGAATCCGTGGCCGTTCTGGCAAAGGTTCGCGCCTGTCGTCACGACGACCGGCGGGCCGCCATTCAGGTCGCGCGTTTCGATCGAGCACTCGTCTGTATCGAAGCCCATGTCGAGCCTGAGATATGCGACTCGATTGCCGTCAGGAGACCAGGCTACATCTGTATATCCGGTGGCCGTGCCTGCTTGAGCCACCATCCTCGGGTTCTCGCCATTGGTTCCCACCAGCCAAATTGACTGGCCTGCTAGTGTGTACACGCCTTGGCGCGCGCCCACCCCGATGTATCCGGCCGTAAAGAGAAGCCTGGTTCCGTCCGGTGAGATCGACTGGGCGAAGGAATCGTCGCGGAACTTTTTTGGAGCATTTCCTATCAGTGACAGAATCCAGATGCTGGGCGGCTGCCCGGCAACGTCGAGATTGGTGAACAACTCTGTGCCATCGGGAGACCATGCCGCGGGCTTCCAGGTTGCGTGAGCGGACTCAAACTCGGCCGGAAGCGGAAGGGTTCTCATCTCACCGGTGTCGATCAGTTTGATGTGCAACCCTCCATCATCGGAGTACGCCAGATATTTGCCATTGGGCGAGATCGCAGCGCCCTTGACAGCGTGCCCGGCCGAGTTGGTGGTGAGCTGGCGCTGCGTCATGGCGGGCTTGTTGATGGGAGCGGGCTGAGGCTTCTGGCGCCATGCGAGGAATCCAGCCACGGCTATGAGGAGGACCGCGGCGCCGATTGCGATCCAGGGGCGTTTGTGGCTCGTTGCGGCGGGTGCAACGCTCGATGGGAGGTTCTGGGTGCCGGTGCTACCAGTAAGACTTGTGATTGCGGAGCTTGGTAAGGAGGAGGAGCGTCCCGATTCCGTGTCGCGCTGCAGGCGCTTCAAGTCGGAGCGCATCTCTGCAGCGCTCTGATAACGAAATTCGCGGTCTTTCTCCAGTGCTTTGCGGATGATGTTTTCGAGCCCCGGAGGAACGCTCGGGTTCAGGTGCGATATGGGGGCGGGCTCATCGCGCAGAATGGCGCTGCAGATCTCGGCCGAACTTGAGCCGGAGAACGGCAGTTTGCCGGTCGCCATCTCGTAGAGCACGGCGCCGAAGGAGAACAAGTCGGTGCGCGCATCGAGTTCCTTTGCTCGTATCTGCTCAGGCGACATGTAAGCCGTGGTTCCAAGCACCGCACCGGGGCTGGTAAGGTGCGAGTCGGAATCCGCATTCATGGTTTGAGTTTCGCCGGTACCTGCAGCAACCTTAGCCGCGACTTTCGCCAATCCGAAGTCGAGAATCTTTGCGTGGCCGCGTTTGGTAACGAAGATGTTGGCCGGCTTGATGTCGCGATGAACGATACCCTCGCCGTGGGCCGCGTCGAGGGCGTCTGCCACTTCGATGGCGAGGCGGAGCAGTTCTTCGTTATCCAGCGGGCGGCCGAGGATGTGGTGCTTGAGGGTTACGCCATCGAGGAACTCCATGACCATAAAGGCACGACCGTCTTCTTCGCCGATATCGTGGATAGTGCAGATGTTGGGATGGTTCAAAGCAGAAGCTGCCTGGGCCTCGCGCTGGAAGCGCGCCAAAGCCTGAGGGTCGCGAGCTACCTGATCGGGGAGAAACTTGAGCGCGACGAAGCGGTGAAGCCGTATGTCCTCGGCCTTGTACACCACGCCCATACCGCCGCCACCGAGTTTTGCGATGATGCGGTAATGCGAGACCGTGGTGTCAATCATGGCGGAGCTTCTGCCAGAGTTGCCTGATGATAGGGATCAAGGCTGGTGGTCAATTGCCAACTGGCTCAGGTCTCATGTTATCGCCGGGTATCGTTGTGTCACCATCTTTGCCGGCGGCTTTTTTCCCTGAGGATTTCACAGACCGGCGTAGACTTTACGGCATTTTCCGAGATACTGTAGCCGGAACCGGCATCGTGCTGGGTCGCCGACTCCCTGTTGGTCGCGGCGACTTGACGACAGATGCCAAAGGGAGACACCATCTCGGAAAATGCGTTGTTCGCGACGTTTGGCGAGTATGAGAGGGCCGAGATGATGCCTACCGCGCTGGTGCGAAAGATGCGATCCTTGCCACGACGCTTCCGTCAGGCAAGAATGATTGCTCGCGCGCTCAAGTCGCGCCGTCACCCGATTCTTGCCCAGATCATTCCCACCCGGCGTTGCAATCTCTCCTGCGCCTACTGCAATGAGTACGACAAAGTCTCGAAGCCCGTGCCCGCAGCCGAGATGCTTCGCCGCATCGACCGGCTTGCAGAGCTCGGGACGGGAATCATTACATTCAGTGGCGGCGAGCCGCTGCTGCATCCGGAGCTTGACGAACTGATCCGGCGTATCCGCAGCCATGGCTGCATTGCCACCCTCATCACGAACGGCTATCTGCTCACCCCGGAACGCATTCGCAGTCTGAATCGCGCCGGGCTGGACCACCTGCAGATCAGCATCGACAACGTGCAGCCGGACGATATTTCGAAGAAGAGCCTGAAGGTGCTGGACAAGAAATTGCAGTGGCTGGCGCAACATGCCGAGTTCGATGTGAGCATCAACTCGGTGATTGGAGCCGGCGTGAGTCATCCTGAGGATGCGCTTACGATCACACGCCGCGCGCTGGAACTCGGATTCGACACCAGCGTCGGAGCCATTCACGATCACACGGGACAATTGAAACCTCTGCCGGCGGCAGACAAAGCCGTCTACGACCAGATACAACGCGAGCGCGAGCCCGGGTTCTGGGCATTTGCGTACGACAACCTGTTCCAGAAGAACCTGGTAAGCGGCAGGGCCAATGAGTGGCATTGCGGCGCGGGGAGCCGGTATCTGTATATCTGCGAGGATGGGCTGGTCCACTACTGTTCGCAGCAGCGGGGATACCCGGCGATTCCTCTGGAGAAGTACTCCGCTACAGATCTGGAACGCGAATACTCGACTAAGAAGCCGTGCGCGCCGTATTGCACGGTAAGCTGCGTGCACCGGGTAGCGATGATCGACCTGCTGCGGGAGAAACCCCGCGAAGCGCTGGTGAGGTTCTTTCCTCCCACGACACCGGGGGCAGCGGCGCAGATGCCATTCGGCGTGAAAGTCCTCTCCTCTCTCTTCCTGCCGGCCGCGGAGGGCAAATCTCAGAACAGAGCGGCCAGACTGATGGCCGGCGCGGTGAAGAGAGCGCTCGGGGTCCATTCGGCACGCCAAGCCAGATAAACGGCCAGAGCGACCAAGGCTCCCAAGACAACATCGATGGTGTAGTGATACCTCTCGACAACTGCCGCGACGGAAATCCAGAAAGTGATCACGAGGAAGACGGCTCCTGCGAAGGGAAGATAATGCAGGACCGTGAGTGAGACACCGAGCGAAGAGGCAACGTGTGCGCTGGGGAATGATATGGCGTGTATGCCCACGTGGTCCGAGATGAAAAGATTGAATCTACGGCTCTTTGTTTTGCGCGGCGCGATGCCGCTATCAGCCAGGCTTCGCGGCGGCAGAGCGGGAAAGAATGGGGTGATGGCGTAGCAGAGGTAGGTTGGCACGAGAACGAGGAACCAGTAGGTGTCGGCGTAGCGGCGCAATCCGGCGAGATACAGCGTCGCAAGCCCCAGTGGCAGGATGGGATAGCAGAAGGAGTAGGCCCACTCCATGGAGAGCCGGGCGGCGCGTCCGAATCGCAGACCTGTTTGTGACAGCAAAGCGAAAACGCGGAGGTCCGATCCGGCGAGCCATGCCTGAATCCTCTCGCTCGGTCTCAGGAAAAATTGGCCCGTCTGCCAATAAGGGATAAGGGTGATGAGAAGGGGCAGCCAGTCGCGCAGGATCGAGCCCGCGGCCGGACCGAAGAAGTATTCAAAGGCACGGCCCAGGCAGATTGCCGCCAGTACGCAGATCGCGAGCGCGGTGACGATCCATCGCCGGCGCATAGAGAGCGGGACAACCCAGGCCGCGACTGCAGCCATGATGGCAAAGCCCCCCTGAATCCATTCCGAAGCACGCATCCGTTCCCCCGGCGATTCGATTTCTCAGCATTCCCGAGCTACGTCATTCAGAACATATTTCGAAAACGTTGACGGGAGAATGAAAAGGCTAGAAGAGGGGTCTACAAATGGCCGGAAGCGAATCGCCTGAATCAACAGGGAGCGCTCTGCGGCGGCGTATCCACATTACGTGCGGGCAATGCTGCTGGTGTCAGAATTTGCAGGTGAGCGGAGCGAAACCGGCGAGTTCACGAATTGAGGGCGGGGCCGGCCGATTCATGGTGCGGGCCCCGCAGCAAGTCATCGCTCATGTTGTTCATCTTCGGCCACGAGATCGAACCACGCCCTGGCTGCGGGCAAGCCCAGTTGTGCCGAGGCAGGGTGATCCACGCCCGGACCCAGGTCAATGACATCGACCTGCACTCCGGCAGATTTCATCGCCGAGGCTGCAAGCAGGGTGTTTTGAGGAAACACGTCGACATCGGCTTCGCCGTAGTACAACCGGACGGGCGCGCGGGGTGTGATTCCGGTGGTGTTGTTTTCTTTCAGTTGATTCGCGAATGCGTTCCTGGTCTGCAGCGTGGAGTCGAGGAATTCCGGACGGAATAGTGCGCCTGGAGGCGGCAGCGTCTGCGCAATCTGCTCGAGTGGGTTCTGGCCATCGAATAGCGAATCGATCTGAGAATCGTATGGCGGCTGGAATACATCTCCATTTGTTTCGGCGCCATACACCCGGATATAGGAAACGGCCAGATATGCCAGGTATGCCGAACTGTCAGGGGAGGGTCCGGTGAGCAGCCCTTGAAACTCGGTATCGGCGAGATCGTAGGGGCCTGCAATGGGAGCCACGGCAGCGACTCGCCAATGAGTGCACCGCTCGTTTTCAATAAGGCGATCTGTGGCGAGCGCTGCCTGACCTCCCTGGGAGAATCCGGTGAGATAGAGGCGCCGCGGCAACCTGGTCTGGCGGCTGCGGGCAGCTTCTTTTGCGGCGCGGAGCAGATCGACGGTTGCTGTGGCCTCGCTGGCTGCGTGCAGGTACGGGTGCGGGCCGGGCGATAATCCGAGACCGAGGTAATCGGGGGCGACGAGAGCGAAGCCTCCGGATCCAAAGAGGCCGGCTATTGCCTGTCCCTCCCCCGATCCAGGAGTGGAGAGGACGTTGGTTTTCTGAGCGGTGGTGCCATGTTCGAAGACCACGGTGGCGATCGGGCCCATGTCGGTGGGCAGAACGAGCAGTCCTGATGCAATGGTGGGAGAACCGTGCGCATCGATGGTGGTGTAAACGAGGCGCTGGAGGTCTATGCCGGTCTTTACTACGACATCAGGCCATCCTGTGGCGGCGAGGCCTTGCGCGACCTGGTCGCGGGTGGCGCTGCCGAGGAAATCCGAGCGTATGAGCCGGCCGCGGGCATCGAGGCCGGCTTTATCTGGGAGCTTTGAAGCCGCTTCGCATAGGGATTGTGCAGGTTGGGCGAAGACGAATGGCGCACAGCAAAGAAGCAGCGCGATGGAGACGAGTAATTTATAGATTCTAAAGATTCTGTACATTTGTGCTTCTCCTCCGGGTGGATGGGCCGCGAGTGCAGCCATACACAGAGTCCAATCGCGGGCTTACGAATGCGGTCTGGAAATGTCCTAACTTGTAAGCAGTGCGGCCCGGAATGTGCGGCGCGTCGGCGCATTGCTGACAATCGGCTACAAATCTTTACATTGCGGCCGCAAGGTAGGCAGTAGAAGGAGAAAATGCCGCGGATACTGCTGATCGACGACGATCGGGATCTTTGCTCGGTGCTTTCCTGTGCGCTGGAGCGAGAGGGATTTGTCGTAGAGGCAGTGTTCACCGGCGATCAGGGGCTGCAGCGCGGGGTTGCAGGGGACTACGATCTGGTGCTGCTGGATGTAATGCTGCCGGGGATGGATGGTTTTGAGGTTCTGCGGCGCCTGCGGGCGAAGTCGGGCGTGCATGTGTTGATGCTGACGGCACGCGGCGACGATATAGACCGCATTGTCGGGCTCGAAATCGGCGCAGACGACTACCTGCCGAAGCCCTTCAATGTGCGCGAGCTGGTGGCCAGGGCTCGGGCCATATTGAGGCGGGCCAGACCCGCGGACGCGGCGCTCTCGGGCACTCAGGATGCCGGGCTCGTGCGAGTTGGCGATATCGAGTTCGACTCGAGCTCTCGAACCGTGCTGCGCGAAGGCAGGCTGATCGAGCTGACGTCAACGGAATTCGATGTTCTTGGTGTGCTGTTACGCTCGGCTGGGCGAGTGGTGAGCCGGGATGAGATCGCGCAGTCGGTTCTCGGGCGGAAACTGGGGCCGTTCGAGCGGACCATCGATATGCATATCAGCAAGCTGAGATTGAAGCTGGGCAGCCTTCAAGATGGCCGGAGCCGCATTACTACGGTGCGCAGCGCCGGATATCTCTATGCTGTTCCGAACACGTGGGCTGGCGGGTGGGGGCGGCGATGATGAGTCGAGTGCCGCGTCTGTTCCTGCGGCTATTTCTATCGTATTGGGCCGGGCTGGTTGCAACCATTCTCGTCGTTTTTCTCATCTTTCCGCGACCGGACAATCAATCGATTGCATGGGCTCTGGGATCGCGCATTGCAGCCGCGATAGCTGTTTCGGGCGTTGCCTGTGTGCTTGTCGCCCGATATATAACCAGGCCGATAGCAGCCCTGAGCATCGCCGCTCGCGCCCTGGCGAGTGGAGACCTTGGTGCGCGCGCCATTCATGCCGGGAGTGCTGGAAATGCGGGCAAGAACGAGATCGAGGTCCTGGTGGAGGACTTCAACCAAATGGCGGAACGGCTGGAGAGAATTGTGGAATCGCAGAGGAGGCTCGTACGCGACGTATCGCACGAGTTGCGCTCTCCGCTTGCGCGGTTAAATGTCGCTTTGGACCTCCTGGACTCAGCGAAAGGAGACGTATGTGAAGAACGCGAGCGCATGCGCCGGGATATCGATCGGCTTAATTCGCTCATCGAGCGCCTGCTGGCGCTGTCCCGGCTGGACGCTGCGAACGATTTAGCAGCTCCGGAGTGGTTTGACCTCTCGGACCTGATTACTGAAGTGGGAACAGATGCGATGCGGGAGGCGGTTGCACGCGGTTGCGAGGTGGAGTGCAAGATCGCGCAAGAGTTTCCGATGCTGGGCGATTATGAGCTGCTGCGCAGCGCGATCGATAACGTGGTCCGCAATGCGGTTCGGCACGCTTCGACCGGGAGTGCGGTTGAGGTCGAGCTGTCGCGGGACACGAACGGCTCCGCCCGAATTTGTATCAGGGATACAGGTCCGGGAATACCGGAATCCGAATTGGAGAACATCTTTCGGCCGTTTTACCGCGTGGATCGAGCAAGAACGCCAGGTGACGGGGGATTCGGATTAGGGCTCGCAATCGCACAACGGGCGGTGCGGCTGCATCGAGGTTCGATTGCCGCGACGAATCGATCACCGCACGGGCTGACGGTGGAGATTCATCTGCCGGCTTCTGACGGAAGCGAATGAGGGCGTTTTGCCGGCGGCCTTATTCTCAGAATGTGTGCCGTAACCCGATTCGCACCTGGAAGGGTTCGACGGGGTGGAAAACGTCTGTGAACTCCTCCTGGGCTGTCGGCGTTATTCGGGCGGTGTAAGCGTAATCGATGTCGTGATCGCGGCGGTTGAGTAAGTTGAAGAACTCCGCTGAGATACGCCATGACTCGCCGATGCGATAACCTATCTCCGCATTCAGCAACGCCGTTGAATTTGACTGATAAATTCCGTCGGACGTCAGATACCGCGGCCCGAAGTAGCGCAGGCGCAGACTCGACCAGAGGCCTTTGTAGTCGTTCAGAGTAACGCCGGAGGAAATCACCAGCCCTACCGCTTCGGGGACACGCTTGCCTCCCGGGCTGCCGGGCGCCGCATCGGCTGCATCAAGTTCGGTAAAAAGGGCTTTGGAATTCGCCAGGTCAACATCAATCGCCCAGCGTGCCGTGGGCGTGTAGTAGTTCGCCCATTCGAAGCCATAGCGGTTGCTCGGCGATGCTGAAGCAACCGTGCCTCCGGTATCACCATTCTGCTGCAACTCGGAAGCACTGTAGAGATACCAGAGCGAAAAGGTGCTTTGCAGATGCGGTACGGCAACGGTCCGCACACCGATTTCCCCGCCTTTGGTTACGACCAGCGGTGTGATGGGCGTGGAGCGGGTTGGGAACGGGTAGTCCGGCGAAATCGGTTCAACTCTTTGGGTGGTGCCTCGGGCATCATTGCTGTGAAAACTGAATCCTCCCTGGGCGTAGAACTCAGTATTGAACCAGGGGCCGAAGATCAGGCTCGCTTTCGGGCTGGGCATGAACCTGATGGCAGTGCCGGAATTGAGCTCCCCAAAGTTGAGCACCGGAGCGCCGGGCAGTTCTGAAGCGACATAGGTGGGAGTCAGGTTGGTGACGTTATAGATTGCTTCGTCGCCGCGCACGGCCAGGACCGAGCGGAATTTCTCCGCCCACTGGGTTTTGTTTTCGACATAAAAACCGATCATCGTATCGGTGAATCGATTCAGATCCGTAGCTTCGGGCAGGACGGCGATCAGGTTCGGATTGGTATCGCACGCGGGAATGGGTTCGTCATTGCAAGCGTTAATGTCATTCTTGTCGGTGCGCACACGGTTTTCCGTCCGGAAAAGGCCGTTGTGAACCCAGTCGTTGCGCAGCTGCAGGCCGAAGGTATTTTCCACTTTGCGACCAAACCACTGGCTGAGAATGGTATGGGCTGCGTCAAGGCCCGCGATCCAGCGCCTGTCCTGTTGTTCGAATTGATCGCCCTTCATTGGGTCATTCAGGTAGTAAGTGAAATCGGAAAACAAATCGAGATCGTAATAAAACCCGTAGGCCATGATTGCCGTCGCGGAATTTGTGCCTTGGCGATGCCATGAAGCCTGCAGGCTATATCGCTGTGAATTGCCACCGTCAGTGGGGTTCAGTGCGCCGAAAAAGCCAACGAGCGGCTCGGCGGTGATGGGGATTTGATCGCTCGAGTGCCAGGTTCCGTGGTAGCCGCGGGCGGTGATGCTAAAACCGTGGGCGTCTCCGCCACGGCTGTAGGTGGCAAGACCGTTGAACTTGTAATAGTTGTCGGGATGCGTCCATGGGCCGTTATCGTGGTAGGCTTCTCCGCCATACATCAGGTTGCTGGAGCCGAGCTTTTGCGAGACGCCGAAGACGGCTCGCCCGTAGCCGTACATGCCGCCTTCCAGCTGGAAGAAGTTCCGGGGGAGGGTCTTAAAAAATTGGATGTTGGCCGATCCGGCTGAGCTATAGTTGCCGACCTCGGCGTAATAGGGACCTTTCTCGTAATTCAGCCGCTGCACGAATTCGGGGATGACAGCGTTCATGTCCGCATAACCCTCGCCGTGGGCGTGCGAGGGAAGGTTCAGAGGCATGCCATCGAGGAATACGGCGAAATCCGTGCCGTGGTCGAGATTGAAGCCGCGGAGGAAATACTGGTTGGCCTTACCGCCGCCGGCGTGTTGGGTGATGATGAGGCCGGGAACGGTTTCCAGAACTTCTCCCGAACGAAGGATCGGGCGATCCCGGATTTCCTTTGCGCCCACGGTTCCCTGGGTCGCGGAATCGGCAATCCCGATGAGGTCGTCCTCGCGGCCCTGCACGTTGATGGTGGTGCTCACAGCGTTTACAGAAAGAGAGATTTGCAGGGGCGCCGGAGCTTCGGTGATGCCGATCGTGATTGGCACTTCTTTGATTCGAAAGCCGGGACTCGATATGAGCAGCCGGTAATTTCCCGGCGCGAGTCCGGAAATAGTGAAGGAGCCGTTCCTGTCCGACTGAGCCGTCCTTTGGATAGCGCCGTCGGCGCTTCGGACCAGCACAGAGGCTCCGGCTATCAACGCGCCGGATGTGTCGACGACAGTTCCCGATAGCTGCTTGCTCGGGACGGCAGACGTATGACCCTGCGCGGCCGGGTTCGTGGACGCCGATTGCGCTGAAGCCAAAAAAGTTGTGGCCGGGACGCAAATCAAAATCAGTGATATTACGATTTTTAAATTCGTGTTACTAATTTTCACAACACGGTCCTTTCCGAAATGGATTCAGGACATCAATGTTTGTGGGTGTTGGAGTTTCCGTTGCTTCGGTGGAGAGGCCGTGCGGGGTGCGCGACGGTCATGACCAGCCGCCCGTGTTGTACGCCTTTCAAGCCAATGAGGCGGCCAGCGAACTCCTCGATCTGGTTGGATTTGCCGTGCACGATGAGAACTTCGAGGCAGGAATCGTGATCGAGATGTGCGTGGGTGGTCGAGACAACTAATCCATGGTTGGCATGCTGAAGTTCGGTCAGCTTTTCTGTGACGCCGTGAGCATGGTGATTGTAGATGAGGGTGACGGTGCCGACGACGGTGGTATTGGGACTCGCGGTCCGCTCCGCGATCAGGCGGTCGCGAATCAGGTCGCGAAAGGCTTCGGAGCGGTTGGTGTATCCGAGCCGGGAGATGAAATCATCGAAGCGGGCGAGCAGATCGGAGTCGAGTGCGACGCCAATTCGACTGAGAACGCCCATGTTCGCTCCCTAGACGAGATCGGCCTTTAACGTTAGCACGATTGTGGAAATCGTGCCACGTTCCTGCTAAGCAGCATGGCTGTCTGACAGAGATTTGCTCGCGACTGAGGCAAAAGCCGAATTTCGCGCTTATACTCGGAGCGACCATGCGCGCGGCCCCCGGCCGCGTATCGAATTTCTTGTGATCGCCGCAGGTTCTCTCTTCGCATGCTGGCGGACAAGGATGAGATGACGTTCTTCGAAAGTTTCGCCTCCCGTACAGATCGGAAGCACTCGCTTAGTGCTTTAACGAAGTCCCTTGTCAAAGCCGCGCCTCTTCCTGCCGGTGTGCTTTGCATAACTCTGGCGCTGTCCGTCTGGGCGCAGGACAGGCCAACGCTGTCGCCGGCAAACTCCGCCGAGTTGCAGAGGCTGCTTCAGGTGCAGGAAAGCGCGACGGTGGTGCCGTTCAGCAATGAAACGCCGCCCCGCGTTCCCGCTGACGCATTCGATCGACTCTTCATGTGGAATGAGATAGCGCTGGACACGACCGCCATCGATCACACACCGGTGCAGCCAGGAGAGCATCGAAAATTCGGCGAGCAGTTCGGTCCGGGACGTGCGAGCCGGGCTATGGCCATCGTTCACATCGCCATGTTCGAGGCGGTGAACGCCATGTTGCGCCGCTATGAAAGCTATACCGGGCTACCTCAGTCCAAGGGCGGCAACGCAATGCTTAACTACGCGATCGCGCAGTCTGCTCATGATGCGCTTGTCTTTCTCTATCCTTCGCAGCAGGAGCGGCTGGATTCCATCCTTCAACTGGACGCGAGCCATATAAAGGGAAGCGTCTCGCAACTGGACGCGGGACGTAGCCTGGGCATTGCAGCCGCAAAATCGATTAGCGATTTGCGCAGCGGAGATGGATCCGAGGTTCCGGATCCGAGGGTTGGGGGCGAATATAAGCTCATTGGGGGGACAGGCTACTGGAGCCCGGATCCGGTCAGTGGATTGACGCTTTATCTCGGCGCTTACTGGGGCTCGGTCAAGCCTTTCACTCTGCGTTCGGGCGACCAGTTTCGCGCTCCGGCTCCGCCGGCCTTGACGGATCCTGCGTATACGAGTGCATTCGACCAAGTGAAGCGATTGGGGGGCGATCCGCGCTTCGGCACGCCCACAGACCGCACCAGAGGCGAAACCCTTGAGGGTATCTTCTGGTCATATGACGGGACGCCGGGATTGTGCGCACCTCCCCGGCTCTACAACCAGATCGCGCGTGCTTTGGTCTTCGAGCATGGGATGAACACGCTGCCCGAGGCGGCGCGAATGCTGGCGATGATCAACACGGCGATGGCGGACGCCGGCATCGCAGCATGGGAGACGAAATGGTACTACCAGTATTGGCGTCCGGTCACTGCGATCCGTTCGCTGGATCAGGGTGGGAACAGCGATGTAGCGCCCGATCCGAACTGGTATCCGCTGGGCGCTCAGGCGACGAACACTCACGGCCCAAACTTTACTCCTCCATTTCCGGCGTATGTATCCGGCCATGCCACGATTGGCGGGGCACTATTTCAAATCTTGCGTCATTACTACCCGGATAAGACGTCCTTCGTGTTTATCTCCGACGAGTGGAACGGACTCAACAAGGATGTGAGCGGGCAGACTCGGCCGCTGCGGCCGCTTCGATTCCATAGCCTGACGGAAGCGGAGAGACAGAACGCCGAAAGCCGGGTGTACCTGGGAGTCCATTGGCAGTTTGATTCGGATGCCGGCATCGTGATGGGAAACCAGGTTGCGGATTGGGTGTGGGGACACGCGTTCCGTCCGATTGGGGAGGATGAGAAGCACTGAGGAGGAGAGGCGCGGCTGAAAGCTTTCGGAAAAGCTCGCGCCGATTGATTCTCCTGCCCTGCCGCAGTCAATTCATTTACCGGGATTGTCAAAGCAACCGCAGATCCTTCGCTTCGCTCAGGATGACAGAAAGGTAGAGCCGTGGTTTCCCACCCTTTCCGCAAAAGGCGCGAAAAGGATGGGGGCACCCTTCGTCGGTGTCGTCATAGACAGAAAAAGCAGATCCTTCATGACCGGATCCTTACTCAGGGTTGGCCTTTGCCTCCTCCGGCGCCGTAGATGTTGCCGGTGGTGTAGCTGCCGTCATTCGCTGCGAGTTGCACGTAGATGCCCGCGAGTTCAGCGGGCTGTCCCGCGCGGCCCAGAGGATAGTCCTGTCCGAAGTGAACCAGGTGTTCCTGGGTGGCTCCTCCGGAGACCTGGAGGGGTGTCCAGATGGGGCCAGGCGCAACGCCATTCACGCGGATTCCTTTTGGCCCAAGCTGCTTGGCGAGCGACTTTACGAAGTTCATGGTCGCGGCCTTGGTCTGGGCATAGTCATAGAGGTTGGCGGCCGGATCGTAGGCCTGCTCAGACGTAGTAGCAATGATGCAGGAGCCGGGCGGGAGGTGGGGAACGGCGGCCCTTATGATCCAGAAAGGCGCGTAGATGTTGGTTTTCATGGTGGCGTCGAAGGCCTCAGTGGTGAGCTTAGTGATCTCTTCGCACTGCTGCTGACGGCCGGCATTGGAGACGAGGATATCGAGGCCGCCGAGCTGATCGATGACTTTTGCGATCAGCTGCGTGCAGTAACTCTCCTCCCGCAGGTCGCCGGGGATGGGGACGGCCTTTCGGCCTTCAGCCTTGATGAGCTGTACGACTTCATTGGCGTCGGATTCTTCGGCGGGATAGTAGCTGATGGCGACGTCTGCGCCTTCGCGCGCGTAGGCGATGGCTGCTGCGCGGCCCATTCCGGAGTCTCCGCCGGTAATGAGTGCCTTGCGTCCCATGAGGCGGCCCGAGCCTTTGTAGCTGGTTTCTCCATGATCGGGGCGCGGATTCATTTTGCCCGCGAGGCCGGGCCAGGGTTGTGACTGCTCGGGATAGGGGGGCCTGGGATACTTCGAATCCGGATTGACGAGTGGGGCGGCTGTTGAATCTGCAGCAGCGTGGGCCTTCACCGCTGTGCCAGCACCTGCGATTGCGACACCGGTTACTCCCACACCGAGGCGAGCGACCATTTCACGACGCGAAATCTGATTATTTTCAGAAGCCATTCCTCTGGTTCTCCAGAACTGAATATTGAGGAGCACACGATGAGGCAGAGGTGCCCATCTATGGGAATGGATCGTCTTTGCGGGGCCGCGCGTTGCCCTTTGGCAGAATCCGGCGCTGCCAAGTCAGTAGGGCGCTTCGCCCATGTAATTGCCGGGGGGATCGTATTCGGCGGCGATTACGACGCCGCCGCCACTACATGCAGCCTGACCGATGCCGATGGCTTTGGTGTTTTTCCAGATCATCTGGGTATAGTGTCCGGTTGCGTACCAGTTGTCCTGGTTGAGGACCGCATAGTGGTACTGCTTTTTCTCGCTGTACCAACTTTGCGAGGCGTCGAGGGCGGTGAAGTTTCCGGAGCCGCCGAAGAGATTTTGGCCGTATTTGTTGTTGGCGGTGTGGATGAGGTTGCAGTTTTCCTGGGTTGCCAGATGGTCGGCCCAACTCTGGGCACGCGCGGCAATTTCGGGAGACCAGACGAGCGGCGGCGTGCCGACCTCGCTCCGGGCGCAGTTATGGAACTGGAGGGCAAGCCGCGCCTGTTCCAGGGGAACGCGAGATCCGGTGCTGGCGGGAATGTCCGGCGGCGGTGTCTGCAGGCAGGCCGAGAGGCTGCCGGGGTTCGCCTCCGGCGACTGGTTTGAGCCCGGGTTAGTGCCCTGAGTTGGAGCGGCAAGCACTCCGAAATTGATCCAGGCAATGTCGTTGCGGTTGTAGGCTTTGCTGGTTCCGTTGGCGAATCGGAACTGAACGGTCTGGCTGGTTGCACCTTCGAAAGTGCCCCGAATTTTTGCTCCGCTGCGCAAGAAGAGCCAGTCAGGAGAGGTTTGCGGCTCGACCCCAGCTACCAGCAAGGCGAAAAGGAAGATGGTGCGGAAAAACATCTGTTCCTCCAGAGCGCACTGATGGTAATGGCTGAGGTGAGGAGATTCAAGAGCGAGTGGGGAGTTTAAGTACAGAAGGCGCGTTCTGACCCCGATTTCTGGCGCCGGAGGGGAAAAGTATGGAACCTGCGTTGAGGCGATTCCGTATCCGCGCGCATGGCACACGATCTGCGGTTTGCGCTGCGCATGATTTTTTCGCACCGTCTGTTCTCGGCGGCGGTGGTCGTGACTCTGGCGCTGGGTATTGGCCTGAACACGATGGTCTTCACGCTGATCAACGCGGTGCTGTATAAGCCCGTGCCTGTCCCGGGCGGTGCGCAGTTGGTGGCCATTCTTAACCAGGACCTCAAGCGGCACGACAATAACGCGATGCGCGTGTCGTACCCGGATTACCGTGAATACCGCGCTGAGACCACCTCACTTTCGGCGCTCGAAGCAGCCAGCGATGAGGAAGGTATCCTCAGCGAAACCGGAATCGCTCCGCAGGCCTACCAGATGGAGCACGTCTCTTCGGGAATCTTTGCAATGATGCACATGCAGCCCGTGCTGGGCCGCGGATTTCTGCCCGGCGACGACAATCCGGGGGCGGCTCCCGTTGTACTTCTCGGATATGGCATCTGGCAGGAGCGATACGCAAGCTCTCCGGGGGTGCTCGGCCGCCAGGTGCGCGTGAATGAGAAGCCCGCAACCATCATTGGTGTTATGCCCAGGGGTTTCAAGTTTCCGACCAACATCGATATGTGGATGCCGCTCGTGCCAACGGCCGATCTGGAGAAGCGCAGCAACCGGCCGCTCATGCTCTTCGGTATGTTGAAGCCCGGTGTCGGCACTCTGCAGTCGAATCTCGACATGAATGGGATCGCTCGCCGTCTTGCGGCGCAGTATCCGGAAGACAAAGACATCGGCATCACCGTCGACTCGTTTCACGAACGCTACAACGGCGGGCCGATCCGCCTCATTTTTCTGTTGATGATGGGTGCGGTGGGATTCGTTCTGCTGATCGCTTGCGCCAACGTGGCAAACATGATGCTCAGCCGCGCCATGCTGCGCCAGCGCGAGATGTCGGTCCGCTCGGCGCTGGGCGCTTCCCGGTGGCGCATCGTGCGTCAACTGCTGATCGAAAGTGTGCTGCTAAGTGTCTTCGGCGGCCTGCTCGGGCTGGCTCTTGCATGGCTGGGAGTTCACTGGTTCGACCTCAATACCCAGAACGTCGGAAAGCCTTACTGGATCGCGTTCACCATGAACTACACCGTCTTCGGATACTTCGCGGCTCTCTGCATTGTCAGCGGACTGCTCTTCGGCACCGCGCCTGCAGTGCGCTTTTCGGGTGTCGACGTGAACGAAGTCCTCAAGGATGGCGCACGCAGCGCGGGCAGGCACCGTGGCGGCAAACTGGCGGGTTTACTGGTCATCTTCCAGTTCGCGCTTACGCTGGTCCTTCTCACCGGAGCGGGAATGTTCGTGCGGTGCCTGCTCCGGAGCCTGGCGGCGAACCAGAACGTGCCGGCGGAGCAGATTGCCTCCGCACGCATCGACTTTCCTGAAGAGCATTACAAAGATGCCGATGCCCGCCAGCGGTTCTACGATCAGCTTCTGCCTCGAATCAAGGCACTCCCGGGTGTAACGCACGTGGCGCTCACGTCGAATCTTCCCGGCCTCTATGCCGCATCGCGCGACATCGAAATCGAACACACGACGGTGAGCGATCCTGCTCACCGGCCAGCGGTCTCTTTCATCGTGCAGAGCCCGGGCTACTTCGAGGCGATCAACCTTCCGATTCTGCTCGGCCGCGATTTCAACGAGACCGACGGGACCGCGAATCACAAGGCAGCCGTCGTGACCCGCGAGTGTGCGGAGCATTTCTGGCCCGGCCAGACGGCGATCGGGAAACGCTTTCGCCTCTACGATGAAAAGAACAAACCGAGCGATTGGATCACAGTCGTGGGAGTCTCGGCGAATATCGTTCAGGAACTGATTGAAAAGTCGCCGAAGCCACTCATGTTCATTCCTCTCCGGCAGGAAGGCTGGAACGGGATGGCTCTGTTAATCCGGTCGAGTGGAAATCCGATTCCGGCGGTACGCGCTGCGGTTCAGAAACTCGATCAGGACCTGCCGCTGCGCGATGTGTACACGCTCCCCCAGGCAATCCAGCATGTGGAGTGGTTCCTGCACCTTTTCAGCCGCCTATTCTCTGGATTCGCCCTGATTGGATTGCTGATGGCAGCGGTTGGCATCTACGCGGTTCTCGCGCAGGCGACCGATAGCCGAACCCAGGAGATCGGGGTGCGGATGGCGCTTGGAGCAGACAGAGGCAATATCGTCGGACTGGTGATGAGACGAGGGATGTGGCAGATTGCTGCAGGACTCGGGGTCGGGCTTGCAGCAGCGGTACCGGCAGCACGGGTGATGGCAAGCTTGCCTCTGGCGATCTCTGCGTCCGACCCGGTCGTGTTCGCGACGGTTGCTTCGCTGCTGACGATTGTGGGCCTATTTGCCTGCTGGATTCCGGCGTGGAGGGCAGCGGCACTCGATCCTGTGAAGGCGATCCGGTACGAATGACGGAGTTGACTGGCCGAAGATCTTCTCCCGCCCACCTGACGTATAGATCCCAAGGCTAGGTTTGGAAGGCCATCGAAATCTCGCAATTGTGATCTTTCTGCTGGCTGTTAATCCGGTCCGGGTACACCGAGGACAAAAAGCCTGCGAGGCCTGCGGCGAAAATCTGCTCCTCGACCATTCCGCGCGGCGTTCGCTGTTCCGAGGCAACGAATGGCAAGGTTCCTTTGTATCTCAGCGCGATCGTCAAATCGAGGTCGTCGTAGCTGATGCTTGCGGTTACCGGGCCATCAGCATGCCCGCCGTCCTCGATGAGATGCAGCAGCTCGTTGGCGCTGGTCTCGGCGCGCGCAGCATCGGCTTCGTTCAGCTGCCATATTTTGGCTTGTACCCGAAACTTGTCGTCAAAACGTGAGAGGATTTTGCCGTCCTCGGAATCCAGTACCATGACCTGAGTCTGGCGTTCCCCGATGAGGAAAACCAAGTTGAGGGCTACGCAGACTACCACTGCGATGGACAACATCGAATCAGTCAACGCATGGGACCATGAGGGCAGCAGGGCGAAAAACTCTGGATACACACGCCTGCTCAGAGCAAACAGCAGCGAGATGCCGACGATGAATGTGCCGCGCATGGTCACGGGCCGCGACATCACGATCTGGATCCCGCCCACCAGCATGGAGGCTCCGTTGAAAACGAGCGCAGCGCCGATAATGGGCAGCGGCAGCGCGAGCAGCGCCGCGCCGACCTTCGGCACACATGCGAACAGAACGAGCCAGCCTGCGATGGCATAGGCAATATATCGACTCGACGCACCCGTGACCTTTTGGATCCCGACCAGGCTTGGGGCGGCACTCATCCCCGGCGTTGCCACGCAGCCACCGATAAGACAGGCGATGCCGTCGGCGAGGACCCCGGAGCGGATACCCTTCAGGTCGGGCCGGCGCCAGGATGCGTCGTTGATCCTCTGGCAGGTTGTTATCACGCCGACAGCGCGCAGTCCCGAGGCCAATGCCGCAATCGCGAACGGGACCATCAGTGACGGTTCAAACCGGTAGGAAAGAAATCGGGGGTCAGGCAGCTCGAACCAAGGCCGCGCGCCGATGGCGGCAGTGTCCTTGCCGGTCACCATGCCCACCGCGACCGCGATCAGCATCCCGAAGGCGAGACCGATTAAACCGCAGAGCAGACGCGGCAGGCCCTTTCCCCACACACCGAGCCCTACCATCACCGCAAGCGTCAAACCGGCGGCCCCGATATGGGTGGGCAGGTTCGGATCGTGCAAGTCAGAGATACCTAGGAAGCCGCGCACCCCGATGAGACCCAACTCCATCCCAACGGCAAGGACAATGAAACCAGAAACAAGGGGAGGAAACACCCTGCGCATTCGTGGCAGAGCCCCAGCGAAGATCGCCTCGACGAGGCCGGCGAAGGCGACCATTCCGCATACCAGCCCCAGTCCGCCATAGCGCGCCGCGTTCAGAGCCGAGGCGAAATAAATCGCCGAAACCACCGGTGGGGCCAGGTATCCTGAGCCCACTGGACCCAAGCGATGGGCTTGCAGCAGCGTAGCGAGCGCGATGGCGACCATACCCAGGCCCACCGCGTGTGAAGCAACGACGGAGGATGCTCCTGACGCTTGCGCAATTAGCGCAACGAACACCAGGTAGGGACAGATCACAGCGACATGCTGCGCACCCAGAAGGACCAAATGCGCCAGCGGTGGGCGATCATTCAACCCGTAAATCAGGTCGGGAGGCCGCTCAGGCTGATCGCGCCGGAGTGGCCTGGCGGGAATCTCGGGCAACGAATCAACTGAGGACCCACTAACCGGAGACGTACTGACCGGTGAGACACTCATGAGCTTTCTCCGCCCTCGACCCTGCGTTCAGCCACCTGGCTAAACGACGCAGCAATTCTATGCCATTCTTTGGACTGGAGATATGCCAGACGAGCAACCGCATGAGTGTGCTGACCGTCGGCCCCTCCAGTGCTGCCATTGGCCCGCAACTTCTCCTTTGCATCAGCGCCAGGCACTCAGGCGCTCTTATTGAGCGGGCTTCCCTAAACCGCCCTCTTCCCCTAGCGCGCCTTCCGTTAGAAGGTAAATTTCGCGGCGAACTGGAACTGGCGTGGCGTGTTGATGGTTGTCCCAATGGAGCCGAAGCCGGAGGCCTGCTGTCCGAGCGACGTGGTCGTCGTCAGATTCGGGACCACGGGCATTCCGAACTGCGGACGGTTGGCGATGTTGTAAGACGAGACTTCAATGCGAACGATCTTGCTCTCCCTGATATGGAAGCTCTTGTATACGGACAGATCGACGTTGTTTGCTCCCATGGTGCGGACGCTGTCGAGGTAGGCGGGCGCGGTTCCGGGAACGAACTGGCTGGATGGGAAAGCGAAGCAATCGGGATTGAACCATGCGGTGGTGGTGTGCGGCGCGTTGATGCCGGGATTGCAGGTGAGGTCAGGCCGCTGGTTGAAGTAGGAGAAGGCGGCTCCCACGGTCGGGGAGGCGATGGGAATGCCGCTGCTCCAGTAGAAGATGCCGTTCATGGTCCAGCCGCCGAGGAAGGCGTTGCTGACGCCGCTGAGGTTGACGGCGCGGCCGGTGCCGATGGGCAGATCGTAGGAGGCCTGATAGGTGAACTGGCGGCGGATATCCTGGGGGCTGACGGCGTGCTCATACTTGAGGTTCTTCCAGTCCTGCGGCGCGCCGAGGTGAGAGCCGACGAAATCCAGCGGAGGCTGGCCGTCGTCGGTCATCAGCTTGGCCCACGTGAATCCGGCCAGCATGGCGAAATGGCTGGTGAGGCGCTTCTGCAGCTTGGCCTGCAGCGAGCTGTACTCGGAGTCGCCGCCCGGGTATCCGTGGACGATGACGCCGTTGCCCGAGCCGTAGCCGCCACTGCCGAACTGCGGGAACTCCTGCAGCGAGACAAACAGCGGCACGGTGGGCGAGCCGAAGTTGCTGTTGGTCGGCGGCTGGATAGCCGCCCATGTGTTGGGCACGGTGCTATTGATGAGGGCGGACTGGTATTTTCCGATAGTGCCGAGGTCCAGCACATTTTGGTCGGCGCTGGAGAAGGGCAGGTAGAGGCCGCGGCTGCCGACATAGGCGGCGCTGAGCACGAACTGGTGCTGAAATTCATACTGCCAGCCGAAGTTGAAGTTATAGATGGTGGGCGTGCTCTGCGAATGGAGCACCGTGTTGAGCGTGGTGCCGAGATTGTTGCCCAGTCCCGGCGGTGGAGTCGTGAAGGTGGGGAGGACTCCGCCGGGGAAGGGATTGCTCAGTGAGTAGGGTCCAGTGGTGCTGGGCGCAGGACTGTTGGCGGCTGCTGCTGGACACAGGTTGCTGCCGTTGAGAACGGTGTTTTGGTCGGCGTTGAAACAGGTGGCGTTCCAGGTGGTGTAAGAGGCGAAGCCATCGCTGTCGAGAGACGCGCTGCCGACCATCTGCGTGCTCGGTCCGTAGTAGATCCCGGCGCTGCCATTAAAGACGAGATTGTCGGCCACCTGCCAGCTGAATCCCAGGCGAGGACCGAAGTTGCTGAGGTTGGTGTTGAACGGCGACCG
>JAFAMZ010000180.1 GCA_019232935.1 Silvibacterium sp.
CGCCCACCGGGCTGCTGCACGTAGGCAACGCCCGTACCGCACTCTACAACTGGCTCTTCGCCCGGCACACAGGCGGAGAGTTTCTGCTCCGCATTGAAGACACCGATCTCGACCGCAGCGAAGCCCGCCACGAAGCGCAATTGATCGAAGACCTCGAATGGCTCGGCCTGAACTGGGACGAAGGCCCTCGTCTTGCACGCGAAAGCGCCGAAGGTCCGCATGCGCCGTACCGCCAATCGGAGCGTTTGCAGATTTACCGCGGACACACCGACCAACTGCTCCGCGAACACAAAGCTTATCGTTGTTTCTGCACCGCCGAAGAGCTCGAAGCCGAGCGCCTGCGCGCCTTTGCCGAGCATCGCCCCCAGGTCTATTCCGGAAAATGCCGCAGCCTTTCACAGGATGACTCCGATGCCCGCGCCACAGCCGGAGAGCCATTCGCCGTCCGTCTTCGCATTCCCGATCGCCCGCTCCGCTTCCATGACATCGTTCGCGGCGATGTTGAGTTCGCAAGTGAGACCGTCAGCGATCCGATCCTGGTTCGCTCCTCCGGTGTGCCTGTCTATAACTACGTTGTCACCGTCGATGACGCGCTCATGGAAATCACGCATGTCATTCGCGGCGACGACCACATCTCGAACACACCGAAACAGGTTGCCATTTACGAAGCGTTCGGGTGGGCGGTCCCGGAGTTCGCCCATCTCTCAACCATCCTGGGCGGCGACCGCGAGCGCCTGTCCAAGCGCCACGGCGCAACGTCCATTGCCAGCTTCCGCGAAATGGGCATCCTGCCCGAAGCACTCGTGAACTATCTCGCGCTGCTGGGCTGGGGCGCTGAAGGAGGCACACGCGAGATCTTCACCCTGGACGAGCTCACCCGCGAATTCACGATCGAGCGAGTAACCGCGGCTCCTGCGGTCTTCGACTGGGCCAAGCTGCACTGGCTCAACCGTCATTACGTCAAGCAGTGCGAACCACTTCGCCTTATCGCTCTTGCCGCACCATACTTCGAACGCGCGGGCCTGCTCCCGGTGCAGGCCGGGACGGAGATATTGACTTGGACCGAGAGACTTATTGCGCTCTTCCTCCCCGCCCTTGACCAACTCGATCAGCTGCCCTCAAAGGCATCGTTCATCTTCCGATTTGATCCGGAGGCAGCCCGGCGCGACGAGGAGAACGCAGTTTTGCTTGTGACTGAATCAGCACAGAAAGTGCTCGCGGCATTCGCTGCGCGCGCACTGAATACCGTTGGCCCTATCACTGCGGAGCAGTTCAAGACGTGGATGAACGAGATCAAGTTGGAAACCGGTGTCAAAGGCAAAGAATTATTTCATCCGGTGCGCATCGCACTCACCGGCGCGCACTCCGGTCCGGAGTTCGATAAGCTGATTCCCGTAATCGAGGAAGGCAGCCTGCTCGAGCTGCCCGTGCCTATCGCAAGCGTACGTGACCGGATCGGGCGCTTCCTGGCGGACTGAGTGGAAGACATTTACTGGATCCCGTGTCACCAACCTCCTCGACTGGCCATCGTCGCCCGTCCCCGTGGCGACGACTTGCTCATAGACGATCTGGGGTACCTGCAGCGCGAGGGCATCGATGTATTGGTATCGATGCTAGAACCGCAGGAAGCGCTTTACCTCGGCCTTCAGCATGAGCGAAAAACAGCCGAAGCCGTAGGCCTCCAATTCATCTCCTACCCGATTCCCGATCGCGGCACTCCCGAAGATCGAAACGGGTTCCTGGGGCTCGTTGGGCAACTCGTTGAACTGATCGAGAAAGGTAAGCGCGTCGGGGTTCATTGCCGCGGCTGCATCGGCCGCTCGACCGTCGTGATATCCGCTATCCTGATCAAGCTCGGAGTCAAGCCTTCCCAGGCAGTCGCAGTGGTTCAGCAGGCGCGCGGCTGCGTCGTCCCGGACACCGATCAACAGCTCGATTGGATTCTTAGCTTCAACCCGAAGTCCTCCTGATTCATCAATGAGTCCTGCGACGATCGATCTGAGTTTCCACCATACTTGGTCCGCTGAAATACTCTCTGCTCGCCCCCTGATCCTCCTGAGCAGGCAGTACGTCTATCCGAAACAGGCGGAAGAAATTGAGCGCGGGGCGCTGGAAGTCATGATCCGGCCTGACGGTGCGCAGCCGTTCCTTGCCACCTTCGCTTTGGGCTTCGCCGATACCGCAGCTCTCACCGGTCTTTGGGCCTGTCCGAATCCCGATTGGCTCTGCGCCTTGGCGGGCGGCTACGCCTATCTGGTAAATACGCGTCAACCGCAGCAATTCGAGCAGATTGAGTACCAACCGGTGCTGTTGGTGCGGGCCCTGCCTTCCCACGGCCTCCTTGTTTTCGGCGGGCACCATTCGCTCCTGGGCTGGGGCAGTGGCGGAAAATCCTGGCAAACCGAGCGGCTCTCGGCCGAGGGCTTTGAGATTACTCAAATTGTTGACGAGCGGCTTGAAGGCATCGGGTGGGACCTCATCACCGATCGCGATGTACCCTTCGCGATTGACCTGCGAACGGGCACTCGAATCTGATCGAGTCAGGTGGCGGAAGCCGAGTAAAAACTCAACGCGGAGTCTCCCTGCTTCAGCACCCGATAGCGCCTGATCCGGCTATAGTGCTCAGCCAGATCCCGCTTCTTCGCGTGCTCCGCCACCACAACCGCACCTTCTCGCAACAAGCCCGAGCATTCATCCCCCAGTAACCCGAGAGCCAGATCGTATTCATCCATGCTCTCGTACGGAGGATCGAGAAACACCAGATCCACCACTCGTCCCGACAAAGCCAGGCTCCTCAGCGCCGCCCCCGCGCCCCGCCCCTCCAGCGCATATCTCCCCCGAATTCCCAGTGACGCAAGATTCGCGCGGATCGCTATCAAAGCCGGCTGCGCCTGTTCCACAAAGATCGCCTCACGTGCGCCCCGGCTGAGCGCCTCAATTCCGACTACACCCGATCCCGCGTACAAATCCAGAAACACAGCGCCTTCCACGCGCGGAGCAAGCACATTGAACAGCGTCTCGCGCAGCCGGTCGGACGTGGGCCGCGTCTTCTGCCCCGCAGGCGCAACCACCACGCGTGAACGATATTGCCCGGCTATGACCCTCATTCGGCTGAGGCTGAAATGCCTCCACCCTCTACAATAGATTGCAGGGAGCACCGAAAAGGACAAGGATGCGAGGCTGGTCATTTCCGATGGGGCGCTGGTTCGGCGTGGATCTCCGCATCCACACCTTCTTTCTGCTCTTGCTCGGTTTTTGCCTGCTGTCCACCGGAGTCGCCGGCCTGCCCGCCTGGCGCGGCGTCATGCTCTGGTTGCTCCTGCTCCTGGCCGTATTTGTCCGCGAGATCGCGCGTCTAATCGTGGCCGCCTACCACGATCTTCAAATTCGCAGCATTCTTCTGCTTCCCATCGGTGGCCTCTTCTCCTATGCCACTCCGGAAAGTGCCGAGCGCGCCTCTGAGGGTCGCCTGCAGGTCATCCTCGCTCTTACCGGACCCGCTGCCAGCTTTCTTTTCGCAGCCGTGATTGCCGGACTCGTCGCGACCTCCTCCCCCTCCATCCCAATTCCGGCTCACCCTCTGATTACTCCAACCCACCTCATCCGATCGACGATCTGGCTGAATGTGCTCCTCGGCTTGATAAACCTCTTGCCTGCCTATCCGCTCGATGCCGGACGGATTCTGCGCGGTGTCATGTCGCGAACGCGCGGAACCGCGCAGGCTACCAGGGCCGTCTCCGGTTTGAGCCAGGGTTTCGGCTTGCTCGCCATGGTGGTCGGGCTGGCGCTGCTTCTGGTACCCGGAGGTATCCCGGCAGCCATCTGTCCCTGGCTCATCATTGCAGGATTTTTCATCTTCGTCGGCGCCCAGCTCGAGGACCAGGGCGTTATGTTTCAGTCAGTCGTCGAAACGGTTCTCATGCGCGATGTCATGCTCACCGAATTCTCGACATTATCGCCTTCTGACACACTCTCCGATGCGCTCTATAAAGCGATCCATAGCCTCCAGGACGAGTTCCCCGTCGTACGCGGAGCCAATCTGGTCGGCGTCGTTTCGAAACAAAGCATTCTTGCGGCCCTGCACAGCGATGGGAACGCCTATGTTCAGTCGGTGATGGCTCGGAATTTCCAGGTCGCCAAACCCGAGGACTCGCTCGGCCTGATGATCCGCCGAATCGCAGGTCGCCGCATGGCGCTTGTGCCCGTAGCCGTCAACGGCCGCATCGTCGGCATCGTCACCTGGCAGAACCTGAGCAACAGCATGGGACTGCTCGCGGAACACCGCCGGTTCCAGCGGGAAAACCAAATCGCCTGAATGCCGGAAAACCAGCGTCAAGCCGGCTCAGAGCAGGTCCTCCCTCCCGGGCTCTACCTCGTCGCAACACCCATCGGGAATCTCGAAGACATCACCTTGCGCGCCCTGCGCGTGCTGAGATCCGTCGAGCGCATCGCCTGCGAAGACACCCGGCAGACACAGAAACTGCTGAACTACTACGGCATCGCCACAGCCACCCTAAGTCTGCATGAGCACAACGAGGCCGGGCGGACCTCTGAGCTGATTGCAGACCTTCTCGGAGGAGCGCGTATCGCCGTTGTCTCCGATGCGGGAATACCCGGCATCTCCGATCCCGGCATCTTCCTGACCAGGGCAGCCATAACAGCTGAGATTCCCGTTTCCGTGATCCCCGGTGCCAATGCTGCGCTCACCGCGCTTGTGGCCTCCGGCCTCAATACTGAGCGCTTTTTCTTTCTCGGATTCCTGCCGCCGAAGACAACAGCGCGGCGAAGCGATCTCGAAAAGGTGAAGGCCGGCATTAACCAGCCGACCACGCTGATCTTCTACGAAGCGCCTCACCGCATTGTCGAAACTCTCGGCGATATCGAGCGCGTCTGGGGCGCGGACTGCAAAGTAGTTATCGCCCGAGAGCTGACAAAAATTCACGAGGAATTCCTGCGCGGCACGGTCGCCGAAGTTCGTGAGGCACTATCCCAGCGCGACCGGATCCGAGGCGAGATGGTTCTGCTCGTCGAAGCCGTGCCGCAAATCGGAGAAGACGCGCGAAACGATATCGGCGTGCAACAGAGAATCCAGCAACTCAGAGACACCCAAGGCTTGGACGAGATGGAAGCCCTCAAGCGCATCGCCCGCGAGCGCGGGGTTTCCAAGAGCGAAGTTTATCGGCAGTTACAAAGAGAGCGAGCCCCGAAATAGAGAACTGTTCCGCCTGACTCGCTCACCTGCTGCTCTTTCGTGCGCACACCACCCGCGGAATACCCTGCAGATCGTTCCTGAAGCTAACGTCGCACCACCCACTCAGCATTTCCAATAAAGTATCGCGTTGCCCGTGTCCGATCTCCATGAGCAGCCAACCGCCAGGTTTCAGCGCTTCTAATGCCTGCGGAATCAGCCTCCTGTAAATCGCCAGGCCATCCCGGCCGGCGTACAGCGCGAGCTTTGGCTCGAAGTCTCGCACCTGAGGCTCCAGCGATTCGCCGTCGGCCACATAGGGCGGATTCGACACAATCAGGTCGAACCTCCCCATCACAGCTCCCAGCAGATCCGACTCGACAAATTCGATCCGTTCCGTTACGCCATGCCGTTCAGCATTACTTTGCGCCACAGCTAGCGCAGCGGGTGAAATGTCCAAAGCCGTAAGGCGTGAGCTCGGCAGCCCGTGCGCCAAAGCGACAGCTATCGCTCCCGACCCAGTTCCAACATCGGCGATCCGCAGCTTCCTTTTGCGTTGTACGAGCCCCAGGGCAGCCTCAACCAGGTGTTCGGTCTCCGGCCGCGGAATCAGCACGTCTCGCGTCACACGGAATTTCAGACCATAGAACTCCTGCTCGCCAATGATGTACTGTACCGGCTCGTTGCCGGCGCGTCGCTCAATCCAGCTCTGAAAAAGAGCTGACTGCTCCGACGTCAGCTTTGTCTCAGAATGCGTCAGAAGATAGGCGCGGTCACAACCGATGGCGTACATCAGCAGCAGTTCCGCGTCGCGGCGCCCTGTCTGTAGCGCAGCCAACAGCTTCGATCCGCTTGCGAGTGCTACCGCAATGGAATCGCCTTCGGGCATCGGCCGCTTTCACGGCGCCGCAGTCTCGGCTTCGGCCTTCAGCCGCTCCGCATTGTAATGCGCTATCAACGCGTCAACCACAGGCTGCAGTCTGCCTTCCATTACTTCGGAGAGTTGGTGGATCGTCAACCCGATGCGGTGATCCGTAAGCCGGTTCTGCGGGAAATTGTAGGTTCGGATCTTCTCGCTGCGGTCGCCGGACCCCACTTGCTGCTTGCGTTCCTTGGCCAATGCTTCCTGCTGCTTCTCCATCTCTACTTCATAGAGCCGCGCACGGAGAACGCGCATCGCCTTCTCGCGGTTCTTAATCTGCGACTTTTCATCCTGGCAGCTCACCACTGTGTTGGTCGGCAAGTGCGTAATGCGGACAGCGGAATAAGTCGTATTCACCGATTGTCCACCCGGTCCCGACGAACAGAATGTATCGATGCGGATGTCCTTGGCCTCGATCTTCACGTCGACTTCTTCGGCTTCCGGCAGTACGGCCACCGTTACGGCAGACGTATGTACCCGCCCCTGCGTCTCGGTTGCCGGAACACGCTGCACGCGGTGTACACCGCTCTCATACTTCATCTGCGAGTAAACGCGGTCACCCTCGATAATAGCGATGATTTCCTTCAGCCCGCCCACAGATGATTCCGAGCTCGACAGCACCTCCACCTTCCATCGATGCTGCTCGGCAAAGCGCGAGTACATGCGGAAAATTTCGGCTGCGAACAGTGACGCTTCATCGCCGCCCGTTCCCGCGCGAATCTCAATAATGACGTTCTTCTCGTCGTTCGGATCTTTCGGCAGCAGCAGGATCTTGAGCTCCTCCTCAATCACAGGAGCACGCTCTTCGAGTTTGGCCAGCTCCTCCTCGGCCATTGCGCGGAGTTCCGGATCGCTCTCCTGCATCATCGCCTTGGCATCCGCAATTCCCTGGCTCACCTGCTTATATTCTCGGTACTTTTCAACCACCGCCTCAAGCTCGCGGTGCTGTCTGGCGATTTTCTGGTACTTCTGCTGATCGGAGATCACCTCCGGGTCGGCCATTTGCTGGCCGAGCAATTCATAGCGGGCTTCGATTTGTTCCAGGCGCTCAAACATGACTCATCTCACAGCGCAATCGCGCAAATTCTTATGAATTTAGGTTGGAATGGGAGCAGAAAGCGGCTGTATGCGGCGGAAGCCGCTAGAGAAGGACGCCGATGGAAGCAGCCCGCATCACAATTAGTTTACCCCCAGTTTCGATGCAGGAGAAAGGGAAAAGGCGCAAGCCGGGCATCTCGCAAGCCGGGCATCTATAGTGTCAGTCTGGACTTCTCTGAATGCTCGCGCCGTTCTTTCAGTTCGCTCAGCTGTGTGACAGGGTCGCGTCCACCACAAAGAAGCTCGAGAAACGCGACCTGATCTCTGACTATCTTCGCGGCCTCTCCCTCGAAGACGCCGCTCGCGCCGCCCTTTACCTCGCGGGCACACCATTCACCGAAACCGACCGCCGAGCTCTCAACACTGGCGGCGCTCTGCTTAGCCGCGCAGTAGCTGAAGTCACCGGGGCTGACCGCGCTGCCATGCATGCGGCCTACCGCCGCCATGGCGACCTCGGCGCCGCTGCTGAGGATCTGCTTGCAAAGCATAAAACTGTTCCGCCCGCCCTGACCCTCGGCGAACTCGAAAGCACCTTCGAGGCGATAGCGGCGGCTCGCGGACCAGCAGCAAAGCTTCCTCTCGTCTTGCATCTGCTCCGGCGAGCACAGCCCATGGAAGCGAAGTTCATCCTTAAGCTGATGCTCGGTGACATGCGCATCGGCGTGAAACAAAGTCTCGTCGAGGATGCAATTGCAGCCGCATGGCACGCCGCTGCCGGTGCGGTCCGCCACGCCGCCATGCTGACCGGCAGCCTGCCCGAAGTAGTCGCGATGGCCGCGTCCGGCACTCTGGCTCAGGCCCGCATGAGGCTCTTCCACCCTCTCGGCGTGATGCTCGCCAGTCCGGTCGCCAGCGTGGAGGAAGCCATCAAGCGCTTTGCCGAAGAAATCGCCGCCGAAGAGCACGCCCAACCCGCTCCCGGCCAGCCTTTCCTCGCACGCGCCCTCATCGAGGACAAGTACGACGGCATTCGAGCCCAGCTTCACTGCGGCGATCAATCACAACCAGGTCACGTAGGCCTCTTCTCCCGCAGCCGCGAAGACTTGAGCGAAGCTTTCCCGGAATTGATCCATGCCTTCGCAGCCATGCCCGAACCGGCCATCCTGGACGGCGAAATCCTTGCCTGGAATCCCACCAACGCTCGCGCCCTTCCCTTCACCGCTCTCCAGCAGCGCATTGGCCGCAAGCACGTGACCCCTGAGATGCAGAGGACCGTGCCGATCGTCTTCATGGCCTTCGATGTGCTCTACCTCGCCGGAGATCTTCTCCTCGATCTGCCGCTCGCCCAGCGCCGCCAGCGCTTGGAAGCATTTATCGCCCAGCATGGCGCTGTTGCGCATACATCGGCCAGTCAGGGGCAGTCGATCTTGTTCAGGGAACCCGAGAGTGAACAGCGGGACGGTTTTCCCCGCCTCGTGCTCGCTCCCGCCACCCGCCTGCGCACTGCCGACCAGCTTGACCGCGCCTACGATGAAGCCCGGGCGCGCGGAAACGAAGGCGTCATGCTTAAAGCTCTCGCCAGCACCTACCAGCCGGGGCGACGCGGACTGGCCTGGCTTAAACTGAAACGCGAGCTTGCCACACTGGACGTAGTCGTCACCGGAGTTGAATTCGGCCACGGCAAACGCGCCGGTGTCCTCAGCGACTACACCTTTGCTGTCCGCGACGGCGACGAGTTAAAGAACGTCGGCAAAGCCTATTCAGGACTCACCGACGCGCAAATCCTTGAGCTGACCGGCTTCTTCCAGCAGCACACTATCGAAGATTTCGGTGGATTTCGCACCGTCGAGCCGCTCAAGGTGCTCGAGGTCGCCTTCAACAATGTGATGCGCTCCGATCGCCACAACAGCGGCTTCGCACTGCGCTTTCCTCGCATCCTCAGAATCCGGGACGATAAGCCCATAAAAGAAATCGACACTCTGGCGCGCGTCGAGGAGATCTATAACGCCCAGCCCGACAGGCCTGTCGAAAACCCTTAATGGCTGTGATTGTGGTCATGTCCGTGGTGATGACCGTGCGCGCTCACTTCTTCGACGCCCATCACACAGCCGTGCGCCACGTCGCACTCCACGTGCTCAAATTGAATTGTCGTGTGATGAATATGAAAATTTCGGCGCAAGCGCTCGTTGATCTCCTCCAGAATGCGTGCGCTTTCCGAAGGAGGAATGTCGGCAATGGTCACATGGCTCGCCAACGCATGGGTCTGCGATCCCAGGCTCCAGACGTGCAGATCGTGAACGTCCTCGACTCCCTCGATCCCCTCTAGCGTAGACCGTATCTGGTTCAGCGAAAGCCCGCGCGGAGTTCCCTCGAGAAGTATGTTCAATGTCTCCTTCACGATGCCGACCGATGACCAGAGAATCAGCACAGCAATGGCCAGCGAAAGTGCCGGGTCGATCCACGTGATGCCCGTAAACAGGATCGCCAGGCCGCCCACAATGACTGCTGCAGTCGATAGCGTATCGCCAAGCATGTGAATGAAGGCGCTGCGCAGATTCACGTCGCCGCTGCACTTCCAAAGCATCGCGGCAATCACGCCGTTCATCGCCACTCCGGCAGCCGCGACCCACATCATCGTCCGCGGCTGGACATGCACCGGCTCGGCGAAGCGGCCAATCGCATCATATCCGATCCACACGCTGATGCCGATCAGAGTCAGCGCGTTCAG
>JAFAMZ010000409.1 GCA_019232935.1 Silvibacterium sp.
GTCACTGGTCGAGACGTCGCGAAGCATCAGAGGCGCGTCGGTGGGATCCAACCCAAGCCATGCGCCAAGTGTGCCGGTAAAAGGAAAGTCCTTCAAATCGGTAACTACCTTCGCTTCTTCGCCCGTGATTGAAATGCGAAGGATGGCGGCGTCGGTTGCAAATCTCAAGAAGTAGATAGAGCGGCTGTCGCTCGTCCACGTGGCATAGACGAAGAGGTTCTTGCTATACAGTGTTGACCAGCGCTGGGTCTTGATGTCGAAGATGTAGATAGTGGTAGCGTCGGTGGAGTCGGCCTCGATGAATTGACCGTCGGGAGACCAGCGGGGCGAGTACTTACCGTCCGAGCCCGGAAGAGTGCTTATCTGATGGCTGGCGAGGTCAAGGATGCGTATATAGCTCTCGCGACTGCCAAGCAGGCCTGTGGCGAAAACAATTTTGCGCCCGTCCGGCGACCAGTTCGGAGCCGCCTCCTGCCCGATATCGTCGGGAAGAAGCCGCTGTGGACTGCCACCCTGGGAAAGAACAATCCAGGCTTGCTCGCGACCTTCGGAAGACGGAGCGTTGAAGGCGATCTGGGTACCGTCTGGTGACCAAGCAGGCTCTGAAGGCTCCAAAGGCGGGCTGGTCAGTGGAATGCGGTCACTTCCGTCACGGTTTGCCCTCCACAGGATGCGGTCGGGGTAGGAGATATACGCCACCGACTGACCGTCTTTCGAAAAGGTCACCAAATCGGCGGAGATGCCACCAAGGAAGGGTTGAAGCTGATTGGATTTCGGGTCGAGGCGAACCAACTCCCCCCTCTTTGTTGAACCGGTTGCGAAGATTTTCCTCCCATCCTTGCTGAAAACCGGCGGGCTCCATTCCATGGGGCCAGAGGTCAGTTGAAACGGCTCTTTGGCTCTCCGACGAAGAAGACCGCGCCGCTCATCGAGAGCGTAGATCTGGGCTTCGGGAACGGTCTCTCCGAGAGGCCCGGCGAGAAAGACGAAATCTTCTCCATCAGGAGACCAGCGGCCGCAACACTTCTGCTCAGAGGGATGCCAACCCGGGAACAACTGGTGAAGGCTGGAACCGCTGGAAGTCATCTCCCAGAGGGATCCAGGGTCTTTCGAAAATCCGATGGTACTCCCGTCTGGAGACCAGCTAAGGAAGTTTGCAGGACCTCCGACTGAAGCAAGCTTGTGGGCACCAGCGCCGTCGCTGTGGATGATGTTGATATCGCCGTTGGGCGTGGCATAGGCTACGAGTTTTCCATCCGGAGACCAGGCACCACTAGCCCCCCCGTCGGCATCCGCCAGGTAGCGATGTGCCCCTCCCACGACCTGAACCGTGTAGAGCGGCACGGAGGGCGTCTCCCCCTTCGAAGACTGAACGAGCAAGGTTGAGCCGTCAGGCGAGACGTCGGCCAACCACGGATTCGGCAAGGTGATGGAGGAAATCGTCTCGATTTCGCCTCCAGAGACAGCAACCTGGTCAATAGAATAGTGAACTATGTGCGTCATGTAGAGCCTGCTGCCGTCGGTTCCCACGACACATCCGGCGTGGCCGTCGTGGGTGAGCTGGGTGTACTGCGAGATTCGGAGTGGTGCGCCAGTGTTGCGGTTTTCGATCTCGAACCAGGTCGCGGCAGCCAGCATCATGATCGCGATCAGGGCGAGTGACCAGACGAGTAATCTTCGCAGCGGCCGACGCGACGGCGGCGCGGCTGCTGTCGGCGACGCGCCGGAATCAGACAGTGCATCGAGCGCGAACGCCAGATCAGACGCCGAGTGAAAGCGCTGTTCGGGATTCTTCTCCAGGCAGCGATGTACGACTCGCTGCAGAGCCGGGGGGACGTTCGCCCCGGTTTGCGAGATCGCGGGCGGGTCGTCATTGAGGATGGCGGTCATCGTCTCGGCCGACGTCGACCGCTTGAAGGCGCGCCTGCCGGTCAGCATCTCGTAGAGGATGGCTCCGAAGGCGAAGATGTCGGTGCGGTGATCGACGGGCTGGCCGCGCACCTGCTCCGGAGACATGTAGCCGGCGGTGCCCATGACGATGCCGGGGTCGGTGCCCAGGGTCCGCGTGGGCGAGTTGCCGTCGGAGTCGGCCTGAGTCTGGACAAACTGGGGCTGGATCAACTTGGCGAGGCCGAAGTCGAGGATCTTGACGCGGCCGTCTCTGGTGACGAAGAGGTTCTCGGGCTTGAGGTCGCGATGAACGATACCGTGGTCGTGCGCGGCGGCGAGTCCATGAGCAATCTGCACCGCGTAATCGACGGCTTTGCGAGCCGGGAGCGGGCCGCGCTGGAGTATCTGCCGCAGCGATTCGCCGGTGAGCAGTTCGGAGACGAGATAGGGCGCGCCCTGGAAGACTCCGAACTGGTGGACGGCGAGGATGTTGGGATGGTCGAGAGCCGCGGCGGCCTGGGCTTCCTGCTCGAAGCGCTGGAGCCGGTCGGGGTCGCGGGAAACAAAAAAGGGCAGGACTTTAATGGCGACTTCGCGCTTCAGCCTGGGGTCGCGGGCGCGATAGACCTCGCCCATTCCGCCCGCTCCGAGCGGGGCGAGAATTTCGTAGCCGTCGAGTTTTGTGCCCGCGGCGAGAGTCATG
>JAFAMZ010000275.1 GCA_019232935.1 Silvibacterium sp.
TTCCCCACGCCTATGCTCTTTGCCCTCGGCTTTCTCTCCTTCTTCATCGCCGGAGGCCTCACCGGCCCGCTTCTCGCCCAACCCGCACTCGACTCCTACCTGCACAACACCTTTTTCGTGGTCGCGCATTTTCACATGGTCATGGCAATGGCAGGAGTCTTCTCGCTCTTCGCCGGAGTCTATTACTGGTATCCGCTGATCACCGGACGGCTCATGAACGAAACGCTCGGCAAGCTCCACTTCTGGCTCTCGATTATCGGCGCCTGGGGTTGCTTCTTTCCTATGCATTTCTCCGGACTCGCCGGCGAGCCTCGGCATTACGAGCGCCTTAACGGCCCCGTAATGTCGTTTTCCGGCATCGCGGCCAACGAGCGAGGAATCACCTGGTCGGCTCTCTTTCTTGCCGCCGCGCAGTTTCTATTTCTGTGGAATGTTTTCTCGAGTGCTCGCCGCGGCCGGATCGCCGGCGAGAACCCCTGGAAAGCCACGACACTCGAATGGGCGCCGGAAAGCGCCGTCAGCCGCGTCCACCATCCGCCTTACCAATATGAAATTGGGGTAAACCAAACGAAGTTTCATCCACAGTGGGAAAGCGCATCAAAACAGGAGTAAGCTTTTTCTGTCAGGGAACCGTCATGCCAGCCACGTTTACCCGTTACCCAGTTGAGATCGAGCGCAAAGATACCGGCATCGGCGGCAAGCCGCCCCTCGACCGGCGGCCCACCGGTGGCGGAGGCGACGGCGACAACTGGGACAATCGCCCGCACGGCCGCCGCGGTCCCCGCGAACTGCTTACCCGCTACCGCCTCGGAGTCCTCTTTGCGCTTGCGGGCGACCTGATGTTCTTCATCGCGCTCGTCAGCGCCTTCTTCGTGCGCCAGAGCGTCGGCCACTTCGACGCTCGCGAGAACTACGTTAGCGACTGGCATCCCCTTGCCGTCCCGCCCATCCTCTGGATCAACACCGCGATCCTGCTCCTCAGCAGCCTGACCATGGAGATGGCCCGCCGCCAGCTTTTCCGCGAAATCGACGTGATGGATGAATGGCTTGGGTTGGGCCGCCCGGCCGTAAAGCGCGCCGCCCCCTGGATGGTCGTGACGCTAATCTTCGGTTCGCTGTTCCTTGCCGGCCAATGGATCGCATGGGAGCAGCTAGTCCAGCAGGGGTTTTACTATAACTCGGCCGATCCCAGCAGCCACTTCTTCTATCTGATCACCGGAGTTCACGGCATTCACCTGCTGCTCGGTGTTTTCGGCCTTGCCGCCGCATTGGGAGCGCTTTTCATTCTTCGCCGAATCGAGCTGCGCCAGATTGCGGTCGACTGCACTGCCTGGTACTGGCACACCATGGGCCTTTTCTGGATATTCCTCTTTGCCCTGCTCGCGTTTTTCCAATAGCTCGTACTGCGTCAATGTGTTGTCATCCTGGTTGCGGGTGCCCCATCTTCCCGCAGCGAAGGGTGGGAAACAACACGCTCCAAGGTGTCATCCTGAGCGAAGTTTGGCGCGCATCGTCGCCTGGCACAGTCGAAGGACCTGCTTTTCCCTCTTTCGGGTAGCGACCGCCCTGCTTGCTCTCACCTTCACCATTCCCTCCCACGCCCAGGGCTGCGCTCTCTGCCGCGACACCACCGCGGGATCGGCCCCGCGTGTACGTCAATCCCTCCGCCGCGGCATCGTCATCCTCGGACTCCCCGCCAGCGCCATCTCCTCGGCATCCTTATCATCGCTTGCAAAATAAAACCCCGCGAGTACTAACAGGCATCCGGCGGTCACCGGGATCAGCATCTTACCGGACATGCTTTTGTCCTTCCGAAACACTGTCTCAGCAATCGCGATTGCGCTTGTCTTGCCCGCAATCTCTCGCTCCCAGGCACCCCCGCTCGCAACCGATAGGCCTTTCGGAAACCTGGAAGTCTTCGCGACCTTCGATGGACCTATGCCGACCGGCGTCACCGTCTCACGCCACAATCGCGTCTTCGTCAACTTCCCGCGTTGGGGAGACGACGTGCCATTCACTGTCGCAGAGCTTGTCAACGGCAAAGCGGTCGCCTACCCAAACGCGGAAATCAACCGCCAGGATAATGCCGACGCGGCGCGTCACTTCATTTCAGTGCAGAGCGTGGTTGTCGACCCCAAGGACCGTCTGTGGGTGCTCGATACCGGCGCTCCTATGATGAAGGAGCCCATTCCCTCCGGACCCAAGCTGGTTTGCATCGATCTCGCCACCAACACCGTCGTCCAGACCATTCTCTTTCCGCCCGAAATTGCCGGGCCTACCGCCTACCTCAACGACGTCCGTTTCGATCTGCGCTACGGAAAAGCTGGCTTCGCCTACATCACCGACTCCTCTGAAAAAGGACCCAACGGAATCGTGGTGGTCGACCTCGCATCGGGAGAGTCCTGGCGTCGCCTCAGCGATGATCCGAGTACTCGCCCCGCCGCGGACTTCATGGCCATCGTCGAAGGCCGGCCGGTATACCGGAAGGTGCCAGGGCTACCGGGTCGGCCTTTTCTGAGCGGTAGCGACGGCATTGCCATCAGCGCTGACGGCAGCGTCTTATATTACTGTCCGCTCTCGTCACGCGTGCTTTATGCCGTGAACACCGATACGCTGCGAGACGCCACCCCCCGCGACCAGGCGATTGCAACCGTTAGGATATTTGCCGGCAAGGGTGCCTCCGACGGACTGGAATCCGACACCGCCGGCAACGTCTTCGCTGGAGACTATGAGAGCGACTCCATTGACATCATTCGCCCCGACGGCAGTCTCGAGGTGCTCGTGCATGATCCACGGCTCCTGTGGCCGGACACCATGTCTCTCGCCGACGATGGATATCTCTATGTCACAGCCAATCAACTTACCCGTCAGCCAAGCCTGAACGACGGCAAGGACCTGCGCCAGAAGCCATACGTTCTATTCCGCATAAAGACTCAATCCACCCCTGTCCGCCTGCAGTAAGCAATCGCCATGATCCGCTGAATGGTGCGGCAATCTAAGATCGATTTCGATCACATGGCAGTATCCAGCCTCAAAAACCTCGCCGCGTTGTTATACAGAATGTCCCGCTTCTGCTCCGGCGTCAGGTAATCCGCGTTCTGAATGATGCTGATCGAGTATGCCATCAGTCCAGGCCATATCAGCTGGTCCGTCCCGAACATCACACGGTCCTCAAAGCCCGCATCCACCAGCCGCTCGATGTACCGGTTCACTTCTTTCAGCGGATAGCTCCAGATCAGGCCCGCTACATCCACATACACATGCGAGTTCGCCTGCAGCAGCGTGAGCATGTTATCGATCATCGGATATCCCGCGTGCATCACCTGCACCCTTAGCTTCGGGTGCCGCGCCAGCAACTCCTCGAGCAGCAGCGGATCGCCCATCGATCCGCGAAACTTCGGAGTCGTGATGTTCGCTCGCCCCGATCCGCCCGTCCCCATGTGAATCGCAACTGGAATATCCAGTTCCTCGGCCAACGCAAAATATTTGTCGACACTGGGATCGCTCGGAGAAATCCCCTCGTACTGCAACCCGATCTCGCCCATCACCTTGAACCCATCCTGCGCGAAATCTTTTCGTAGCTCATCCAGAGGCACACGCGAACCGGGCTGCATTCCCAGGAAGCTGGTGCCCGGGATCACCCGTTTCGGTGCCGCCTCAATCCACTTTTGCACGCTCTTCGGATCTCCGAACACTACAGCCGTTACGTTCAGCCGCTCCATCTCCGCGAGAACGTCTTTTATGTATTCGCCTTTCGCCGCGGGATACAGCTTCGGCGTGCACTCCTCCTGCACCCACCCGAACGGAGCTTCCTTCGTTCTCGGATCGGACGCAATGAACTTCGATGTATTCGGGCACATCGGACCAATTCCGGGCACATCGTCCATAGCATGCACGTGCACATCGATCACCGGCGGAACGTCCGTTCCCGTATTCTGCCCCACAGCTACGACAGAAGCAGACATCAACACCGCAGCACACATGATCCGGAAACCAGATTTGGCAATCCCCAGCAGCATTCAGCAGGCCCTCCCTTGGAAGCAGCACTATGCTAAATGAGACCGCCGTCAAATCTAGGATTTGTCTCTATTCAGCTTCCGATTTCACAAAGATCACAAGCCGGCCATCCGCCGACAACGAAGGCTGACCGCAATTCGCTCCATTGCAACGGCTGACATCGACAAGCTGTTGTCCATCAGATTTCAGAAAGACATCGCTCGACTCCGTTGTCCCCGATAAGGCCTGTTTTGTCTGGCGCCGGACGGAAAGCTGCCTGTCGCCGTAAATTCGCGTCCAGCCCTCAAGATTCTCGACCATCTGCAGGTCAGCGCTTGATGCCGGATCATATTCCACAGGCGTGATCTGTCCCATGCTGATCGACAGTGTCGCCACCTGTGGATGGCCTTCCGGGCCTCCGGATCGCAGCAGAAGCACATTGTCCGGGTCGTTCGAGGCGAAACCTACCAGCTTCGTAATCCCCGCGATGGAGGAAATCTTTTTGCCATCTCCCGACCCTGAGAACCGCATTACATCAGCCCCATTAAGTGCCAACACATCGTTGCTACCCGGCATGAAGACAGGAGACCGATAGCTGCCTTTGGCCAACAGATGGGTCGACCCCAAATTCAAGTCGGCAACCCACAAATCGCCCTTCACGACCTCGTCGCCGGGACCCTTCAGAGTTCCAGGGCTATCGGAGATTCCGAGAAACTTCAGTACGCGGTCGAGAAATCCCGCCGAAGCCTTCTGTTTTGCGGCTGCCGGAGCCGGCTTTGCCGCCTGCTTTTCGCTTCCCGCCGCGCCAGTCAGCCAGGGTATCAGGCAAACGGCCAACGCAAGCGTTCGCAGCCTGCGATCACCGCGGACACGGGCGCGCGTTCGAATGCTCCGCGCTGAAGAGTACACAGTAGATATCGTCATAAGCCACAATCCTTACCGGCAGATCCTTCCTCGGAATGGTAAGCAGCATTCTGCGATCCGAGGGTCCATAAAGAAAATATGTCAGGCTGTCTTTACTGTTCCAGACCATCCAGGCCCGGCCTCCCTCCATCGACTTCCCATCAGCCGGCAGCTCGGCGACCTGAGGCAATTGCTGGGTGGATATAAGTACGCCATAGTTAACCGGCAACAGCAGAAACTCGACTGCAACCAGGAACACCAGCGTAGCAACCAGAAATCTCGTGAACGGCGCCGCCGGGCTGCCGCGTTGAGCCGCCTGCCACGCAATCAAGGCTGTGAGAAGCGTCCCCGCGACGAGTCCGCTGAAGTAAAGCGCCAACCTACCATCGCCTGCAAGCAGGATAGAAGTGATCCACTCATCCGGGAGATCCTTCCGTAAGAGAAGATTCCCGAATGCGAAGCACTTCCGCATCACCAGTTGAATAAAGATGACCGCCAGCACTATACCCTTGATCGCGAGATAGGCTGGATTCGCCCACAGGCCGGCCAACCATTGCCGCAGGCGTTCTCTGATGACCGCTGGCGTCAACCGGTACGGTAGATACCCGATCGCGGTCAGCACAAGCACAAGAATCAGAATGCTCGGAATACACGAAACCAGGTAAACCACGAACCTACAGCCGGCAAAAAGATACTTCTCATCGAACAGATCGAGGTCCGTGGCCAGACCGTAAGTACTAAGTTGGAATCGCAGTGTAAGGTATCCGACGAGGTAAAGCAGAAACGATCCGAACGCCGCGTAGGATGTCCACTTGCCCGCAAAGTTACTTAGCTTCTCCGTGAGACCGCTCAGGAAGTCGCCCATTACTTTCCCGTCATCAGGAAAGGCGCCCAGTAGAAAGGGTGGGCGAACTCGGGTCTTGACTTTACCGCCATCAGCGCCAGCCTGGCTGCTTCAGCCGGCTCTTTCGTTTGCGCTTCAGTGTAAAAGGTCTTCATCCACAATTTGGTAGAGGCGGCGTTCACTTCCCAGCCTGAGAGCACCAGCTCATCGGCTCCCGCATAGAGGAGTGAGCGCACCATCCCCACCACTTCGCCTGCCTGTGTCGATTGCACCCGGCCCGTCTCGCAGGCGCTCAGCACAACCGCGCTGTTCTTCTGAAGTGGCAATCCGAACATCTCCGCCGCTGTCAGGCGTCCATCGTCGGACCCCTCCTGCCTGAATTGCAGATACGAAAGCAGCGGATCGGTGGGGTTGAACTTGCCGTGCACCGAAAGATGAACAAGATCGTAGTTCCCTACCCACGCTCCCACATCTGCCTTCGTCGTTGCGGTATCAGCCACCACCTTGCTGTGGCCTGGATACAAGGCGCCGATCGACCTCACTTCCTCGCCTGCATCGTGAATGTCGGGATCGGCGACCGCCAGCAGGCGTTCGCTCTTCAGATTTGGTTTCTTCCTAAGCGTTGCCAGCACGGTCGCGCTCGGGGCATATGATATCTCGAAGCGTTCTCCGAGATACTGTCCGTCTGCTGGATTCTGCAATGCCTGAAACGGAATTGACGCCAGTTCCTCCTGTGGGAGAACGATGAGGTGTTGGCTTTTGATAAAACCAGCCATGGGCTGGAACAAATAGAGGTACAACTGACGCGAAACGTCCTGGTCAAATGCAGCTCTTGGCGAATCCCTTGGAGCGACAAGGCTGTCATGCATCGCAGCGGCTTTTGCGGCAAGCATCGCGTGCGGCAGAAATACGTTCTTCACCTCGACGTCCGTCCCGCCGATGTGCCACGCGATGATAGCGGTGTCCATGACGATGAAGTAGAGAACGTCATAGTTGCCCTCGGCGGCAGACCGCTGCACACTCTCCAGAGTCACTGCCTTCGATGAAGTCAGCTCATTGAGTTTCGGAGCCTCTTTGCCGATTCTCCCTTCCAGCGCCTCGTATTTCCTTTGAAGCGCCGTGATCTGCCCTTCGAGATCTGCGATTCGCTGGCCGTTCTTTTCACGGTCCTCGCCGGCAGTTAGGTTGAAAAGCTTCTCCTGCAGGGCCGCAATCGTTGCTCTCTGCGACTGAAGATCCGAATAGAGTGCTCTTTCCTGAGGCGTGCCAAGGCTCACGGGCCTGCTGGCGAGCATATCCGCCATGATCCGAGAGCGCGATTGCTCAAACAGCGCAAATGCCTCCGGATAGCGTTTCTGTTGCAGCAGGATGAGCGCCGGAGAATAGTAGTAGTTGATCCTGTCTCGGACCAGGGCGCTACGCGCCTGTTCGTTATGCAGCTTTCTCCGGTCCTGCTCCAGGAGCTGTACGGCCTTCAATTCATCGGTCAAAGCCGCGTTGACATCGTTCTTCATAAACGCAAGCGAGCCCTCGTTGTAAAGATCGTCCGGGCTGTAATCCTGGACATCGGCGCCCTGCTGCCGCCACCGCGCCAGGAGCTCATTCGTCTCCCGGACAGCGCTTTCCACAAGAGCAAGGTTTTTGGGATCCATGCCCCCCAGGGCGAAATAGTCCGTCACAAGGACATCCTTCGCTTCCTTGGGATTGAATGTGGCCATGCCTGCCAACGTTTGGGTCTGCTTCTGCCCAGACTTTACCGTAGCTTCCAATACGTCCAGCGAATCCAAAAAGCCTTTCTGTAGCGAGACAAAGTACCCGTATCCCTGCCCCTGAGCGATCGCCTGGGCTTTCTTGTAATCGTCCCGGGCCAGCTGCACTAACTGATAGCAAACGTCGTAGCCTCGCTTGAAGTCGCACGTTTTCGCATTTTGGTAGTAGATGTCAGCGCGGTCCGTGTAGGCCACATAAAGACGGTGCAGATCGGTGACCTCGCCTTTCAAAGCCAGAGCGCGGTCCACAGAATCGCCGGCGGCCACAAGATTTCCTCGTTTGGTCTGTATTTCTCCGGCAATATCCAATGCATCGAAATAGAACTCCTTGTTTCCGCTGCTCTCGCCCAGGCGCACAGCCTCTCTTACGTGCTCTTCCGCGGCGTCCATCGCGCCCATGTTCATTTCGGAAAAGGCCAGCTCGGAAAGCGCCTTGCTCTGGTAGTCCGGACGCTTCGATTGCTCCGCAAGCTTGGCCACATTCTGAAAAATGGTCCCTGCCTGCGGCCATTGATTCACATACCGCTGGATGTCCCCCAGCTTGATCGCGCTCCACAATGCGCCGCCTGCGTCTCCGCGCTGGGCGAAAAGCATATAGCTGGCCTGCAACTGAGTCTGCGCGGACGCCAGGTCACTGCGCGTGCTCACCGCATCGCCCGTACTGCGAACATGATCCAGCCAGCGATCGATCAGCGCTATCCCGTTCTTTTGCAGTTGAACGGGGTTGTCCTGAACCTGCGCAACGACTCCGGGCGCTGGAAGAGAGAGAATCCACAGCAGGGCGAAGCGGCGAAAGCAGCTGATTGTGGGCCCAGAGACCATAGTGCGCTCCGGTGCGGCGTGCAAGTATTCGCGGAGAATTCCCTGTGCTCTGCTGGTGCTGCGGCGAACAAAGTCTATGCCCAAAAGCTCAGGTCAGGCAAAGAATTCATCGGTCCGCCGGAGATTTCCGGCCCCCCGAAGCTTCGCAGCACCTCGCTGTCACGTCCTCGCTGCCATAATGGTGAGGTGATCGCGCGATACGTATCGCAGATTCACTTTGCTGCCGACCTGCACAGCCTGGTATTGGCACACCATGGGCCTCTTCAGGATCTTCCTCTTGCCCTGCTGACCTTCTTTCAATAACGCAGGGGCCCGCTATCCTAGACACCAATTACGGAGCAGAGTTCCTTCACTGCTTCAGCGCTCTTCTTGAGGGCGGCGTCTTCCTCGGAAGTGAGCTTGATCTCGATGATCTGCTCGAGCCCGCGCGCTCCCAGCTTGCAGGGAACGCCGACGTAGTAGCCGTTGATCCCGTACTCACCCTGAAGATAGACGGCGCACGGCACGATCTTCTTCTTGTCCTTGAGGATGGCTTCAACCATCTCGACCGCTGCGGCCGAGGGAGCGTAGTAGGCGCTGCCGGTCTTGAGGTGCTTGACGATCTCGGCGCCTCCGTCGCGGGTGCGCTGGACGATGGCATCGAGACGGTCCTTAGGGATGAGCTCGGTGATCGGAATGCCGGCTACGGTCGAGTACCGTGGCAGCGGCACCATGGTGTCTCCGTGGCCGCCGAGAACAAAAGCGGTGACGTTCTCGACCGAGACGTTCAGCTCCTCGGCGATGAAGGTCCGGAAGCGGGCTGAATCCAGGATGCCGGCCATGCCGATGACGCGTTCGCGGTTAAATTTCGACTGGCGGAACGCCGCCTGCGCCATCGCGTCGAGCGGGTTCGACACGATGATGAGGATCGTGTCAGGTGAATTAGCCACAACCTTGCCGACCACGTCGGACATGATCTTGTAGTTGGTCTGGAGAAGGTCGTCGCGGCTCATGCCGGGCTTGCGCGGGATGCCGGCCGTGATGACCACGATGTCGGAGTTGGCCGTCTCGGCATAATCATTGGTGCCGATGATGTGCGAATCGCGCTTCTCAATGGGCATGGCCTCGAGGAGATCGAGCCCTTTGCCCTGGGGGATGCCTTCGACGACATCGACCAGTACTACATCTGCGAGTTCCTTGGCGGCGATCCAGTGGGCGGCGGTGGCCCCGACGTTGCCGGCTCCGACAATTGTGACTTTTTTGCGCATAAATCAGCTCCTAGCTGCTAGCTTCTAGCTCTTAGCTTGTGGGTTGTCAGTCGACAGTCCCCAATTTGTGATTGCCAGCGAACTGAGGACTGAAAACTGATAACTGGTAACTACATGTTTTCGATCATGCGAGTGGCAAACTCACTGGTCTTGACTTTGGTTGCGCCCTGCATCTGGCGCTCGAAGTCGTAGGTGACGTATTTCTGCTGGATAGTCTTCTCCATAGACGACTCGATGAGCTTCGCGGCTTCCTTCCAGCCGATGAACTCGAACATCATGACGCCGGAAAGCATGACCGAACCGGGATTGATGACGTCCTTGTCGGCATACTTGGGCGCGGTGCCGTGCGTGGCTTCAAAGACGGCATAGCCGTCACCGATGTTCGCGCCGGGCGCAATGCCGAGGCCTCCCACCTGCGCCGCGCATGCGTCGGAGATGTAGTCTCCATTGAGGTTGGGGCAGGCGAGGATGGCGTACTCGTCGGGGCGGATGATGACCTGCTGGAAGATAGAGTCGGCGATGCGATCGTTGATGAGCAGCTTCTTCTTCCACTGGCCGTTGCCGTGCGACTTGCCGATGGTGTCGAGGACGTGCTTCACCTCCGCATAGAGCTCTTTGCGGAAGTCTTCCGAGCCGAACTCTAGGCCAGGCTCGATCAGTGCGGCATTCTCTTCGACGGTGATGCTGGGGTTGGCCTCGACATTGCCGAGAATCCAGCTCTCGCGCTCAGTGACGACCTTATCGCGGAATTCTTCGGTGGCGAGCTCGTACCCCCACTCGCGGAAAGCGCCTTCGGTGAACTTCTGAATATTGCCCTTGTGGACGAGCGTGACGGTCTTGCGGTTGTATTCGAGCGCATGCTCGATGGCTCGGCGGACGAGGCGCTTCGTGCCGGTGATCGAGATCGGCTTGATGCCGATACCGGAGTCTGTGCGGACCTTCTTCTTGCCGCCCTTGAGCATGTCATCGTTCAGGAACTTGATCAGCTTTTCAGCCTCGGCCGTGCCTTCACGGAACTCGATACCGGCGTAGACGTCTTCGGTGTTTTCCCTGAATATGACAACGTCGAGCTTCTCGGGGTTTTTTACCGGGCTGGGCACTCCCGAGTAGTACTTTACGGGGCGCACGCAAGAATAAAGGTCGAGAATCTGGCGCAGGGCGACGTTGAGCGAGCGGATGCCTCCGCCGACGGGCGTGGTGAGAGGGCCTTTGATGGAGACGCGCAGATCGCGCGCGGCATTAACGGTGTCGTCGGGCAGCCAGGTTTTGAATTGGCGGAAGGCCTTCTCGCCGGCGAAGACCTCGAACCACTTTACCGAGCGCTTTCCGCCGTACGCCTTTTCGACAGCGGCGTCGAAGACGCGCTGCGAGGCCCGCCAGATGTCGCGTCCCGTGCCGTCGCCTTCGATGAACGGGATGACGGGGTGGTCAGGGACGGTGAATTTTCCGTCGGCATACTGGATCGGCTCGCCGCCCATGGGCAGCGACAATCCGTTATAGCTCGTCTGCATGTAAGTGGATGTCCTTCGAAATGCCGGGATAAGGCCAACACTTCAAATTAACATGGACTGCGCGTCCAGCGACACGCGGGACTGGCCGTCCAGGCGCACGGCGCTTCGCGCCCAACTGGCGGCACGTGCGGCTTATGATGAGGCATGCTCATTCGTCACGTCAGTCGCGTGATGTGGCTTGTGGTGATGCTTGGAGTGTGGTGCTCGATCGGATTCGCACAGCAGCCGGTTCGCGTCGCGATTGTCGGGCTTGAACACGGGCATGTGTCAGGGTTTCTGCATGCCTTTCCGCAGCAGCATGATGTGGAGCTGGTGGCCGTTGTCGATCCGGACGCTGGGCTGCGGGCCAAGTATGAGCAGGAATTTCACCTCAATCACTCGCTGTTCTTTTCGAAGCTGGACGAAGCGGTTGCGGCGAAGCATCCGGAGGCGCTGCTTGTCTATACACCGATCAGTGAGCATCG
>JAFAMZ010000061.1 GCA_019232935.1 Silvibacterium sp.
GCAATCTGCGACATAAACGATGAATCGTGATAAGCGCGGCTAACCATCCTTCGGCAGGCTATTCCCTCGGACTCACAAGCAGCTGTCAGGGCTGAGAGTATCTCCGGTGAGGATTCGGCAGGAGGATCGGAGTTAATGGTTTCAATCTTGACCGATACGCCGCGGCGGGTGGCGATCTCGTCAATGGTCTCCTGGAGCGCGGCCTGGACGCGGTCGCGCCGCGCCGCATCGGTATCCCGGAGATCGAGCGACAACTGCACGCGGCTGGGAATCGAGTTCACGGCTCCCGGATGCACCTGACAGATACCTACCGTGCCCACGGTATCGACTGCGCCGCTGCCGAGCGCCGCGCCTTCGACGGCGAGAATCATCTCCGCCGCCGCGCACAGGGCATCCCGCCGCCCGGGCATGAGCCGGCCGCCCGCGTGGCCGCCCTCGCCTTCGATGTTGATGCGGAAACTTGCCGGGGCCGCGATGTGTGTGACCAGACCCAGCGGAATCCCCTCCTGTTCCCTTTTCTGCTGATCGAGGATGGGGCCCTGCTCGATGTGCAGTTCGACGAAGGCCGAGTACGAGCCGGGAGCCACACGCACGCTGTCGAGCGGACCAGTAAAGCCGGACTGCTGCCGCACCGTGTCAAGAGTCTCGCCCTCGGCGTCGCGCAGTGCCGCGGCGACATCTGGAGAGAGGGTTCCGGACATGAGGCGGCTGCCCAGGCATCCCAGCCCGAAGCGGGTCGGCTCCTCCGACGTGAACAGGATCAATTCGATCGAGCGCTCTGGCGTGAATCCGGCGCGCTGCAGGGCGCGAATTGCTTCCAGGCCGCCCAGCACGCCGACTACGCCGTCGTATTTGCCCGCGTGAGGAATCGCGTCTACGTGTGAGCCGGTTGCGACGGCGGGCAAATCGGGGTTCGTGCCCTGCCAGCGGGCGAAGGTGTTTCCCACAGCATCTTCGCGAATCATCAGCCCCGCGTCAACGAACCGCTTCTTCAGCCATGCCCGCGCCCGGAGATCCTGCTCGGTGAAGACGACGCGCGTGACCGCCGGCGCCTCTGCGTCCGAGAAGCCGGCCAGCTCGTCGATCTTATTGTTCAATCTCTGCTGGTCAATTTCAATCTTCATCTTTGCTGGCCTAACGGGTGCCGGTTCCAGTCCTTGTAGATCAGGTATTTCGCCGGCGTTTTGCCGATGGCTCCGAACCACTGCGGGCAGTACGGGCCCATCCAGATAAAGTCACCAGCGGCCACCGGATACCACTCGTCGTCGAGCCGGTAAATGCCTCCACCTTCGAGCATCAACAGCCCGTGCTCCATCACGTGGACTTCGACCATGCTCAGCGCAGCCCCCGGCTGATAGGTCATGGTGTTCACGACAAAGTCGAAAGCCATGGAGTCCGGCAGCAGGCTGCGGACAAGCAGGTCCGGATCGCCCATTAGCGGCTGGGCCTGGACCTTACCTTCGCTCGAAGAGAAGGGCTCCGGCGCCGCAACGCCTTTTATCGGCTGGTACGCCTTCTCAATCACCGCCAGGCGTGACGGTTCTCGGGCGATGACTTCGTGATTCTCCCCTTCCGACAGGTATGCGTACTCATGCTTCCCAAGCAAAGCCTGCGCAGGACCGGCCAATACCTCAACAGAGCCCTCCAGCACAAAGACAAAGCGCTGGTACGGGCAGTCTCCCAATGATCCCCCGGCATCCATCTCCGCTGTGTATTGCGTGAACGCCGCGCCCAGCGCGGGGGAGGCGTGTACGATAGCTGCTGCCTTGCTCATGCCCGGAAGTTGCGTCCGGATAAACGCGTCCGGTGTATGCAGCGCGTGAGTCGCGCGACGAACGCTGCGTGTCAGGCCTAAATTGTGCAAGATTTCCGCTCGCTTTCACTGAATTGCTCAAGATGGGCTTCGAATCCCTCCAGAAAGCTCATCCCGGCACGAAGCGCCGCCGCAATATCCCCCGCATACACCGCCTCATCGGGATGATGGCTGATACCGCCGGGACTGCGCAGAAAAATCATGACCGATGGAACGTGTGCGGCCATGATCATCGCGTCGTGACCCGCACCGCTCGTCATGTGCCGCGGAGAAATGCCAATATCGGAGACGGCCCGATCGGCCAGTTTGACGAGAGCGAGATCCAGCCCGACAGCAGCCTGCTCGAATTCGAGGACGTGCTCGACCTCGATTTCGCGGCGAACGCCGATCGCCTCCGCCCTGCACAGGAAATCCTCGACGGCGGCCCGCCGGATGACATCGTCTGCGTGACGTACATCGAGGCTGCATCGCACCAGGCCGGGAATCACATTCGCGGCGTCCGGTTCGCACGAGATACGCCCCGTGGTTGCGACCAGTCCCGGCATGCGCGATGCCGCGGACTCGACTGCCGTGAGCCACTCCGCTGCTGCTGCCAGCGCGTCGCGGCGCAGAAACATGGGCGTGGTCCCGGCATGCCCGGATTTGCCCTGAAAGGTAATCGTCGCCCGGCTCTGCCCCGCGATGGTCTCGACTACTCCTAAAGCCAGTCCTGCATGTTCGAGGATCGGTCCCTGCTCGATATGAAACTCCAGATAGGCTCGCGCGCGCGCATCAAGCTCTGGGTCGATGGCATCCGGATGAGCGGCCTGAAACCTATCGAGAGCCGCATACATGGCGACCCCTGCCGCGTCTCTGCGCGCCAGGTGCGGCGCGAGCAGCGTTGAGGTCACGGCCCGGCTGCCGATGAATGGCAATCCGTAGCGCACGCCTTCTTCATCAGAAAAACCAATCACCTCTATTCCGAAACAAAGCCGCCGGCCTGCCAGCGCCTCGACCAGCCCGATGCCGAGCATCACGCCCAGTACGCCGTCATAGCGGCCCGCATTGGGGACTGTATCGAGATGCGAGCCGATGATCAGCCGCGGAGCCGCCTCAGACGAAGCGCTGTAGTAGCCGCGCAGGTTTCCGGCGCGGTCCACATTCACCACCATGCCAGCGGCCTGCATCCATTCCTGCACAACTCGGTTACACCGCTCCATTGCAGGAGACAAAAAGGTCCGCGTGATCCGGCCCGGTTCGTCCGTACACTCGGCGACTGTGTCGCACCTGGTCAGTGCGGTAGCGGCGAGAGCGTCGAAATCCGTTTCGGCTGTGGCCGTTTGACCTCCGGGCATGGTTCTCATTCTATCCAGCGATCCCACTACGAACCGATTGCGCTCCGGCTCACGCGCGCCTCAATCGAACCGTGAGGCTCATCCGTCGGCACAAAAATCTCATTGGGATTGTCCTGTCCGAAGGGTGACAAATCGATCAGATTGCAGTGCTTGTTCGGCATCACCAGATGGACATCTGCGATTTCATTCACCTGCTCCAGCGCCGCCTTCGCCATGGCGTACAGGGTCTGTTGTACTGAGAGGCTGTCGTGCGCAGCAAAAGTCGTAACCAGAGCCCACTCGATGCGCTGCCGCAGCGCGTTATAGTCGAGATCGGTCCCGCTATAGCGCCATTCCGCTGTTGCCAGCGTGCCGAATAGCCGGTCGTGCGTCTCTTTGAGCGTAGTAAGGCGATCCTTCATATAGCCCGCGAAGGCCGACTTCGCCGTCTTCAGCAGCCATAGCTTCTCAAAGCCCGAGGAAACAGAGCGAATACCGTCTCGCGATAACGTAATCGTAGTGGTGTCATATTTGTCGCTCGCATGTGTGAACGCATCTGCAAAACCGTCGATATGCTTCCACGGCGTGGACACGATGCGCACGCCTGCCGACTGCGCATGGGGATTCGTCGCGATGAAGTGCGTGACCAGTTCGATGCCGAACTCCTCCATCGATGCAGCGGAGCACGCCCGCGCCAGCGAATACACCGTATTCTTCATCGTATCGGTCGGCAGAATCTGGCTGTTATCGCCATCTTCAAAGCAGCTTCGGAAATCGCCCGTAAGCCAAACTTCCACATTCCATTCGAAAATTTCGTGCCGGGCGCCCTCGCGCCGCACCTTCATGACACGAACGCGGGACTTCCCATAACGGTTCTCGCCAAGAACAATTGCCATACGATCAACTTCCCCGATAAGTGGAGTAGCCATTTGCCGTCAACAGCAAAGGAATGTGATAGTGCCCGTCCATGTCTGTAACTGTGATGGTTACCTGGACGATCGGATACAGTCCCTGGACCTGGTGCGCATCGAAATAAGCCCGGGTGTGAAACGTGAGCCGGTACTGACCATTCAATAATGCCTCATGGGGTGGAAGCAGTTGCTTCACGCGCCCATCCTGATCGGTGGCCTGCGACGACACCTCGCGCCATCCCTCATTCTCGCGGCGTTCCAGCGTGACCTGCACGCCCGCGGCCGGCCGTCCCTTCGAGATATCCAGGATGTGCGTCGAGATTCCGCTCACAGTCCGAGCCACTTTCTCAGCCGGAGATGCGTAATCTGCCTCTGCTGCTCGGCTGCCTCGCGCAGTTCGGTCGCGTCGTCGCTAGCAAGACGCCCTTCGAGAATCGAAAGCATCTCTTCTGCCGCTTTTCCTGTCGCGCACACAATGTAGATCCGCCCGAAGCGTTGTTCGTACTCCTCGTTCAAGCGCCTGAGCCGCTCCTGCACATCTTCGCTCGCTCGTTCGACTCCACTTTGTTCGTGGCTTGACCACTCGCCAGATTTTGCGGTTACCCCTGCAGGAGCCTTCTTCTCCCCGATGCGCGGATGACTCGCGAACGCCTCATCCCAGTCCGCCACGTCGAGCTGCGCCCATACTTCGTCGGAGCGATTCAGAAGTTCCTCCGGGTCGTGAAAAGGCCGGAGCCTCGCCAGCGACTGCGCCCACCGCCGCGATCCGCAGCAGGGCAGAATCGCCTCCGCAGCCTCATCCTCTTCGAGCCCATTCCATTGCGCGAGCAGCGGATTCACCTCGCCGCTCCCGCGAATGTCCGCAGCATTTCTTCGAGCAGATTGCCCGCAACCAGCGTGCGATACGCCGCCGTCGACCGGATGTCATCAATTGGCGCCGTCTCGCCCGCGACCGTCCTCCGCGCTTCGAGAATCGCCGTATCGTTCAGTTCCGCCCCGAGCAGCACGTTTTCTGTGGCGCTCAACCGAAGCGGAGTCGGGGCCACGCTGCCCATCCCGATGCGAATCTCCTCGACTCGTCCATGGTTAAGTCTGGCCGTGGCCGCCACGCATATCTTCGAAATGGCCTGCGCATTCCGCGTCCCTACCTTGCGCACATAGCGCAGTGAAGCGTCGAAGCGCCTGGGCAGAAGCACCGCGCCGATCAGTTCATCGGCAGCCAGCGCCGTCTTTTTGTATCCGAGGTGAAATTCTTCGTACGGAATTCGCCGCTTGCCGCGCGCCGAGATCAGCTCCAGCTCTGCGCCATAAGCAAACAGTGCCGGCGGTGAGTCTGCGGCCGGCGAAGCGTTCGCCAGGTTGCCGCCGAGGGTTCCGCGATTCTGATTGGCAATGCCGCCGGTCCACGAGGCGCACTGCGCAACAATCGGAAAATGCTTCTGAATGCCGGGATGACGTCGGATCTGCGTAAAGCTGCACCCGCCGCCAATCGAGATCCAGCCGCCGTCTTCAACAATTTCGCGCAGTTCTGTAACCAAGATGCTTACGAATTCTCGCGGCGCAAGCTTGCCTGCCCCATAGAGCACCATGATCTCGGTGCCGCCTGCAATCGGCGTCCATCTGCCCGGCTCTTCATGCAGGAGCCGCAGCACAGCATCGAGATTTCCGGGAGTCACCAGCTGATAATCGGCGGGATACGACCTCATTCAGCGACACCCGCCTCGACAGCCGTTTCAGGCGTGCCGGCGGCCTTCTCAACCGCTGCGAAGATGCGCATGTAGCCGGTGCAGCGACAGAGGTTGCCGTTCAGCCCTTCTTCGATTTGCTCGCGCGTGGGATGCGGACACCGATCCAACAGGTGCACCGCAGCCAGGATCATGCCCGGCGTACAGATGCCGCACTGCGCTCCGCCACATTCGAGGAACGCCTGCTGCACCGGGTGCAGCTTCGCGTGCCCGCCTATTCCCTCGATTGTCGTAACGGAAGTCCCCGCCGCTTGCGCAATCGGCACCAGGCAACTGTTCACCAGCTCGCCGTTTATGAGAACTGAGCATGACCCGCACTCGCCCTCCCCGCAGCCTTCCTTGCTACCGGTCAGGCCAAGCTCCTGCCGCAGCACATCGAGCAGTCGCGCCATCGGCGGCGCGCTCACTGTTCGCTCTACCCCGTTCACTCGCAGCGAGAACTCACGCGCGCTCATACTGCAACCATCTCCTGCCTTGCCGGAGCAGCCACGTCAAGCCTTTCCGCAATGTCTTCCGGAAGCAGAGGAATTGAGTTGAAGTCCTCACCCGTGGCATGAGCGATCGCGTTCAGAATCGCAGGCGCAGGCCCATCCATTGGCAGCTCGCCAATGCCTTTTGCGCCAAACGCGCCATATTCGAACGGGACGTCTTCAAAGTAGACGCGAATCTTCGGCACGTCCTGCGAGGTTGGGATGATGTAGTTGGTCATCTGATTGTTGGTCATCAGCCCGCGATCCCAGGCGACCTTCTCATACAGGGCATACCCAATGCCCTGTGTGACACCGCCCTCGACCTGCCCGGTCGCCAGCACCGGATTCAGCACCCGCCC
>JAFAMZ010000093.1 GCA_019232935.1 Silvibacterium sp.
CGAAGGCATGGTGATCTACAACTTCCCGATCAGCAAGGCGCAGTGGGATTCGAAGCAGGACATGGAAATGAGCTTCGGTTTCCTGCACCAGAAACCGCTGGTGCTCAAGGCGCCTGCGAATAACGCAGCGAAGTAGCCGCGCTGCGACTGCCTCGATACGCTCACCGCGGCAATCAAATAATCCACCGTCTGTACAATGCCAGAATGCAAAGAGAGTACAGGTTGAGTATTCCGGCTCTGGTCGCGCTGCTCGTGGCCGCTTCAACCCCGATTTGTTCTGTTGCACAGTCGGCCGAAGCCGCAACCAAGGCAGCGATAGCGCGCATACAAGCGACAGATCCGAAAATCCATGCCGTCATCGCCTTCGACCCGACCGCGCTCGACCAGGCCCGCGCCATCGATCGAGGACGCAAAGCGCGCGGCGTGCTCTACGGCTACGCCATCCTTCTTAAGGACAACATCGAGTCCGACGGCCCGTTGCCCACAACCGCCGGCAGCATGGCGCTGCTCGACAACATCACACATCGCGATGCCCCCTGGTCGCGCGTTTGCGCGCTGCCGATGCCGTAATCCTGGGCAAGGCAAACTTGTCCGAGTGGGCGAACATCCGCTCGAATTTCTCAATCTCCGGCTGGAGCGCAATAGGCGGCCAGACTCGCAACCCCTACGCGCTGGACCGCAATCCGTGCGGCTCCTCCTCAGGGAGCGCGGCGGCTGTCGCAGCGGGCGAGGTGGAGGCGGCAATCGGAACCGAAACGGACGGGTCCATTACCTGCCCCGCTGCGATCAACGGCGTGGTCGGCCTTAAGCCGACTGTCGGGCTGGTAAGCCGGCGGCGCATCATTCCCATCAGCCACAGTCAGGACACCGCCGGTCCAATTGCCAAGGACGTTACCACCGCGGCGCGAGTACTCAGCGCAATCGCAGGCTCAGACCCGGACGATCCCGCAACCAGGGATGCCGACGCACATGGCTCCGATTATCTTTCTGTCTTAAAGACAGACGCTCTCAATGGCGCGCGCATTGGCGTTATGCGTTTCGCGACCGGTTGGTCGCCGGAAACGGACAAGGTCTTTGAGCAGGCGTTGTCCGTGCTCAAGAAGAAGGGCGCGACTCTTGTGGACATTAAGGAGCTGAAGGACCGGGACAAGATCGGTGCGGCCGAGTTTCAGGTGCTCCTCACGGAGCTGAAGGCCGATCTCAATGTTTATCTGGCCACCACGCCGCCCGCAGTAAAGACGCGAACGCTCGCCGATGTGATCGCCTTCAACTCGGCTCATGCTGAGCGCGAACTGGGCCTCTTCGGCCAGGATACCTTCATCAAGGCTGAGGGGACCAAAGGGCTGGACCATCCTGATTACAAGAAGGCCCGGGAAACGTCGCTGCGCATCGCGGGACGCGACGGGATCGATGCCATGATCGCGAAGGACCATCTCGATGCTCTGGTGTGTCCGACAATGCCGCCCGCCTGGAAAATCGACGCCGCGAATGGCGATCAGATCAAGGGTGGAGGGGCCGGGGACCTCGCTGCTGTGGCGGGGTATCCGCACCTGACCGTACCGATGGGAGGGGTCAGGGGCATGCCGGTCGGCCTGTCTATTATCGGGCCGGCCTGGAGCGAAGCGCGGCTGCTTGGCTATGGGTTTGCGTATGAGCAGGCCATCAAGCTGAAAATGGCTCCACGCTTTCTACCCGCAATCGAAGGATCACCGGAAATCGCGCCCCTTCTTGAGCCAATGAAGCGTTAATGAAAAGCAGCTGATTACTACTGCCCCGACGTGCTCACCGGCACCGGAGCATTCTTTGGCGTCGCGATATAGCCCTTCACCTGGTTCTTGTCCACGCTGTTCACGACCAGCTCATAGAGCAGGTTGTCCTTGCCCGTGTAGAACTGCACGGGCTCGTTGAGGTTTTTGTCCTTCTTCTCGATTTTCTTGTCGTCCGCATAGACATTGACCGTGTACTTGCTCTTCTTTACGTCGGCCTTCTTCAGCTCCAGGCTCACTGTCGAGACCGCCTGTTTCTGACCTTTGCTCAGGGTGAATTCGTAGTAGTTGCGGTCACCTTTATGTTTCAGAATCTCCAGCTCGTCGTGATTGCGCGCGATCAGCGTTGCCTGCCCGTTCACGTCGCCGCGCATGGTCTGCAGCTGCGACACAGCATTCTTAAGATCGGTCTGGGTTTGGGTCAGGTCGGTCTTCACGCCGCCCACATCGGTCTTCACGGTCGACACATCGCTTGAGACGCTGCTGACCTGCTGCGCTGTGGCCGCCTGCGCGCTGGCGAGGCGCTTGGCTTCAGCCTCCTGCTGTTCCTGGCGCCTCAGAAGTTGTTGAGCCCGGGTCTCGAGCTGCTGTTGCGTAAGTCCCAGCGAGTGCCCCAGCGTCTCGGTCGTCACCTTTAGCCGGGCGTTCGTCTCATCGAGCGCTGAAGCCAGCTTCTGGTTGTTTTGCTGCGCCTGCGCAAGCTGGGCTTCGGCGTTGGTCAGCCTGCCCGACAGGTGATAGCTCCACCCCAGCCCGGCAATCGCCGCCACGACGGCCCCGGCCAGCACCGCCAGAAAAAGTCCCGAATAGCTGCGTTGCTCACCAGTCACAGGTGTTTCGCTCGGAGTATCACTCATGTCTTTCTTTCCTTTCGCTTGCCAAAGCCGACGTCCCGTGGGGGTGAACCGAATTATAGACGCGCCTCAAACAAATGGAGTCGCATCATCTGTACGGTATGAAACATCGCAACCTCGCCCTGGCGGAAAACCTCTCCCTTGCCGCAAATAAAATAGACTCTGTGAAACAGACCGAAGTGGCAATTTCCGGCGGCGGCATCATCGGGCTCTCCGCCGCTTTGGAGCTCGCCCGTGCCGGTGTCCAGGTAACCGTGTTCGATCGCGCTCGTGCCATGGCCGAGGCTTCGAGCGCCGCGGCAGGCATGCTGGCCGCATCCGATCCGGACAACCCCATAGCCCTTCGCCCCCTCGCAATGCTGAGCGCTCGCCTCTATTCGCAATTCCTTGCGCAGGTTGAAGAGCTTTCCGGTGAGCGCGTACCGATCCGCACGCGGCAGACCTTCCAGGGCTCACCCGAACTGCCGGAGGGCTTCACCAGCCTCACAGCCGAACAATTGCAGGCCGTCGCGCCAGGCATTGTCTGCGGAGGTCTACACTTCTTCTCTCTGGACGAGGGGAGCCTCGCCCCCGGCGACCTGGCGTTCGCGCTGCCGAAGGCGGTACGCGCAGCAGGCGTCAGCCTGGTTGAGAACACCCAAATCACAAGGGTCCGGGAGCGGGATGCTGCAGTTGAGATCGAGACCACGGCGGGCCGGTGGACAGCCGGCAAATTCGTCCACGCCAGCGGCGCCTGGGCGGCTCAGCTCTCAGGGCTGCCCGTCGCACCGCGCAAAGGCCAGATGGTCATGATCGAGGAACCCCGCCACGCGAGTCTCAAAGCCGTGCTGCGAACACCCGAAATTTACCTTGTCCCCCGCGGCGATCGCCGCATCGTCGTCGGAGCTACGGTCGAAGACGCCGGTTTTGACAAACAGATCGATAACGGCGCGATTGAAGGCCTCCTGGACAAGGCTGCATCACTCTGGCCTCCGGTGCGGGAAGCCAGAATCCTCGAATCCTGGGCCGGCTTGCGTCCGGCCACTCCCGACGCCCTGCCTGTCATAGACGCTCTTGGTGACCGCTCCTGGATCGCCGCAGGTCACTTCCGAAACGGAATCCTTCTGGCCCCAGCCACGGCACAGCTGCTGCGCCAGATGATCCTCGACGAGCCGGCCGACATCGATCTGCGCAATTTCTCATCGCGGCGATTCGCTTCCGCTGCGCAGGAACTTTCGGTCAGGTAGCTCCCTCGTTTGTCTGAGTATTCTTGCGGCAACTGTGTAAACGGGCGATGACGGAATCGAGCGCCTGCATTCAGGCGACGCCGTTCCCGGCATAGCCCTTCGAGTCCGGCCCCAGAAGACTTGCCGCCGCTTCCAGCATGTATGCCGGGTGGATCGGTTTTGCCAGCACCTCGAAGATGTTTCCTTCCCTCGCCGCCAGCGCCACCAATTCCGCAGTGGCTTCTTCGCCTGAAAACAGAATCAGCCGGCAGTCGGGATGATTCGCTTTCAGCACCAGCGCCAGATCGATGCCATTCATTTGCGGCAGAACCACATCCACAATCGCAAGGTTAGGAACCCATTCGGCAATGATCTCGATGGCCTGCTCGGCCGAGTATGCCACGCGGGTTTCGTATCCTTCCCTCGAAAAGATAAGCGCGAGCGTATCGGCGACGTTTCGGGCGTCGTCGATGATCAGCACCTTGTATGGCCAGTGCAGCCCCGGCATGATGGCCGTCTCCTTTAGCTGACTGGGCAGCGCCCCGGTTCAGGGGTTTACCCGCCAACGCTGGCGTCCATTATTCCCTACGATGCGGCCTCATCACTGATGGATACTCGAACGCACCTTAAGTTGCTGATTCAAACTGAAGGTTTCGCGGTCCTCGATGCGCGTCATATCTTCGCGAGGATGAGCAGCACATCGGCCCGTCCAGTCCGGTTCCGGCTCAAGTGGGCCTGCCTGATGCCTGCTATACTTTTTGAGGAAACCACTCTACCAAGTGCGGAAGTGGTGAAATGGCAGACACACCATCTT
>JAFAMZ010000111.1 GCA_019232935.1 Silvibacterium sp.
ACGATCATTCACAACACATATATCGATCGGACGGTGATCATCAACAACGTCAATCACGTCAGCTACAACGGCGGGCAGGGTGGGATTACCGTACGCCCGACGCCGGAGCAGGAGAGAGTCGCGGAACTGCGGCATATACCTCCGGTCGCGGCGCAGCAGCAGCACATGCAGCAGGCACGGGGGAATCCGGAACTACGCGCCACACAAAATCAGGGCAAGCCTCCAATCGCTGCTACGTCCCGGCCGACGGAGTTCCGCGGGCAGGGAGTTGTAGCGGCAAGAGAAGCGGGAGCGCCGTATCATGCTCCACCGAAAGAAGCAGCAGCGCCGAATCATGCTCCGGCGGCCGCCGCTCTCGGATCCGGTCGAGGAGGGACACCCGCGTCTCATGCCACTGACCTTGAGCCACATCAGGTGACGCCGCCGAATACGGGTAATCCGAAGCTGGACATGAAGTATCAGAAGCAGCAGCAACAGCTGGTGGACAAGATGAACAAGGAACATGAACAGCTCCAGCAGCGTCAGGAGATGGAGCATCAGCAGGCCCAACAGCGGAACTTTAACCAGGAACAGATGCAGCAGCTGGAGCAGAGACACCAGCAGCAGACCCAGGAGATGCAGCAGCACCATACTCAGCAGATTGAGGACCTGCAGAGGAGGCAAGCTCCTCCACCCCCTCGACAGAAATAGGAGGTTACAGGGGCGAACCTCTCGCGAGAAGCAAACAGGGCCGGTTTGTCGCCGGCCCTGTGATCAGGTGTTGGGTTCGATCAAGACCTACCACTCATGATGGTCGTCATCATCGTCGCGCCCGCCCAGTTCTTTCGCCGAGTGAAGGCTGAGCCTGCCGATGGTGCGATAGTCACCGAGGCCATTCTTCGGCTTAGGCGTGTGGTATCCCGCAAAGATGATCGTCAGGTTGTGTTCGTTGAAGATAGTGCCGCTCGGCGCATAGACGCGACCCTGGAACCAGCCCATGGTATTGCCCGCGACAGGAGGCTGAGAGGGGACGCTGATGGTCTTGCCCGAGGTGGCGGGGAGACCATTCGCGTCCACAGTCAGCGTAAAGGGCGCGACGGAGACGATCGGATTATTGAGGCCGTTAATTACGGTCCAGTGAAACAGATCTGCAGACTCGGCGTAACCGATGTAGTGGAATGCGTCGGAGTCGCCGTCGATGCAGCCGCCGCCGGAGAAGAACAGGCCGTAAGTGCCATTGTGATAGCGCAGGATGGTGCCGGCGGTGGCCAGCCAGCGGGTACCCTCGGCAGATACGTTGTGGGGATCGTTCAGGCCCTGAAGGGCTCCCAGGTCGGTGAAGTGGATTCCATCTGTAGTAGAGGCAAGGCGCAGATAGGTGATGTCGCTGTTGTCCCCGGTTCCGAAGGGATTGGTGGCGTAGTAGTTCGCCCACCCGGTGATGCACCGGTCGGAGGCAGGGAAGGATGTGTCTCCGTTGAGGATCTTCTGCTCGTAGATGATGGTCAGCGGGTTGCTGCCGGGGACAATGCCGAGAATTCCGTCAGGGTTGAGCAGGCCGGAGGTGTGGAAAGGGATTTCATGCTGGCCGCTGGTGCTGTCGGTCGGACCATCGTTCAGCGGGGGCGCTCCATTCAGAGGCAGACCCGGCAGGGGAGTGAGCTCATGGATGTAAAGGTCGTCGGAGTCGATATGGCCGTTCGCCCTGTCGAGCGTGTAGAGATAGGTGTGGCCGTTGATATGCATGACGAATTGATGGCCCTGTCCGTCGTCGTCTCCGTTGTCGCTGTTATTGGGGTCGGGGGCGTTGTCCTTATCGCCGTCCGGATCCTTCTGAACCTGGTTGGGGCAGGCGGTCCTCAGCTCAAGCACCTGCTGCTGGAAGGTCCAGGTCGCGCCTGCGTCGTCTGACCATGCGGCGGCGACGGCTTCATCGATGTCCTTCGGGCGGTAGTCGAAGTAGCCCTGGAGATGCTTGCCGTGTCCCGTGATAAAGGGGAAGTAATAGGGCTGCATGCGCTGCGTGCCCGGATTCTTGACCTGGTTTCCGTTCTGGTCGCAGTAGCCGGCCGATTTGCGTCCTATAGCTGCCCCCGATTGTTCCAGCGTCCATCCGCCGCCAGTGATGTAGGTTTCTGCGGGGGCGGCATTTCTCGTCCAAATGTTCTGACTGTGCAAAACCTGTGCGCCGGCCGCTATGGCGGCAGCACAGACCAGTGCCGTTGCTGTCTTAATCATCGTGTCTCCTCGGGGTTTACATGGATTGGTTGAGATCTATAAGGAGCGGGAGGTTTCGCGGTCGTGGGGAACGTGAAAAAAGCCCCACTCAGTCTGCATGGCCGCGAAGTTACCAGGCATGAAAATGGCGTGAAAACTCTCTCGGCATCAGGGAAAGGAGAGGCGTGTGGGCTGCGACGAGCCGCGGCCTTGCTGCGCGGTTCGCTACTGCTGCTGTGGAGGCGGGGGTTGGGGCGGCTGGCCCTGCTGTTGCTGCATCTGCTGCATCTGCTGCTGACGCATCTGCTGGAGCTCCTGCAGCATTTGCTGCGGGGTGCGGACTCCGCCGTTCGGCTGCTGCGGGGGCGCCTGCTGCGGCTCGACGGGATTGGCGATGACCGGCTGAGGCTGCGGAGGCTCCTCGTCTTCGTCGTCCTGGTTCATCTGGCTTAAAGGCTGGGGTCGCATGCCGCCCGGACCGTTTGGCATGCCCCCGACGCGCGGAGTCAAGGTGATCTGCTTGGGGGTTCCGGACTCGGTACGTCCCAACATGGCCACGTTGTATCCGGTGCCGTCGAGCAACTGGGAGATGATCTCCTGCGGATCGCCAGGGCCGTAGGCACCGAATACGCGCTGATCTTTGTTAAGCCCGTCCACAGTCATGCCGGCGTCGGCGTCGAGGCGGTGCATGATGTCAATCAGGCTGGAATTGTCGGCCTGGATGGAGAGCTGGCCATGGGACAGGTCGATTTTTGCAGGCTGGGGCGGTTGATCAA
>JAFAMZ010000205.1 GCA_019232935.1 Silvibacterium sp.
TGCGTTCAGCGTGATGGCTTTCAAGGCCTCGTCGTAAGGCAACCCGTAAGCCACTGCATAACCGGCCGCATACGGGAGGTTGCGTTCGAACCCTGCGGGACTGCCGCCGTGCCCGCCTGCGGAGGAAAGGGCGATTTTCACGCCCCGCTTGTAGAGTTCGGCCGGCAGCGTAAATACCGAATCGTAGCGCTCGTTCGCCGAGGGAAAGTCGTAAATGGGACCCACGATTACTGGAACCTTATAGGCCGCGATCTTATCCAGAATCTCCTGCGCGTGGGTCACGTGACTGAGCACCACCTTCAGATGAAACTCCTGCGCGATCTGCATGGCGACCTCAATCTCGTATCCCTCGTAAGCCGCTACCACCACTGGCCGTTCGCCCCTCAGATACGGCTGCAGAGCCTCCACCTTCAGGTCCACTTTGGGCGGAGTTGGCGCCCCTTCCTTCTTGTCGCCCTTCTGCCATTTTTCCAGCTTTGCCTGGTACTCGGCCTTGGTCTGCGCGTAGGTCTGCGCGTCGATAAAGGTCTGCCTTAATTGCGAGGCTAGTCCCATGCGCGTGCTGGGAAATTTGCGTTCCCGGTTTGCGCCAGCGCGCCGCCGCTGCTCGCCCGAGAAATTCATGGGTAGCGCCACGTCACGCCCTAGAATCATCTGGTCGCGGTCGCGCCCGGCCAGCTGGATGAAGATGTCCTGCCCGGGAAGCGTATCGCCCGATGCCGGCGCGACGATGGCATTGGTGATGCCGTTGATCCGGGTAATCGGAATGTGCTCGGTTTCGGCGTGGAAGGCGTCGTAGACATGCATGTTGGGGAAGATCTCTTCACTGGTCTCGACAAGATCGTTGCTGGCCTCGTCCGCCTCGATCTCGCTCAGGCCCAGGTTGGTCTCCGAGTCGATCAGCCCCGGATAGACCGTCATGCCCTTGGCATCGACAATCTGCGCTCCCGCCGGAATCTTTACTGCATCTGCCGCGCCGACTGCCGCGATCTTGCCTTCGGAGAGAACGATCGTTCCGTTCTCGATTACGCCGTGGCTCACCGTCAGCAGCTTTCCTCCGGTGATGGCAATGGTGGGTGCCGGCGCGCTGAGATCTACAGGTCCCACGCTCTGGGCAACGCAGGCGACCGCCGATGAAGCCGCAAGACAGGTCGCAACAATAGCGAATCGAGAAAGGGCTGACCGCATCAGTCGTTCCCCCCGTCCTCGCCGCCGAAATCCCCGGCATCGTGCATCACGCCATTGAAGTGTGTCGTTCCGAAGCCGGGCAGGCTGCTGTCGAAAAACAGGTCCCCGTCGATATAAACCTTTTCCGCACGAGCATAGGTCGACAACGGGTCCATATTCCAGATCACGAGGTCGGCGTCCTTGCCGGTGTCGATTGAGCCGACGCGATCATCGACCCCGATGATCCAGGCTGGATTCAGCGTAACCATTCGGAGGGCCTCTTCTTCACTGGCTCCGCCGTAACGAATCATCTTGCCGGCCTCCTGATTCAGCCGCCGGACGTAGTCGTTAGAATCGCTCTTGAGCGCCACGCGAACGCCCTTCCGCATGGACATGACCGCGTTCCAGGGGATCGCGTCCCAGGCCTCATCCTTGTAGCCCCACCAATCTGCAAACGTGGCAATGGCGGTGCCCTTGGGCGCGATCCTGTCGGCCACTTTGTACATCTCCAGCGCGTGATGAAATGCGCGAACCTTGTAGCCGTATTCCTTTGCAATAGCCTCTTCGGTCAGAAACTCGTCGGCGCGGTAGCAATGGATCTGCACATACAGCTTGCCGCGAAGCACGTCGGCCAGGGCCTCGAGCTTCAGATCGCGGGCCGGCGGCGTCAGCTCCTTGTCGCCTTTGAACTCTGTTTTCGCCTCGGGATTCGACTTGGCTTTCGCAACCTTGGCGTTGTATTCATCCCACTTCGCCATGTAGGCTTTCGCGTCCTCAAAGGATTGCCGCATCACCTCGAAGTTTCCCATGCGCGTAGACGGAAGCTCGTGTCTGCTGCCGTAAACCCGCTTAGGATTCTCGCCGCTGGCGAACTTGATGGAGCGCGGCGCGTTGGGGAACAGCATGGCGTCTCGCGAGAGGCCGAACTTGTTCTTGATCACCACCGCCTGGCCGCCGATCATGTTCGCCGATCCGTGCAGCAGCAACTCGGTTGTCACTCCGCCCGCCAGGGCCTGATACAACGCCTTGTCCCGGTTGTCGAAGGCGTCGATCATCATCATGCTGGGAGTCACCGGGCTGGTGGCCTCATTCACATCGTTGTCCAGAGCCGAATGCGAATGCGGATCGATGATCCCGGGGGTCAGGTATTTGCCCGACGCTTCAACCCTGACCGCGTCCGCCGGAGCGTTGACTGTGGCGCCAACCCCTGCGATTTTGCCATCGTGGATCCAGACGCTCGCGTGCTCAAGCGTGCCGTGAGTCACCGTCATCACCGTTGCATTGGCGATGACGATGTCATGCGCGGCATTTGCATTTACAGGAGCGGAGGGGTTCTGCGCCTTAGGAGCGGCAGCGCAAAGGAGCAGTGCAAGTACAAAGGAAGGCCCGCGCAATGGAAGTTGCCTCTTAAGGATGGAGTGAACGACCCGCAATTCGAAAAACAAGTGTAATCGAAACGCGGATCAAGGGAACCAAGCGCAATCCAGATTGCCATGAGCGGGCGCTCTAATGTGACTGGCGCAGATACTTGTCGAAGGGAATCTCAAAATAGAACAGCTCTTTCCCGTCGGCATCGCGCAGCATCCTGAGGTTCAGCTTTGCGCCCCGCAGCGGTTCCGGCCCCAATCCGTCCATGTCGTAGAACAGAAACCCCCCGCGCGTGGTGTGCGGCTCAACTGCAATGGCCGCATACTCGAATTCCGAAAAATCCTGCTCGATCTTCGAATCGGATGTTTTCGGTTTTCCACTGATGGGAGGCAGAGGCGCCGGCATCGGAATCTTCCGCCCCGTGTTGCTCACGTGCGTCATCCGCCGCTCCACATCCTCCGGCTCGGCCGCTGGGACCTTATCGCCGTTGGCGCTGATGAAGTTGATCCTCGCATCTGCAAGCGATATCGGGCGGTCGCCATTGTTGGTCACGATAATGCGGATGGGCATGAACTCGTTCTTCAGATAATCCACGCGGAAGATACTCTCTTTTTCCTTCGTGTCGAAGGGCTCCGCCGCGATCGTTACCTTCTCATCCGCGTGGGCGTCGAACGCCGCATACGTCGAAGCGTCTTTCGCCGGCGGCAGATTGTGATCCGAAGCCGGAAGCACCGCTGAGAACAACACCGCCACAGCAAAAGACAACACCGACCTAAGGCCCATGTTTATCATCATCGCTTAAGACCTGTTAAAAGTCAGATTCGTAAGCAGATGACCGTTCTTTACAGCCTCGCGCTATTTCTCGCCATCGTTGTCTCTGCGCCGTGGTGGCTCTTTCGGATGGTGGCCGCTGGCAAGTATCGCGAAGGGCTTTCCGAGCGCCTGGGCATCATTCCTGAACGAATCTCGTCCGCTCCCGGCCAGCCGGTAATCTGGGTGCACGCCGTGTCGGTAGGAGAAATCGTGGCTGCCGGTCGCCTCATCGAGGAGCTGTCTGCGCGATTGCCCGGATGGCGCATCATGGTATCGACCACCACGCGCACCGGCCAGAAGATCGCCCGCGAACGTTTCGGCGCAGAGCGCGTATTTTACTTTCCGCTCGATTTCGCCTTCGCCGTCCGCGCCTGGCTGCGGGCTTTGCGCCCGCGGATGCTGGTGCTGCTTGAAACGGAATTCTGGCCGCGCGTGCTCATAGAGTGCCGCCGGGCAAGTATTCCCGTGGCGGTCGTGAACGCCCGCATCTCCGACCGTTCCTGGCCGCGCTACCGGCGCCTGAGGGTGATCTGGAGGCGCCTACTCAACCGTTTCGCCCTCGTGCTCGCGCAGAGCCCGCTAGATGCCGAGCGCCTCACCGCCATCGGAGCAGCGAATGTCCGCGTCGGCGGGAACCTGAAATTCGGCATCCGCGTGGCGAAACCCGCAGCCGTCACCGACGCACTGCGCGAACATCTGGCACCTGGAGCGAAGGTCGTCGTCTGTGGATCGACACTCTCCGGGGAAGAAGAATATCTTCTCGACGCTCTGCCCCGTGACGTCATCACCATTCTAGCGCCGCGCCATCCCGAGCGTTTCAGCGCCGTCGAAAAGCTACTCGCAGGTCATAACGAAAAATACGTACTGCGTTCGAAGTGGATGGCCTCGCCCGCGCCAATTTCAGCAGGATCCGTTTTTCTTCTCGATTCCATCGGCGAACTCGCGTCTGTCTATTCACTCGCGGACGTGGCGTTCATCGGTGGCGGCATCTTCATGCTCGGCGGCCACAATCCGCTCGAGCCCGCGCAGTTCGGCGTTCCGATCGTCATGGGGCCGCATTATGAAAATTTCCGCGCCATTGTCGACGCGCTGGTCGCGGCCAATGCGATTGCAGTCGCGGAGCCAGCTGAGATCGGGCCTGCAATTCAACGGCTGCTGTCCGATCCTCACCTCGCCGGGGAGATGGGACAGCGTGCCCGCCAGGTCTTCGAGAGCCACGCTGGAGCAACCGAGACAGCGGTCGAATCCCTGCTCGCTATCCTTCACGCCCATACCGGAGATCGCGCTTGAGCCGCGCTCAATTGCTGCTATCGCCACTGGTGCCTCTCTACGCCACTGGCGTCTCTGCGAAGAACCTGGCGTACGACCGTGGCTGGATCGCGCCGAAGCGCCTGGAGTCGCCGGTAGTCAGCGTCGGAAATCTCTCAGTCGGCGGAGCAGGGAAGACTCCGGTCGTCATTCGCCTTGCGCAGCTTCTGCGAGAGGCCGGTCACTCCATCGACGTACTCTCCCGCGGCTACGGCCGCAAATCTGACGAGATCGCTCAGGTCGATCCCGAGGGTAGCGCAACACAGTTCGGTGACGAGCCGCTTCTCATCGCTCGCTGCGGCGTGCCGGTCTTCGTGGGAGCCGACCGCTTCGCTGCCGGATTGCTCGCAGAGCGCACGCAGCCCCCACCCGGCATCCATCTACTCGACGACGGCTTCCAGCACCGCCGCCTCTCCCGCGACCTCGACATTGTCGTCCTCCACGCGAGCGACTTCGAGCAGCATCTCCTCCCGGCAGGACGCCTGCGCGAGCCGCTCAGCGCTCTACATCGCGCCGGCGTTCTGGTTCTCCGTGCGGAAGACCGCGCCATAGAGACAGAGTTGCGTCGTTGCAACATCACCGCGCCCGTCTGGATACAGAGCCGCCGTATCGCGATCGAGCCGACGAGCCGCGCCATCGCATTCTGCGCCATCGCCCGCCCGCGTGAATTTTTCAGCGCTCTGAAAGCTCAGGGTGTCGACCTGGCTGCGAGTTCGGCCTTTCGCGATCACCACGCCTGGTCCGAATCCGACATCAACGCGCTCCTGGCACTTCGCGCCCGCCATCGCGCCGAATCCTTCATCACCACCGAAAAAGATTTTGTTCGCCTGGCTCCGGCGCAGCGCGATGATCTCGCGCCCCTTCAGGCCGCCCGTCTCGAAGTCAGGTTCGAAGATGAGACAGCCATCCTCGCTCAACTGGCCCGCCTTCTCATGAGAAAATAAAGAATTGCCTCCACAGAATCAGCAGTTGCGAGTCCTCATCGTCCGGCTCGGCGCGATGGGCGACATCCTTCACGCCTTGCCGGCCATCACTGCGCTCCGGGCAGCGCGTGCCGACTGGTACATCGGCTGGGCAGTCGAGCCGCAATGGCGCGGCCTGCTCTGTGCCGAGTGCTCTAGTCCGCCATCCGGACGCAGTCCGCAGATGCCGTTAGTCGACGCCATCCACATCATCCCCGCCAAGCAGTGGGCGCGCTACCCACTTAGTGCGGCACTGCATGAAATACCCCGGGTTCGCCGCGAGCTGCGCGAATCGCGCTACGACATCGCCATCGATCTTCAGGGAGCAGTGCGGTCGGCAGTCATCGCCCGCTGGACGCGCGCTGAACGCATCATCGGCGAAGACAAGCCCCGTGAGCGCGCCGCTCGCTGGCTCTTCACCGAGCGCATCCCAACCAGCGGCGTCCATGTCATCGAGCAGGGAATTGAAGTTGCCAACGCCGTTCTGGGTGAATCGCTGTCCTTCGCACCACCGTTGCTTCCGGCCGAAAAGTCGGCAGAACAGGAAGCCGCGGCGATCCCGCAGCCCTTCGTTCTCCTCAGCCCCGGAGCAGGCTGGGGAGCCAAGCGCTGGCCGATCGACCGCTACGCCGCTGTCGCCAGACAACTAAGCCGCGACGGATACAACATCGTCATCAACGCCGGCCCCGGCGAAGAAGCGATCGGAATCGATCTGATGTATCAACTTTCTGGCGCCAGTGGCATCACGACGCTCCAGCCCTCCCTGACCGAACTTATCGCCCTCACGCGCTGCGCTTCGCTTGTCATTGCAGTAGACACCGGCCCGCTCCATCTTGCCTGCGCGCTCGGCAAGCCCGTCGTCGGCATCTTCGGGCCTACCGATCCCGCTCGCAACGGGCCGTTCGGCTGCGCCTTCCGCGTCTTGCGGCATCCGGAGAGCCGCCGCGACCACACCCGCCACTCGGAGCCCGAAGCCGGCCTGTTGACCATCACTCCGGAATCCGTGCTTGGGGCTGCGATGGATCTCCTCCGCGCGACGAAGACGGAATCGCTTCCCGGTTCGCTCAGGGAGTCACGCGGAAAATGCCTCTAACCTGGAGCCGCATTGCGCGCCGCATCCGCGTGCCTCTGGGCTTCGCCTTCGCCGTGCTCTATCTCTGGCTGGCTCGTCCTACGCCGCTTTTTATGGCATTGAGCCTTCTTCTTGTCATACCTGGTATCTTGCTGCGCGCTTATGCCTCCGGATACGTCAAAAAGAATGCAGAACTCACCTTGACCGGACCCTACGCTCACACGCGCAACCCGCTTTACCTGGGCTCCATGCTCATTGCCTTTGGTTTTGCCATTGCCTCGCGCAGTGTGTGGATCGCGCTCGCGCTCGTAGTGCTCTTCGCCATGATTTATGTTCCTGTGATTCGTTCTGAAGAGACATTTCTGCGCTCGAAGTTCCCGGAATTTGATGCCTATGCCGCCCGCGTTCCCCGTCTGCTGCCGCGACTTTCGTTGGCACTGGCTGAGCGTAGTGGTTCGGGCAGCTTTTCGCCGGCCCTTTACAAAAAACACCGCGAGTACAATGCACTGATAGGTGCGGTGGCGATCTACGCCGCTCTCGCGCTGCGAATCTATTTCTCGAGTTGAACGAATTTGGAGATGAGCGCGGCAGCCTCGCGCACGAGTATCGGATTTGATCTGGCGTTCTGCACTGTTTCTTACTTTTAGCCTTTTGCAGTTGGCGAATGTATCGGCGCAATCGCCGGCGCTGCCGGCGCCCCTCCGCTCGCCGCGTCCCGGCTTCGCTTTTCCTGCACGTCAGACCCTCAACTACGCCGTCGACTGGCGTGTCTTCCCCGCAGGAGTCGTCGCCTTCCACCTCGAGGCCGATGGAGACATGCAGCGCGTCTCCGTAACCGCAGATACACTAGGCGCCGTCAATCTCATTTTTCGCGTGAGCGACCGTTTTCAGTCGTCGTTCAATCGGAGCACCGGCTGCTCTGAAAGCTTCTCCAAGCAGATTGTCGAGGGCCGCCGTCAGGTGAACAGCGACCTCAGGTTCGATTACGCCCGCAGCAAGGCTGTGTACACCGAGAGAAACCTGGTATCCAATATCAGCAAGCGGCAGGAAGCCGACATCCCGTCGTGCGTTACAGACTCGCTCTCGGCCATCTTCTATGCTGCCTCGCAGCCTATGGCCATAGGCCAGAGCTTTCAAATGTCGCTTGGCGATGCCATGAAGACCATTCCGGTCACCATGAAGATCGAGGGCCGCGAGGAAGTGCAGACCCCGGCGGGAAAGTTTCAGACTCTGCGGGTTGAGCCCACAGCCGATGCCGGAGTCGTAAAAAACCGGGGCAACATCTGGATCTGGTACACCGACGACGACAAGCACACACCCGTGCAGATGCGCGCCCGCTTCTTCTGGGGGACCATCACATTTCGACTGACGTCTGTCGAGTCAAAGTAGCTTTACTGAATTCGATACCGCTCGCGCATCAGCCGCTGCAGGCGCGGCTTGTAGATCAGGTCGTAGGCAAGTTCCTTGTCCGGAAACATAGCCAGCGCTGCGCGCCGGCTGTCGGCGACCATCTGGGCGGCTTCGTCGATGCTGAGCGTATCGTCCTGTCCGATCACCGACATGACCATGTCCATCATCATTTGCAGGCGGCGCAGTTTCCGTCGTTCTTCCTTCAGTTCCTCGGGTGTTTGCAGTGGTTCAGAGGAGGGGGTGAATTGTGGATGAGGCTGTTCCGAGGAATCAGCGGTATCGTGTGAGCCCATGTGCTTCAATTTCCTCCCTGCGAGGCATCCTATAACGGACTAGACGCCGCAGGGCCGAAAAAGATGCCCGGGCCTGTGGATCGCGGATCACTCCGGTTACCGCAATGCGAACAACTTCAATGCGCTGCCGCCGCCCAGGGCTGCGCGGAAACATGCGCTCCATCTAGATAAAAGCTGGTCAATCCCAGCACGTCAGTGCGATAGGTCGCAACGTGGGCGGCCTGCAGTTCTTCCAGAACCTCACGCCGGGGATGCCCATAGAAGTTCCGCCTCCCAACTGAGATTTCAGCCCATTCCGGCGCAACCGCGGCCAGAAACGCCGGCGTCGTCGAGGTCCTGCTTCCATGATGACCCACCTTCAGCACGTCCGATCTGAGGCCCCCCTCGGCGATCATTCGCGCCTCGCTCGGTGCCTCCGCATCGCCCTCCAGCAGCGCCGATGTCCCGCCATAACTCACGCGCAGCACCAGGGAGTCGTTATTTGCCGGTGCTTTCGCCGGCCGGTAATCCGGCTTTGGGGCCAGCACCCGCACTGACGCACCACCAAACTCGAAGGAATCCCCAGCCGCGTGCGTAACAACCCGCGTCCCCAGGTTTGCGGCCTCGTCGAGCAGTTTGTCATATTGCGGAACATCCGGATTGCGCCCCACCCACAACTCCCGGGGACGGAAGTTTTCGAGTATCGCGGCCATTCCGCCGATGTGGTCTGCATGCGCGTGCGTGATCGCCACCGCATTCAGCCGCCGAATGCCCCGCGACCACAGCACCGGCGAAACCACATCTTCGCCCACGTCAAATTTGGTATCCGGCGAGGCTGCCACGAGCCCGCCCGCGTCAATCAGCAGCGTTTTTCCCTCCGGGCTAATCACCAGCAGGGAATCCCCCTGGCCTACATCGATTGCAGTCACCTCCAGCACGCCCGCGCGCCGTGCGATGGCACGAGGAACCACAACCAGCCCTGCTGCGAGGACTAGCGCCGCCGTCCCAATCGCCAACCCGAAGCGCCTCATCCGCAGCGCACACATAGCTGCGATTAGCAGACCAATCCATGCGGCCACTGTGAGGACTTCCGGCGAGGGGATTCGTATATCTCCGAGCCGCATGCCCCCAAAGTGGGACACTACCCAGACGACTGAATGCAGGACCGCGGCGGTGACTGCTCCCGGCACACAGGCGACGGACGGCGCGACGAGCACCGCAGCAAAAGTCAGCAGCGCGGCCGGCAACAGCACCCCGACGAACGGCACGATCAGAAGATTCACGGGCAGGGCGGTCAAGGTGACCCGGTGAAAATACGCGGCCATGGGAAGCATCATCATCAGCTCGATGGTCAGCGCAACGACCAGCAGTTCTGCCATTCGGAGCCCAGACCGAATTGAGAACGGAAATGCCTTCCACGCAGCAAACCCGCCCACGATCGGCCGCAGATGCTGCGCGATCATCCGAACGCTGACGCGAAACTGCGCCACCTTCGCGGGGAGCGCCGGGTCAACCCGGATTACGCGCAGGTTTCTCATAGCTCGCAGATACGGGCCGAATGTCTTTTCCGCCACCGGGGCCGCAATGCCGGCAATCGCCAGAACCGACAGCAGCGTCATCTGGAATCCCGAGTCGAACAAAGCGCCCGGCTCAGCAGCCAGCATCGCCAGCGCCACTACGCCGATCACGTTCAGACCCACCCGCTCCCTCCAGAGCAGCCGTCCGGCGAGATACAACGTGACCATCCAGAACGAGCGCTCGACCGGCTGCCCGAAGCCCGTAAAAAGCGCATACCCGAACGAGCACGCGATGGTAATCAGCGTCGCCCACACCCGCGACAGCTTCATCTTCCGCGCCAGCCAGAACACCAGGCCTGAAAAAATCGCCAGATGCAGGCCCGAAACGACCAGCAGATGAAACGACCCTGTCCGCTCGAATCCCACCCGCACCCCGCGCTGCAGGTAAGTGCGGTCGCCGGTGATCATCGCCGCCAGCATTGCGGCGTCCTCATGGCCGATGCGCAGGAACGGCGACATTCGGCCCTCGGTCGGCTGGTCGGCCAAAGCCACCAGCCTGGCGCTCGCTGCCGTTTGAAGCGAACGCAGCCGGCAGGCAAGGCCGCCTCGACCGGGCGCGATTACGGTGAGCTTCTCCGGCTTTGCGCTCGCCAGCGCGCCCACACCCTGCCGCAGCAGGTACTCGCTCGCATCCCACACGCCCGGATCGAGAAACCGCTCTTCCCGATGCATCGCGAGCATCGCCCGCACCCGGTCTCCGCACGAGAGGCGCGGAAATGCGGCCTCAAGCGGCGCATAAAGCGTCACCCGGACAACCGACCGGGGCAGGGAATCGACCTGCACGTCCATTTGCTGGCTGTGCTCTTCGTGCGTCTTGTCGGAAAACGCGCTCGCGGCGGTCACCCGTCGCACCGGCCCCACCCGGATGACTTCGCCTTCGATGAGCCTCGGCGTATTGTCTGCAAGGAGCGCCAGTTGTTGCTGCCGATCCACAGCCGGCGCAATCTCGGCACAGAGAATCCCCAGCACCAAAAACACCAGCGCGGCTGAAAACCACGCCAGCCGCGGAGCCGCCCAGGCTGCCACCGCAGCAATCCCGAACAATGCCAGCACCGCTACCACCAGCCAACCCGGCCGGAACGACCAAAGATGCGCGCAGAGGATGCCTGCTGCGAATCCGGCCGCCCCTATGACCGCCGGCGCCCGCACCGGTTCAGCGATCCACGTCCGGACTGCGCCGCTGGTCGCCGCCGCAGCCGAGCCCTTCGCCGCGGCCGGGATGGTTGCCGTCGCCATAAGCACGCGCACCGTGACGGGAACGCACGGCAATGTCTACCGCGAGATCATCGCCACGCTCTCCAGGTGGAAGGTCTGCGGAAACAGGTCCACCATCGTCAGGTCCGTCAGATGATAGCCGGAGTCTAGCAACCATTTCAGATCGCGCGACAACGTTGCCGGATCGCACGAAACATAAGTAATGTGATTCGGCCCAATTTGGGAAAGCAGTCCCGCAATTTCCTTCCCCAGTCCCGCCCGGGGAGGATCAATCACCACAAAATCGGGTCTCGTTTGCCGTTCGGTGCGCGCCCTGCGCAGGAATTCAAGCGTCCCGGTCGCGACGACCCGATGCCGTGCGTCCAGATTGTGCCGCAGGTCCGCTACCGAGCTTGCTGCCGCCTCTACGGCCACCACCCGATCGAACTTGCTCGCCAACGCGCGCGCAAACAGACCGACGCCGGCGAACAAATCCCAGGCAAGAACGCCGGCTCGACCCGCAGTCACCCGGTCAACCAGCCCATCGATCAAAAATCTGTTCACCTGGAAAAAAGACCGCTGACTAACCCGATATTCCGCACCCGCCGCCCCATACATCAGCGACTGCTCGCCCGCCTTCGCCAGCACGTCGTCTTTGTGCTTGCCCGAGCCGCATCCCACCACTGCCGCGCCCACAAGCTGCGGAATCGTCCCCGTCAGATGTGGCCATAGTTGTTGAAGCCGCCCATTTACCTCGCGGCCGGTCCGTCCGCTCCACAGCGTCAGCAGCACCTCGCTCTGTTCTGCATTCGTAAACAGCTCGACCTCGCCTGCCCATTCACCCAATCGCCACTCGGCCGACCACGCCCGGGCTGTTCTGAACGCCTCCTGCAACACAGGGGCCGCAATCGGACACTCTTCGACGACCAGGTTCGCGTGCGACCCGCGGCGCCTGTAACACAGCTGCGACAATGCCTGATCGACATGCAGCCGGATCCGATTCCTATATCCCAGCGGTTCGCCTTGCAATAGTTCGATCTCCGGGATATCCCGCAGGTGCGCGCGCTCCAGCGTCTCGCGCAGGATTCCGATCTTCAGCCGGACCTGCTCCGCGTAGCCGGTATGCTGATAGTGGCACCCGCCGCATTCACCAAAGTAAGGACAGGGAGGCGCGGCCCGATCCGGCGACGCCTCCAATACCGAATCCAACTCGGCATTGGCATAGCTGCCGCGATCCTCGACCGTATGCGCTTCGACCACCTCGCCCGCCAGCGTGAACGGCACAAAGATAGCCTTCCCCTCATCGCGTGCCAGCCCCGCTCCGCCGTAAACGGCCTTCTCAATGCGCAGCTTCATCCGTGGTCCATATAAAACAGGCTCAGCCGCGGCAGCCCATATCTTTCCAGCAGGCGCTTGTGAAGAAACTGCTGCTCCACCTGCCGGATCTGCGCGGCCTGCAGCCGCGAGCGATACGGGGCCAGCTGGCGCGCGCTTTCTTCCCGCAGGGCGACCAGATCATCCTCAGGTGTACCGGCCATCAAGGCACTGAGCAGCTTTTCTTCCATCACGGTGAGCCGCCGCTCCAGTTCTTCGAGATTCGGCGCGCTCTGTCTTATTTCAGCCGAAAGCGCACGCAAGCTCTCGGCAACCGGACTCGCAACCTGTGCTATCAGCCCGTTTAGCCCTGCCCCCTCGGTCTTCTTCGCGCACACCTCCAGATGCACCGCGATCCTCTCCGGCTCGAACCCGGCATTCGCCTGCTCGCGCCGCGCGCCTGCGTCCGACGCGACTGAGGCCTCCTTCATGTCCTCGACGGCGGCCATAACTTCCTGCGCGCAGTAGGCGAGGCCGTTAACACGCCTCACACGCGAGCGTCCTTTGCGGGCGTCGTATTTGTCGAACGCCGAGTCGATCCCGCGCAGAACCGCCTCCAGCGGAACCCCCGCCTCGCGCCAGGTCTCAATCAGTGCCCAGTCGAGGGTCGAGAGCAGCAGCAACGATCCCCGTCGGCGCTGAAATCGCTCTTCAATTTCGGTGAAATAGTTAAAGTAGTTCTGCAACGTTACGATTCACGCCTTAGCTTGTACGGCCTCAGTCGTTTTGCGGCCCCTCGGGCCGTGCTTCGCGGCGGCATTCCGCGCATAGATGATCCGCAGTCCGTCGAGCGTCAGCGTGTCATTCACATGCTTAATGTACTTCGATTCGTTCGCGATCAGGTGTGACAGTCCGCCCGTAGCCACGCATTGTGTCTCCGGGCCCAGTTCGGCAATCATCTTTTCGAGGATGCTGTCGACCAGCCCGATATGCCCGTAAAACAGTCCGATCTGCAGATTATCGACCGTATTCGTCCCGATCACCTTGGGAGGCCGCTTGATCTCCACCCGAGGCAGCCGCGCCGCCCGCGCAAACAGGGCCTCGGCAGAAATCATCAGCCCCGGCGCAATCGCCCCGCCCAGGAACTCGCCCTTCTGCGACACAACATCGAAATTGGTCGCTGTTCCGAAGTCCACGACGATGCACGGGCCCCCATATTGCTCGAAAGCTCCTACGCAGTTGGCGACGCGGTCGGCGCCCACCTCGCCCGGATGGTCCGTCAGAATCGGCAGGCCCGTTTTCACGCCGGGTTCGATGAACACCGGCTTTTGCTGGAAATATCGCTCGCAGAATGTCCGGAGAATCCAGTCGATGGGCGGCACAACGGATGCAATGATGATGCCTGTAATCTCGCTGTTCGCCACGCCCTCGCCCTGCAGCAGATTCCGGATCAGGATTCCGTACTCATCCGCCGTCTGCGCATGCCGCGTGCTGATCCGCCAGGTGATCCGCAACTCGCCCGGCACCCCGTCCTGCATGGGAAACAGTGCGATTACGGTGTTTGTGTTATTCACATTCAGCCCAAGCAGCATCCCATCACCATTCCGTTCTCACCTCTGCTCGCGCACCCCGCCCGAATATACCGTCCTCAGCCCGTCTGGAGTGCGAATCAGCAGGAAGCCGCGTGCGTCCAGGCCTTCCGTTAAGCCCGAGTATCCATTCTGCTCCTCTACGTACACGCGCTTGCCGCGAATCCAGCTGGATGTCCCTTCCAGCCGCGCCAGGATGCTCGCCTCCTCCTCCTCGCTCCTCTCCGAAGCAGTCAGGGCGTTCACCTCGCGGTCCAGAGATTCGAGTAGCGCCGCCAGCAATTTCTGGCGCGGCCACTGGCGTCCCGTCTCGATATACAGCGAGGTCGCGACTTCTCTGAGTTCGGGCGAAAACTCCTGCTGATTCACGTTAATCCCGATTCCGATGACCATGTGCCGGATCCGCGTCACCTCGGCGTTCATCTCGCTGAGAATCCCGCAGAACTTTTGCTTTCCGAACAGCAGATCGTTCGGCCATCGCAGATCGGCCTTCAGCGATGTCGCTCGCTGCACTGCGTCATGCACCGCCAGCCCCGCCGCCAGCGACAGCCACAGCGCGTCTGCTGGAGCAATCCTGGGACGCAGCAGCACGCTCACATACAATCCCGACCCCGGCGGCGACGACCACGCATGCGCTCCGCGCCCCCGTCCCGCCGTCTGCTCGTCGGCCACATACACCATGCCATCCGGCGCGCCCGCCTCGGCTTGCGCCATGGCATGCGTGTTTGTGGAATGAATGCTCTCGAAAAAGCGCAGTTTCCCCGCGAAGCGCGTGCCCGCCATCGCCGCCTCAAGCGCCTCTCGATCGAATGCCTCTGCATTCTCCGTGTGCTCTGTGGTGAAAGCGGCGGCCTGGCGGTGAATCTCCGATGTTGTCACGTCTATCCTGATCCCTGTTCCCTGAGCGCTGTTCCCTTAGCCCTGTGCCCTGATATTCAGTAAATCTCCGCCGTGATTCGCATGCTCAAATCTACCGCCGGAGCCGAATGCGTGAGGGCGCCGACAGAGATGTAGTCCACCCCTGCCAGCGCATATTTGCGGATATTGTCCAGCACAATCCCGCCGGAGGCTTCCACTGGAATCTTCCCGCCGCGCTCGCGAACAATCGCCACAGCTTTCTTCACGTCGGCCGGGCTCATGTTGTCGAGCAGCAGCGATTCGGCGCCGTTCGCCAGGGCGAGCTGCAGCTCGTCGAAGGAACGCACCTCGATATCGATCGTCTGCCCCGCTGCGCGCCTCTCGTGCGCTCGCTTAAGCACCTTCTCGATGCCGCCGCCCAGCGATATGTGGTTGTTTTTGATCAGAATCCCGTCCGACAAATCCAGCCTGTGGTTCTCGCCACCGCCGCAGCACACTGCATATTTGTCCAGCACGCGGAGACCCGGAACCGTCTTGCGCGTGTCGAGAACCTTCGCATTCGTCCCATGAATTGCATCCGCATAATGCCGCGTCACCGTCGCGATGCCGCTCAGGTGCTGCATCAGATTCAAAATCACCCTCTCGCACGCCAGGATGACCCGCGCGTTGTGCCGGATCACCGCGATCGCCTGGCCCTTCTTCACCCGGACGCCATCGAACATCTCCGGATGGCTCACTACTTCGTAACGGCCGCTGTTACGTTTATCGAGGCGCGCAAAAATCTCCAGAAATCGCGGAATGCAGCCCAGCCCGCAGATTACGCAGTCCTGCTTCGCAACAATCGTGCCCGAGGCCCGCAGTGCCGGATCGATGGTCAGCGCCGTCGTCACATCGCTTGTCGCCTTGTCCTCGACCAGCGCCTGTTCAAGAATCGCCTCGAT
>JAFAMZ010000211.1 GCA_019232935.1 Silvibacterium sp.
CCAACTGCTTCGGCTCAACAGGCTGTACATCGGCCCTCTGAGCCGCAGCCATGGCGGATATGCACACCAGGAGCAAAACGAATAAATGAGAAGCGGTGCGGGTTGTGAAAGGGCACGGCTTTAGCCGTGCCGCAACACCGTCTAAAGGACTTCGGGCTTTAGCCACTGAGGGGCAGTCTTGCGAGGGTGCCCCACTCAAGCCCGGTTCTGGCTTGAGTGGGTTCGAACTGCGAACGTAGACTCTCATCTACTCATCCCTCGACTGGACTTCTTTACGCGCCCCGGAGTCTTCTTCGTCCCCGTCTTCTCGTTCATCTTGCGCCTCAGCTCCCACGCCGTATGCAGAGCGCCGCGCAGAAGGTCCTCATTCGCCTTCGCCAGAACCACGTGCGTCGCGCCCATCCGGCCCCAGCCGCCCTTGATAGGCACAAAGACCTCGGGCATTTCTTCCACAAACGCCGCCTGCTGCTCGGGAGTGAGCATCAGATTCCCGTAACCGTGCTCCTGCGCAGCCAGAGTCGCGAAAATGCGGCCGCCGACGCGAAAATCGGGCGAGCCCATATGCGAGCTCTCCTCCGCGCCTTCGAAGCTCAAAGCAATCCGCCGAAAATCCGCGATGTCCATACAGAGTCAGGCCCGGGTTGTGTGCTCCGAAGCCCCTGCTCCGCTCCGCTGCTCTTTGGCCGCCGAAGGCGAGAGTAGCGAATCGAGCAGCAAGAGTATCCCACCGATCACGATGCAGGAATCCGCCACGTTGAAGTCCGGCCAGTGGTAATGCACGATGTGGACCTCCAGAAAATCCACCACCGTTCCGGTACGAATCCGGTCCCACACGTTGCCGAGTGCTCCACCCAGCACTAGCGCCATCGAAAGCGCCGCAAGCGAAAACCTGCGCCCAATGCGCACCAGCACGATCGAGACAGCGACCGCTGCCAGCAGTGAAAATCCGATCAGCATCCACCGCGTCACCTCGGGACGCGGCGAGTTGGTGAAAAGGCTGAATGCCGCGCCCGGATTCTCGACGTGCGTGATGCGAAACAGGCGCGGGATTACTGCGATCGCATCACCCTCAGCGATGTGACGGCTTACCCAGTGCTTCGTAACGCGATCCAGAAAGACGATCAGCGCCGAAACGCAGAGCAGCCATGGACGCCAGTCGCGAATGCGGCTCATGCTGCAGCGTCTCCATAGCCCATAAGATCAAGCTGTTCGCGGCAGCGTCCGCAGACATCCTGCCAGGTGCCGTTTTCACCTGCCGCGATGTGGTAATGATATTCGCCGGTATCCGTACGGTAGTTCCAGCAGCGTTGGCACTTGATGCCGTCGGCGGGCTCAATCACGTAAAGGTCTAGGCCTTGCTCAGGCGCCTCAAACACGGAAAATCCCGTGCGCGAGGTCTGTTCTACGTGGGCTGAATCCAACATCACGTCAGAAACATTGATCGCCTCAGAAACGTTATTCACTTGGGAAACGTTGAAAAGCTCCTTGAGACTGTCCTTGTATTTCCTCAGTACCCCGAGATTTGGCGACGTCCCAACTAACTTGATCCGCACCTTCGCTTCGAGCGCCTTGCCGATGCGCTTGTCCTTCCGTGCCTCTTCCAGGCTCTTCAGCACCTCGTCGCGAATACGCAAGAGCTCAGCCCAGTCCGCCATGAACTCCTCATCCCGCTCCTTCGCAATTTGCTCCGGGTTCCAGAACTCGGCCAGATGCACGCTCGCCTCTCGGCCTTCTATACGCGGCAGATACCCCCACACTTCGTCCGCCGTAAAGCTCAGGATCGGAGCCACCAGCCGCACCAGCGCCTCGGTGATCTTCCAAATCACCGTCTGGGCCGACCGCCGCTCCGCGCTCACCGGAGCGAAGGTGTACATCCTGTCCTTCAGCAAATCGAGATAGAACGCCGACAAATCGACAATCGTAAACTCATTGATCGCATGAAAAACGCGGTGAAACTCAAACTGCTCGTACCACGCGAGGACTTTCTCCGTCAGTTCACGCGTCCCTGCCAGCATGTAGCGATCGAGCGGCAACAACTCGGCGTCGCTCACGGCATCCGCAGGATCGAACCCGCTTAAATTCCCCAGCAGGTACTTGAACGTATTCCGCAGCTTCCGATAGTTGTCCGCCGCGCGCTGCATCAGGTTCTCGCTTGCCGCCACGTCCTCGCGGAAATCCACGCTTGCCGTCCACACGCGCACGATCTCGGCGCCCAGCCGGTCGGCAATGTCCACGGGATCGACGCCATTTCCCAGGGACTTCGAAAACGCCCGCCCCTGCTCGTCGAGCGTCCAGCCGACCGTAGCGACATTCTTGTACGGGGCGGTGTCCTTTACCGCGACCGAACAGAGCAGGGAAGAATGGAACCATCCTCTATGCTGGTCCGCGCCTTCGATGTACAAATCCGCCGGAAACGCCAGCTCAGAATTCCCCACCAGCACTGCATTCCAGCTGATTCCCGAGTCGAACCACACATCGAGAATGTCCATCTCCTTGCGAAACGCAGGCAGCCCGCACTCTTCTTGTGCCGCCCCGCACTTTTCGCATTTCGTACCTGCCGGCAACAACTCCTCGGCGGCGTACTTGTGCCACGCCTCCGCCCCTTCCTTCTCGAACAGCGCGACAATGCTCCGGTTCACTGCCGGATTCTTCAGAGGCTCATGGCATCTGTTACACAGAAACACGGCGATCGGCACGCCCCAGATCCGCTGCCGCGAGATGCACCAGTCCGGACGGGTCCCAATCATGTTCCAGATGCGCTCCTCGCCCCACGCTGGATCCCACTTCACACGCTTGATCTCATCGAGGGCCCGCTGCCTAAATGTAGTTGTGCGGTTATTAGACGAAGCCCCATCTGCATTCTTCAGCGGAGTCTCCATCCCAATGAACCACTGCTCCGTAGCCCGGAAGATCACCGGTTTATGGCACCGCCAGCAGTGCGGATAGGAGTGGTAGATCTCACTCTGCCCCATGAGCGCTCCTGTGTTCCTGAGCACTTCGATGATCGGTTTGTTTGCCTCGAAGACCGTCATGCCCTCCCACTCAGGACGCCCGTTGCGCATACGGCCTTCGTTATCCACGTTGCAGGTCTGGTCCAGCCCGTAACGCCCGCCGGTGTAGAAATCGTCCGCGCCATGCGCCGGCGCTGTATGCACTGCACCCGTTCCGGTATCTGCCGTGACATAGTCAGCTAAAACGCCCAGCACGCTGCGCTCAAGGAAGGGATGTCTGAACGTCACCCGCTCCAGCTTCGCACCCTTGAATTTCGCAATCTCCTTCGCGCCCTGGAGCCCACATGCCTCGCGCACCGCCGCAGCCAGTGCCTCGGCGACGATGTACACATTCCCATTTTGCTCGAGCGCCACATAATCGAATTCCGGATGAAACGCCACCGCGAGCGACGCCGGAAGTGTCCATGGCGTCGTCGTCCAGATGATCGTCCACACCTGCCTGCCCGCCAGTGCAGGATCGATCGCCGCCGGGTTACTCGTCAGCCCGTAACGCACGTACACGCTCGGGCTGGTGTGCATCTCGTATTCGACCTCTGCCTCAGCCAACGCGGTGCGGTCGTGCAGGCACCAGTAGACCGGCTTCAGCCCCTTATAGACAAACCCCTTCTCGAAGAAGTCGTAGAACGTCTCGAGCGTCTTCGCCTCATATGGCCTTGACATCGTCAGATACGGCTTCTCCCAATATCCGAAAACGCCCAGCCGGACTAACTGGTTCCGCTGCAGATCAATAAACTTCTGGGCATACTCGCGGCAGGCCTTCAGTACCGACAGCGCCGGCATCTCCAGCTTCTTGCGGCCGAGCTTTTCGTCTACCTTGATCTCAATCGGCAGCCCATGGCAGTCCCATCCCGGCACCAGCGGCGCGTCGAAGCCCGCCATCGTCTTGGATTTCAGGATGAAGTCTTTAATGCACTTCTGCAGCGCATGTCCCAGGTGAATCGGCCCGTTCGCATAGGGAGGCCCGTAATGCAAAATGTATTTCGGCGACCCCTTCCGGGCCGCCCGAATCTGTTCATACAGGCCCGAATCCTTCCATTCCTTCAACCTGGCAGGCTCGTTCTGGGGAAGGTTCGCCTTCATCGGAAACTTGGTTTCCGGCAGCGTAAGGGTCGACTTCAGGTCCAGCCTCTTTTCCGGCGTAACCGGAGCGCTCACACTGCCCGCGGGGGGCGTCGTTGTCTTCGTCATCGTCATGAGTCGGAGTAAAACCATTGTATCGTCCGAAGCGATTTCTTCTTTCTTTCAGTGACCTGACGGCTGGCAAGGCGTCTATACTTGTGTGCGCTGGTACAGCCTGCAGTCGCCCGCGTGCGTCAAACCAAAATTAGCGAACCCCGGGGTTGATATACGGCAAGACAAGCAGGCCAATAGTCATCCATAATGGAGAGATAGCCGTTGGACAGCCCTTCGGCAGAGCAATATGGGCAATCAGCTTTTGACACCTCCTGAACTGGAACCAGAATCATTACCCACGCGGCCGGCAGAAAAAGAGCCCGATTTTCTGCTCGAGACCGGCGGTTCCATGTGGTCCTCGCTCATCTCCAATTTGCGAGACGCCTTTTCGCCCTCGAAGCAGCCACCGCTTCAATTGAGTTCTAAGCCAGTCGCAGTCGAAGACCTCGAAGTAGAAGAATCGGTTTGGAAATCCCTCGCCGCCAGCATTCATGACGTCTTCTTCCCAAAGAAACTCCCGCCCCTCGACCTCACCTCCAAACCCATTGAAGTCGAGGACCCCACCCAGACGGAGCCTGTCTGGAAGACGCTCGGCACCAGCATTCACGACCTGTTTTTTCCCAAAAAGCTTCCGCCTCTCGAGCTCACCTCGAAGCCGGTCGCGGTCGTCGACCCGATGGCGGTCAAGCGGAATCCGAAATCGACGGCACTGGCCATCGCGGCGCACGTGTTCGTCATCGGCCTTATCGCACTGTTCCTCATAGCTGGATGGCGCACCCGCGCGATCCAGAGGAAGCAGAAGCTAGCTGACGTCGACATCAAGCCTTTCATCCCGCTCACCATGAAGATGAACCAGTCCATGGGCGGCGGTGGTGGCGGCGGCGCACACGACCTCGTTGAGGCCTCAAAAGGCAAGCTGCCCAAGATGGCCAAGACTCAGATCACACCTCCACAGATCATCAAGAACGACAATCCCAAGCTGGCTGTCGAGCCGACCATCGTGATGCCTCAGCAGGTTAAGCTCCCCGACGCGAACATGCCCAATGTCGGCGTGCCCCAGTCGCCTCAGGTGGCCTTGGCTTCGCAGGGGCCTGGCTCGGGTTCCGGATTCGGCACCGGACGCGGCGGCGGCATTGGCTCCGGCAACGGAAACGGTGTCGGTCCCGGCGAAGGCGGTGGATACGGCGGCGGTCTGATGCGCCCTGGCGGAGGCGTCTCGGCTCCCCAGGTTATCTACTCCGTCGACCCTGAGTTCTCTGACGAAGCCCGCCGTGCCAAGTACCAGGGCATCTGCGTCGTCTCAGTAATCGTGGACGCCCAGGGCAATCCCCGCAACGTTCGCGTGGTGCGTCCGCTCGGCATGGGTCTGGACGAAAAGGCCGTCGAAGCCGTCCGGCAGTACAAGTTCAAGCCGGCTTACTATCAGGGCCACCCTGTACCCGTGGAAGTCAATATCGAGGTCAACTTCCGCATCTACTAGCGGCCCTCTTTGAAGGCGTGAGGCCGGCCGTGTGCCGGCCTTTGCTTTCGCCGCTCAACTCGCCACTATCCGCTCGCCGGATGCAGCCCCGCATTGATACCATGCTCCCGCAACCTTCATCAGGAGATTCGCCGTGCCGGTATACGTGAGAATGCAAAACAGCAAGGAATTGGCTGTGGTCACCGATGGAGTCCGCGCCGAGGAAAACTCCGGGACGCTCCAGGTCTTCGATTCCAAGGGCAATCTGGTTGGTAGGTTTCACCACGTTCAGGAATGGTTCATTGGTCAGGCCCGACCCAACGAGTAAGCCTGCCTTGAAAAAGAGCTAAAGATACCTTTAGGCGCTTACCCGCCTGTTCTGGGAGGGATCGCAGCCTCTTGGCCTCATAGGTAACCGCGCTCTCTATCTGTTTTGGCACGCGGGTAATCTCGAAAAACTTCTTTGTAGCCCTTTTGGGGCATTGTGAATGGTTACCTGCATTGGTAACTTCTCACTCGTCCCCCGCAGATCTCTTTCCAAGAAGAAAAATCCGATGAGCGATGTCACTGTTGAAGCCTCTTCTCCTGCCTTGGTTCTCGTTCTCTCACACTCGGGCGCTTCCGCACCCGATTCCAAATCTCACTCTTCGGCGTACCGGGGAGAGCTGGACGGAAACGTATTCGTTGGTCTGAAGTACGCGATGATTCTCAATCTGGTGCTGGCGGTGAGTATTGCCGTTGGATGGAAGCTATATCACCTCTTCAGCTAAACCCTAAGCACCGGCATTTTCCGGGCGGAGGCTGGCTTCGCTAGGTGCGCCTGCCATTTCCTTGGCATAATCTGCCCTTGCATCGTGCAGACGCCGGTAAATCCGGGTACACCCGGCGCCGGCCAGCAGATGATGCCGGTTCATATCCGCTTGCAGTTCCATGCGGACGCGCGCAAATGCCATGATCACGCCGCGCGCAGCAAGCTCCCGGTAGACGTCGCACACCACCCGCGCCGCGCTGTAATCCATATGTGTGATGGCTTCGGCGTCCACTACCACCCATTTCACCTGCGAAGTCGCGAGGTCTTTGATCTCCTGCGCAAACCGGCTTGCATTGGCATAAAACAGGGGAGCTCCAAAGCGGTAAATTACCAGCCCCGGCTGGGTCACGGTCCCGGGAAGTGGCGGCACCACGTCCCAGGTCTTTACGTCGTTCACTACCATTACGCCGGTATTGGGATGATAGCTGTGGTGCACAATTCTCAGCAGCGACGCGATCATCGCCAGCACAATCCCCTGTTCCACGCCCCACACCACAACTACCGCAGCAGTCATCACCGCTACCGCGAATTCGCCGGGGCTCTCCTCGCGAATAGACCACAGCCCGCGCAGGTTGATCAACCGCATCGCTACCAGAAATACGATTGCCCCAAGTACGCACTGAGGAAGATACTCGAGCGGCTTCGTCACAAAGATCAGCACCAGCGCCACAACCATTGATGTAGAAATCTGCGCCATTTGACTGCGGGCGCCTGCGCCCTCGACCATTGCGGTCTGAGTCGGGCTGCCGTTGACAGGAAAGGCGCCGCTGATTGCAGCAACTGCATTGGCAGCCGACAGCCCCACCAGGTCCATGTTCTCTTCCAGATCCTGGTTGTGGCGCTCGGCATAGCTGCGCGCCGTTGCCGCGCTCTGCGCAATGATCATCACCGCGCAGGAGACAGCAATGCCGATAAGCGGTTCGATGGTCTTCCACTCGGGAAGGCTGAGTCCTGGCCTCGGCAAGCCGCCCTGAACAGGCCCGATGGCTGCTATTCCGTGCGCCGAGAAGTTCCATCGCGCACTTGCTGCAATGGCCCCCACCACCGCGATCAAGGCCCCCGGAGCTTTTGGAGCCAGTCGGCGCAAAGCCAGTATGATGCCCAGAACCGTCGCGGATACCGCCAGGGTGGGGAGGTGAACCGAGGGAAGGGCGCGACCCACTTCGGCCAGCTTCATCACGGTGTAGCGGGCATGTGTCGGTACGCCGAGTATCTGGCCCAGCACGCCGAACGCCACCTGAAACCCCACGCCGGTCAGAAATCCTACCAGCACCGTCCGCGAGAGGAAGTCAGCCAGAAAACCCAGCCGCAGAAGTCTGGCTATCAGCAGGAACACCCCGGTGAGCAGCGCGACGATCGTCGCCAGCTGGACATACTCCGGCGTTCCGGGAGGCGCGAGGCCTGTGAGGCCTCCCGCGAGGATCGCCGCAGTTGCCGAATCGGCGGCCACCACGAGGTAGCGCGACGATCCGAACGCCGCGAAGGCTATCGGCGGCAGCAGCAGCGTATAAAGGCCGGTAATCACCGGCGTTCCCGCGATCCTGGTATAACCGAGCGCCTGTGGAATGTTCACCGAGGCAAGCTGGATTCCCGCTGCCGCATCGCGCAACACGCCGGAGACGGTCAGCGGCCGCACGCTGCTAAACAAGCTCCGCCACGCAGTCTTCTCCGGCGGCACTCCCTCACTATCCACCCGTGACCTGTCTCCTGTGCCCTGAGCTCCGAGCCCCAAGCTCTAGATTTTTATATAAACCCGCTTCCGGTACAGAAGATAAACCGGAACCCAGCAGAATGCGACGAACCCCAGCGAATAGAGCAGGGAAGCAAAAGCGGCATCGGGAACGACCGCCGCGGTCGCATGATAGAGCCACTGCTGCAGATTCCCCGCCCCTACCTGAATATTGCCAATCGCCCCGGCCAGCAGCTCCGAGAAGACATACGCCACAATGGCATTCGTTCCAAAAACCAGGAACGGCATAAATACCTTCGAGCGTCCGGCGCTGTCCGGCCTGCCTTCGGGTGCTCGCAAAATATCCACTACCCAGATCGAAAACGCCAGCAGCAGAAGGCTCCATCCCCCGGCAAACAGCACAAACGAGCTGGTCCACAGCTTCTTGTTCAGCGGAAACCACGGGTTCCACGCCGCGCCGGCTGCAACGCAAATCATCCCCGCGAAGAAAATCCAACGCGCTTTTTCGTCCACGCTCCGCTGCGTTCTAAGCCAGATGCCCGTAAGCATCCCCATAAGCGCCGTTCCCACTGCCGGAATGGTGCTGAGCAGGCCCTCCGGGTCACGCGTGCCCTCGTAGAGGTGGGACGCTGGAAAGATCTGCCGGTCAAGCCACGCGACCAGGTTGGCATCGCGGTCGAGGAAGGGAACATCGCGCCCCGGCAGACCGAAGCCCGGCACCGGGACGTAGCGCATGAGCACGAAATAGCCGGCCAGCGCCAGCACGGCGAGCACAAGCTTATCGCGCCATCCCGGGCTGAGGAAATAAAGACATGCCACGATGAAATAACAGATGGCAATCCGCGGCAGCACGCCGAAGAACCGCAGCGTATGCAAATCGAAGTGCGGGAAACTATTCACCAGCAACCCGAGCAGGAAAATGATCACCGTCCGCCGCAATGTGTGCAGGAAAAGCGATCGCTTGGACGCGCCCTGCGCCAGGCGAGATTCCGTCGAGAGCACCGTCGAGATGCCCACCAGAAACAGAAATGTCGGGAATACCAGATCAGTGGGAGTGAACCCATTCCAGTTGGCGTGTTTCAGAGCCCAGTACGCCCGCGAGCCATCGCCATTGTTGTTAACCAGGATCATGAACCCGATGTCGAGGCCCCGCAGCACGTCGAGCGATAGCATGCGGGCGGGTTTTATCTGAAGGCGGCCAGCAGCGGGATCGGCAGTGCTTATGCCAGGAGAACTCATGAATATTGCCGCGATTTTAATGCATTCTTGCTGAAACGATTCAATAGCGTTTGGTCCGCATGATCTTCCAGACCGGCTCGTTGTCCGCGTAGACCCGCCACTCGCTTACCAGACGGTCGCGAATCGTCGCTCTCCACGCAGCTGGAATCCTCCAGCGGTTCTCCTTCGGCATTTCACTCCCGACTGCAAAGGTTCCTTGCGCATACCCGAACAGGCCGATCAGGTCGCCCTGCGAGAAAACATCGTCTATCTGGATCGAATAGTCGGGAAACATCTCGAAATAGCCCTTCCAGCCAAGGTCCATCTTCCGCCGGCCGCGAACCTCCTGCCCGAGACCATCGACAAACAGGAAATCCTCAGCCATCAGGTTGGCCAGGCTGGCCGTGTCATGGGAATTGATATGGTCGACGAACTCCAGTGCAATATCGGCCGCGGTCTTCACAGCCGGATTCTACTCTGGTTTGGGGTTCACTCCGTGTCAGCCCGCTTAAAAGGCGTCTGGAGGTAATGTCTCGCCTCGTTCAGCGCTCCGCCGGTGTTGTCGTTCGTCTGCAGCGCCTGCCGATACTCCGGCACGGCACGGTCGCGCTGGCCGGTCAGGTCGAATATCTTGCCGATCTGTACGTGGCTCCATACTTCCGTCCACTTCGGGTCGCCGTCCCCGCGCAGGCAGTCGCGATACGAATTGATTGCCGATTGATAATTGCGCTGATTGAAAAAGATCTCCGCGATGCGGTAATGCGCAAGCGAGCTCTGCGGATTAGCCTGGAGCGCCTTCTGGTACTCGGCCAACGCGCCGCTTACGTCACCCTGGGCCACCAGCTGTTGGCCTTTGAGGATCGACACTCTCACCTGCATGTTCGGGGTGCTCTTCAGCACCCAGTTCTCCGGATCGATCTGCACGTGCCGCGGCCGGCCGAAAGTATCGACTACATATTGCGAATCCGTGCCCACCACAGTGACGCGCTTATTCTCCGTCTTGCCGTCGGTTTCGATGCGCAGGTCCACTGGCATATTAAACAGGTCGAGGTCCTGCTGAATCTCACCGATCGTTCGAAAGCCCTTGTTGTTTCCAAGCCTGTAGATCGCGTACTTGTTCGTAAACGTCGGAGCGCCTGTCCCGTCCAGCCACTGCGCAAAAAATGGAGTGAGCTGCTGCTGCGATTGCGCCTCGGCGACTTTCTCGAAATCAGTGGTCCGAATGCCCTTGTCCGTGTACTGCGACAGCACAGCCCGAAGTATCTTTACGAAGCTGTCGTCGCCCACTTCCCACCTGAGCATGTGATAAACCACGGCGCCCTTGTCCAGTGTCATCGACTGGAACTCCGGCGTGAATACGCCCAGCCGTCCTGCGCTCGACAACGGAATCGTGTCATACGCAAGTGCGCCCGCCGAGACATCCAGAATCGCATTATCGAGCGCCGACTTCCCCGCGGCGTCTTCCAGATACATCAGCTCGCCGTACCGCGCCATTCCGTTCGTAATCCATGTATCGTTTAGCGTCGCCGGACTCATTTCGCTGCCCCACCACTGATGCGCGATAGTGTTGGCCAGCACGCGGAAGTCCGTCTTGCCTCCCATGCGGGTCCCCGCTACTGCCGCAATCTCCGGAGCCCAGTAGGTCGGAACCGTATCCTCCGGCAGTTCCACTACATTCAAAGTGCTGGATTCCGGCAGGCCGAACGTTGACGTGAAATACGCAAAGATCCTCAGCGCGCTCTGCCCGTACTCCTGTGCGGCGGCCTTCTTGTCTTCCGTCGTATAGACGTGAATGTTTGCCGCTGCCGATGTAGGCGGTCCGAACTTGCCGGCAATAATGGTTCCCGGAAAACCCGGCTTCTTCCAGCTGAAATCGAATTCGTTCGCGCCTCCGGCGATTGGTTTTCCGCCGCCTTGTGCGCCGCTGCCTATCGCCGTGTATCCGGCAGGCACCTTCACGTGAATCTCCGCGGTGAACCGATCGATCAGATAGCCCACTGTCGGAAACCACCGGCCGCCGTACAGCAAATACGACGTCGGATCGCCCACATACGCTAGCTTCAAACCATCGACCGGCCCCCCTGCATCGGTCTCAAGCGCGCCCGAGTAATAGAAGGTCCAGGTGTAGGTCTGCCCCTTGCTCAACGGCTGCGCTGGAGTGATCCGCAGCGTCGCCTCCGCTCCGCGCTCGCCGCTCAGCGAAACGTTCTTCGAGTCCGTCACCTTATCGACTCTTAGAGCGCCGTGCAGGTCGAACACAGCGGTCTGCACCGGATCAAGATCCGTGAAAGTCACCCGCGTTACGCACGTCAGCATATGCGTTTCGGGCTTCAGCTCGGCGTCAATGGTATAAGCCGTGATCTGGATGGGCACGCGATCCGCTGCGCCCGCTAAAGGAGCGGCCAGAATGAGCAGAACTGCCAACAAACAGCCGATGCGCGGCAAGTGGGCAAAGGTTTGAACGGAGCGAAGTGTAATCATAGCGCGTGAGTTTTCTTGTAGGTGGATGGCCTCAAGCCGCTTGCGGACTCCTCTTTAGTACTTCCATTGTGATGCGGGCGGTACGGTCGATCGCCGACTCGCCCCCTGCGCTGTCTCCGGCCTTGAGCATACCCGATATCCCGCGCAGGTCCGCAATCATGCTCTCTCGCGCCTGGCCCGCCCGCAAAAGCGGTTCCAGGTGTGAGACGACATTCTCAGCCGTAAAGTCACCCTGTAACAACTCCGGGACCACCCTTCGTCCGGCAATCAGATTCACCATGGCAACATGTGGCACGTCCACCACCCGCTTCGCAACGGCATAGCTTAACGGCGAAACCCGGTAGACCACAACGAACGGATTACCGATCAGCGCTGCCTCAACCGTCGCTGTTCCGCTTGCCACCACGCTTGCCCGCGCGTGATGCAGTGTGGCGCGTGCATCGCTGGCAATGCAAATGCGAGGCTGCCCCGGAAGCATCCCCTCCACCTCAGCCCGCTGCAAGGGAGTCAGCGTGGGCGCAAGCGGCAGCAGAAACTCGTAATCGCCTCGTTGCCCCAGCAGCGACGCCGCTCGCAGCATCTCAGGCAGGTTCAGACGCACTTCTTTTATGCGGCTGCCCGGCAGCAGCCCGATCCATTCCTTCGTATTGGCCAAAGGTTTGGACGATCCCGCCCCCCATTGGCGAGCGAAGTCTTCCCGTGAGACCTGAGGACGAGGCGTCTCCGCCAGCGGATGACCCACGAACGTCGCCTCGACCCCGCGCTCGCGATAAAACCTTTCCTCGAAGGGGAAAATCACCAGCATCCGGTCGACGTATTTCTGGACCTCGCGGATGCGGTACTTCTTCCAGGCCCACAACTGCGGCGAGACAAAATAGATGACAGGTACCCCGGCTCGCTTCAGATGCTTCGCCAGCGACAGGTTCACATCGGGAAAATCGATCAGGATCGCCGCATCCGGCTTCTCCGTCCGGATCGCCGCCTTCAGCCGCCGGTATTCCCGATAGATCTGCGGCATGTGCCGGATCACCTCGGTGATCCCCATGACTGCCACATCTTCGGCCCGCACAATCCGCCGAAAGCCGAGCGCCTCCATCCGCTGCCCGCCCAGCCCGAAGAACTCCGCCTCCGGAACCAGCCGCCTGAGAGCCGGAATCAGCAGTGTCCCGTAGTGCTCGCCGCTTGCCTCGCCGGCAGAAATGAAAATCCTGGGCTCACCGCTCATCTAGCTGTCTTTGCGATACAGCAGGTCGCGAATCGCTTTTCGCCGGGCAGCATTCTGCTCCTTTGTCGCCGTCTCCTTCGGCCCGGCAACTGAAGTATCTTCTTCGGCCGCGCTGCACTCCGGGCAGCGGTTCGCAAAACCCGGCTTGTCGGGCCTGAGCTCGAATTCCTCGCCGCACACGACACACTTCTTTATGGGGAAGGGCATAACCCTTTATGATACGGCGCTTGACTGGCCTGATGGAAATGAGCCAGCTTCTACAAGGCTTTGCGATAATTTACGCAGCGGTCGACCACCTCAAAACCCAGTGCCTTATGCGCACGCTGGGATATCTCGTTCTCAATCACAGCATCCGAAGCCATCTCCAGGCAGCCCTGGCTTCGTGCCCACTCTTCCGCCGCGGCCAGAAGCTGTCCGCCAATGCCTTGCCTGCGCTGGTCCTCGCGCACCAACCAGCCTTCCACATATCCCACCGGCATCCGCTTATCGCACCCGTCTGCATGGGAGCGCAAGCCCACTTCGATGAAGCCCAGCAGCGTGCCGTCCTCTGTCCCAGCCACAAAGATCAAAAGTGGCAGCGTTCCAATTTTTTCGCCTCGAAGAATCGCCGTCAGTTCCCGCACGTTCTCCTCGAGATCGATTTCAGGCCAAAGCTCCCGGCGCAGTTCAGAAAGCGCGGCGAGATCAGGCAATGATGCGAGTCTGATTACGGACATGATGATGTCCTGTATCACTAAGCCCTGTTCCCTGAGCCCTGTTCCCTGAGCCCTTCTAATCCGTCCCCAGCGCCAGCGACGGCGTGAGCCCTGACCCGCCTACGCCCAATTCCTGGTCCTTGTACTGAAGCTGATAGAGCTTCCAGTAGATGCCGCGTCGCGCCAGCAGCTCCTGGTGGCTGCCCATCTCGCGCAACTGCCCTTTGTGCATCACCAGGATCACATCGGCCCGCTGCACCGTCGATAACCGATGGGCAATGACGACCGAGGTCCGCCCTTCGATCATCCGCTCCAGTGCCAGCCGCACGCGCAACTCCGTGTCCGTATCCACCGAAGAGGTCGCTTCGTCCAGAATGAGTATTCGCGGGTTGTGCGCCAGCGCGCGCGCGAAGTTGATGAGTTGCTTCTGCCCCGTCGAAAGCGAACTGCCGCGCTCCCGCAGCGGCTCCTGATATCCGCCGGGGAGGGACGTGATGAAATCGTGAATGTTCACCTGCTCGGCGGCAAGTCGCATTTCCGCATTACTGATCGCCTCCGTCCCCATCCGGATGTTGCTCTCGATGGTTCCACTGAAGAGAACCGGATCTTGTAGCACCACCCCGAAGTGCTGGCGCAGTTTAATCAGGTCGTGCTCACGGACATCCACCCCGTCCACCAGCACCCGCCCGCGCTGGATATCGTAGAAGCGCATCATCAGGCTGACGATCGTCGACTTGCCCGCCCCCGTATGCCCTACGATCGCCGCCGTCTGGTCCGGCGTAATCCTGAACGAGACCCCCCGCAGAATCCATTCGATGTCCGTCATTGCAGCCAGCTCGTCCGGAGTAGCCTGGGCCACAAATGCCTTCGTTTCATCGTCCAGCCGTTGATATGTAAACCATACGTTTACAAATTCGACGCTGCCCGAGCTGTCCGTTTTCTTCGGATGGGCCGGCGAAACGATCTCCGGCCGAGTATCGAGCAGCTTGAACACGCGCTCGCTTGCCGCCATTGCCGCCTGCAGAATGTTGTATTTCTCGCTCAGGTCCTGAATCGGACGGAAGAACCTCTGTGCGTATTGAATAAAGGCCACCAGCACGCCAATCGTAACGGCCCCATGCAGCACGCCACGGCCCCCGAACCAGATCACCATGGCAATCGCAGCCGAGCTCAGAATTTCAACGACTGGATAATAAAGCGCATAGGCCAGAATCGAATCCTTGAACGCGACCAGGTGCGTCTTGTTTACCGCCTCGAAATCCATGAACGCCCGCTTCTGTCGATTGAAAAGCTGGATCAGGCTCATGCCCGAAATATGTTCCTGCGTATAGCTGTTGATGCGGGCGATGGCCGTGCGAATCCTGCGATAGGAATCGCGGACATACTTACGAAAAATTCGTGTCGCCAGCAGGATCAGCGGCAGCACCGAGAAGGCCAGCAGAGCCAGCCACCATTTCATGCGCAGCATCACAAAGACGATCCCTGCGAGGACAAAGATGTCTTCGAAGATCGCGAAGACGCCCGACGTGAACATCTCGTTCAGCGCGTCCACGTCGCTGGTCAGGCGCGTCACCAGTCGGCCCACCGGATTCCGATCGTAGAATCCGACGTGCATGCGCTGCAGATGCCCGAAGATCTGCCGCCGCAGGTCGAACATGATCTTCTGCCCGGTCCACTGCATCAGGTAGGTCTGGATGAACTCCAGCAAAAAGCTCAGCAGCAGCGCGCCCAGATAAATCACGGCAATCTGAGTAATGCCACGTACAGGGCTCGCGCTCAGCCCTCGCGATAAAAATTCGCTGCCGTGCGTCGGATGCGCCGTCATGTACCTGTCGATCGCGATTTCCGTCAGGTACGGCCCGAGGACATCACATCCGGCCTTTATCAGAATCGCGGCGATCGAGATGAACGCCGCCCACTTGTAAGGATAGAGATAGGTGAGCAGCCGCCTCATCAGCCGGCCGTCGTACGCCTTGCCGATAACATCTTCATCCTGCTGCGGAACCGGCTTCTTCTGCTCATCCGGCGCAGATTTTTCTTTGTCCGACCCGCCCATGCGTTGCTTCTATCTTAGAGGACAACAGGATAGCGGAGGTTTCAGCGAATTACGTGGAGACTCTTTGCTCCATCGCGAACGGCGTCAGAAATGAGCCGGTGATCCAAAGTCGCCAGTTGCCCCCCATGTGCCTGCGCGAGAGCCAACAGATAAGTGTCAGTTACCTGGGCCGGAGAGAGAAGTCGCGCCAGGTCGAGCTTCGAATATTCAAGCAGGCTAATCTTGTCGGACCAGAAGGTATGTCCCGGGGATTTTCCCAACTCCGAAATGGCCTGAGCGACAGCGGCCGGACTACCAGGAGAATTTGTGTACGCTCGATTTCCTGCAATTCGGATAGCCCCATTTTCAGTGATTGGACACGTTGCCCAGGCTTCCTGCCCCTCGATCGTAAACCAGTCGTGCGCGATATTGTGCTGAGAGTGCGTCGGGTCAATCAGCGCGATCAGGACGTTCACATCAAGGAGAAAGGTCGTCAAGGCAGCTCATCGCGTAATCGATTGACGAGTTCCAAAGTGGCTGGTTTTGCGTTCGGCTGCACTGGAAGTAGAGGGATGCCGTTGCGATACTTTCGCTCGGTTACACTGCTCCGCAGCGCCTGGCGGCTCAGGGCAGAGATGACCTCACCGACCGTCTTATGTTGCCGTGACGCGATCTCTTTGGCGGCAGCGAGAATGTCATCGTCGATGGATAGCGTTGTTCGCATTGGCCTACCTGAATTGCATCAATCATCTCTATCATAGCATCAGATGCAACTCTCGGGATAATGAGAAGATAGTTACAGATGCACACGCTCGGCCTCTACCTCTCGATCCCGTTCTGCAAATCCAAGTGCACCTACTGTAACTTTGCATCCGGGGTCTTCCCGGCAACCTATTTCGAGCAATATATTGCTCGGCTCGAACAGGATCTGTCCTCGATCCGCGTAGAGACCCAGCAGCGGCACGTCGACCTGCCCGAAGTAGTCGATTCCATCTACCTCGGTGGCGGAACGCCGTCGTTGCTGCCGTCAGCTCTGATCAGACGCCTCTTTTCCGCAATCCGCCGCAGCTTCGCCGTGCTTCCGACAGCCGAAATCACAGCCGAATGCGCTCCAGGCCAGCTTGAGGACGCAACTCTCGGCGCTATCGTTGAAGCCGGGGTAAACCGCATCAGCTTCGGAGTCCAGTCGTTCATCGATTCCGAAGCGAAACACACAGGACGCTTTCACACACGTGAGATCGCGCTCCGCGACATCAACCGCGTGCGCCGCGCCGGAATTTCAAACCTCAGTCTCGATCTGATCGCAGGCCTGCCCGGCCAGACCCGCGACTCGTGGCGCGAATCTCTTGCCACCCTGGCCGATACCGGAGTCAACCACGCCAGCGTTTACATGCTCGAAATCGACGCCGATTCCCGTCTGGGCCGCGAGCTAAGTTCCGGCGGTCTCAAGTACTACGCACCACAGGTTCCCTCCGACGAAGACATCGCGGACATGTACTCCGAAGCCGTCGAGCTTTTCGCTGCCCACGGCCTCCATCAGTACGAAATCTCCAACTTTGCGCGCGCCGGCAGGGAATCAGCCCACAACCTGAAGTATTGGCACCGCAAGCCCTACCTTGGCCTCGGCCTCGACGCGCACTCCATGCTGCGCACCCGCTCCGGAGATGCTTTGCGCTTCGCCACCACCGATGAACTGGAGCCGTTCCTCAACTCATCGGGATGGAATCATCCGCACCGCCTCTCCCGTGAAGAAGAGATCGAAGAAGCGTGGTTCCTCGGCCTGCGCCTGAATGCTGGTGTAAGCCTCGGCGCTCTCCGAGCGGAATTTGGCCGGGCTGATGTCGATTCCTTCGAGCCTCTCCTCACCGAACTCGAATGCCACGGCCTCATCACCTGGACCGCTGACCGCATTGCCCTCACGACCCGTGGGCGGCTTGTTTCCAATGAGGTCTTTGAACGCTTCCTGATGGTTCCGGCCGCTTAAGCGGCGGGTGCCCCACAGCTTGCGCTGAGCGCAGCCAAAGGTTCCGGATTTTCGGACGTGGGAGCCAGCTTCGGTTGGACGTAAAATCTCCCCATGTCCCTCAGCACTGCCGAAGCCGCCGCAGCCCATATTGAGCAGGCCCTCCCGACTGCCACCATCGAGCTCCGCAGCGATACCTTCACGAAGCCCACTGCCGCCATGCGCGCCGCCATGGCCGCCGCCGAGGTGGGAGACGACGTTTACGGTGAAGATCCCACCGTCAATCTCCTCGAATCCCGCGCATCCCAGATCTTCGGACGCGAAGCCGCTCTCTTCGTTCCAACTGGCACGATGGGGAACCAGATCGCCATCCATCTTCATACGCATCACGGCCAGGAGGTCGTCACCGAATCCCGCGCCCACGTGGTCGACTGGGAAATGGCCATGGCTGCAGCCTTCTCCGGAGTCCAGCTCCGTCCGGTCTTCGCCGACCGTGGCATTGTCACCTGGAGCCACATCGAGCAGGCGCTGAAGAAAGCCGACTTTCACCGCGCCGGCACCGGCCTCATCACCCTCGAAAACAGCCACAACATGGCCGGAGGCACCGTCACACCCCGCCACGTCTATGAAGAGATCTGGTCGCGCACGGCCGAACTCGGCCTGCCCGTTCACCTCGACGGAGCTCGCATCTTTAACGCCGCCACAGCTCTCAATACCTCTGTCGCGGAGCTGACCTCAGGCTTCTCCAGCGTAATGTTCTGTCTCTCGAAGGGCCTCTGCGCGCCAGTAGGATCGATGCTCGTCGGCAGCCGCGACCTCATTGCCCGCGCCCGCACCGTCCGCAAAATGCTGGGCGGAGGCATGCGCCAGGCGGGAATCCTCGCCGCTGCCGGCCTCATCGCCCTGGAACAAATGCCGAAGCGCCTCGCTGAAGACCACGCCAACGCGCGCCTCCTCGCCGAAACTCTGGCCGAACTGCCTCAGGTCGAGATCGACCTCTCCACGGTCCAGACCAATATCGTCATCTTCACCGTGAGGGGGTACCCAGACCCCACGCCGATCCTCGACCGGCTGAAGCAACGCGGCGTTCTCGCCGGTACAGCCGCCGATCACCAGATCCGATTTGTGACTCACAAGGATGTTGACCGCGCCGCCTGCGAAGAAGCCGCAAAGATAGCCTCTGAAGTTATCGAGAGTGCTCGCTGACAGCCGTCCTCCGCATGTGGCGTGCAGATCAGCTCACCGTCCATTGAAAGCACAGGCCGTATCCGTCTGGATCTCTGAGTTCAAGCTGCTTCATTCCGTACGGGGCCACGTGAGGCTCTTTCACATTGAGGCCGAGTGCTCTGAGCTGGCTGTACGCTCCGTCGACATCCGGGCAGCCCAGATAGAAGGTGATATCGCCGTGTGCGCTGAGCCATTCGGACGACCGCTCAGGCGGTCGTTCATCGTCATACTCATAGTGAGTGTTCAGCATGAGCTCCGCTCCATTTTTCCTGAGCCACGCCCAGTGAAAGCTGCCCGACGCCAACACGGGCGAATGGCTGACGACTTCGAATCCCAGCAAATCACAGTAAAAGCGGATAGACTCCGCCATGTCGTAGACGGAAATCAGGGGACAGAGGCCTTGAAAATCGATTGCCATGGGCGCTCCATTCGTGGAAATGCCGTCCATGGTAACCACGGATGGCTAGGCTGCCAGACTGTATCAGTGCCGGCAATGATTCGCGCGCTGTAGCAAAAGAAATCTGCAGCCGCGCTTCCCACGCCAAATCTATATAATCAATGGATATGCCTAAGTATTCCATCGTCGTCCCCTTCCACAACGAAGAAGAGAACATCACCGCCATGTACGACCGCCTCAAGGCCGTCATGGAGCAGGTGGGAGACAGCTTCGAGCTGGTCCTCGTTGACGATGGATCCACTGACCGCAGCTACAAGCTCCTCGAGGAAATCGCCGCAGTCGATAGTCGCGTGCTCGTCGTCAAGCTGCGCCGCAACTTCGGACAGACCTCCGCCCTTGCCGCCGGCTTCGATCACGCCCAGGGCGATTACATCCTCGCCATGGACGGCGACCTGCAGCACGACCCCTCCGAGATCCCTAACTTCATCGAAAAGCTCGAAGAGGGCTACGACGTTGTCAGCGGGTGGCGCAAGGAGCGCATCGACAACTTCGTCATGCGCCGCATCCCCTCGCGCTGTGCAAACTGGCTGATGGCAAAACTCTCCGGTGTCGATATCCACGACTTTGGGACAACCTTCAAGGCCTACCGCCGCGAAGTCATCCACAACATTCCGCTTTACGGCGAGATGCACCGCTTCATCCCCGCTCTGGCTGCCTCCTACGGAGCCAGCATCTGCGAGATTCCCATCCGCAACGTCAATCGTGAGCGCGGCAAGTCGCATTACGGCATCGGCCGCACCTTCCGCGTCTTCTTCGACCTGCTGACCATTCGTTTCCTGCTGAAGTACATGATGCGCCCGCTGCACTTCTTCGGGATCTTCGGCGCGCTGAGCTTTCTTCTCGGAGGCGGTATCTCCATCTTCCTGCTCGCGCTTAAGCTCTTCACACACCAGGACGTCATGGATCAGCATGGGCCGCTTTTCGTCATCGCTGGCATTCTCATTCTCGCCGGCATTCAGATGGTCGCCATCGGACTTCTCGGGGAGCTCCAGGTGCGGCACTATCACTCCGCGACCCAGCGTGCGCCGTATAGCATCGATCGCCTCGTGCGGCTGCGCGCCTCCGGCGAGCAGAGCCTGCTGCACGAAGACTAAGGCCCCTACCTACCAGATCGTTTTCACGCCTGAGGCTCGGATTCGGCCGTCACGGCTGATAATGGGCACGTTGAGGTGAATCGCCGTAGCTGCGATCAGACGGTCCGGCAGGTCCGGAACGGCTGCTCGGGGTACATGCAGCATGGTTTTCGAAAGTCTGCGGTCGTCGACAGATACCAAAGCGCCGCATGAGTATCGGCAACTCCAGCTATCTTCAAAATTCTTCGCCAAACCCCTTGAACATGTCGGCCCGGTTCGCATCAATTTCTTCGGCAGTCGGAGCCGGCCCGTACTTGGCGAGCATGCCGCGCCTCGTCTGCAATGGAGCCTTTGGGGGGAGCCTCACTCGACCGAAGCTCACGCTCCAGCACTTCGCACACATAGTCTTCCGGAGAAACACCATGGGCCTTAGCGTGCGCTTTGAGCGCGGCTTCGAGCTTCTCTGGAACTTCAACGATCATTGATAGCTCTCCTGCCACTATATTCTAGTTGGCGAAATCACGTGCCCAAAGGCGTAGGCTCGCACTTGTACAATCCCGTCAAAGAGAGCAATGGCGAAAGATGAGAGATCCGGCGAGCGCCCTCGAACATCGTCCCGCGATTTTAAGCCCGAATATAGAAAAGGGAAGAGGAATGCGAATCAGATCCATGCGTTTTAACGTCGCCGCAGTACTCTTAATAATAATCACTGCCGGCACCCTCGGAGCCATCGCCCAGCCCACACCGCCGCAATCCCTTCTCGCCCTCTCCAAACGGAACCATACGCTGGCCATCGTTGACCCGGCTACGCTCCAGGTCGTCGCAAAGGCTCCAGTCGGTCCCGACCCGCACGAGGTCATTGCTTCTTCCGACGGCCGCACCGCCTATGTTTCCATCTACGGCGGAGGCCGCTACCACGCCCTCTCCGTCATCGACCTCGTCGCGCAGAAAGCCCTGCCCGACATTGATACCGGAGCGCTGAACGGCCCGCACGGCCTGACCTTCGTCGGCGGAAAGCTGTACTTCACCGCCGAGGGCGCCAAGGTGATCGCGCGGTTTGATCCGGCCACAGCCAGGATCGACTGGGTCATGGGCACCGGCCAGAACCGCACCCACATGATCTACGTCACACCCGACGAGAAGCAGATCTACACCACCAACGTCGCGTCAGCGACGGTCTCCCTGTTCGGACAGGTCCCGTCATTCATGAGACCCCCGCCCGGAATGCAGCCGCCGCCCGGCATGGCTCCTCCGCCCGACTCCCCTCCGCGCATGGACTGGAACCAGACCATCATCCCGGTGGGCAAAGGCGATGAGGGATTCGATGTCTCACCGGATGGCCGTGAACTCTGGACCGCAGACGCGCAGGACGGAACCATCTCGATCATCGATCTGGCGAATAGGAAAATCTCTGCCACTCTCGCTGCCGGAATCCAGAGCGCCAACCGTCTGAAATTCACTCCTGACGGTAAGCTGGTTCTGATTTCCATGTTGCGCAATGGCGATCTCGTCGCCTACGACGCAGCATCGCGCAAGGAGTACAAGCGCGTAAAGATCGGCCATGGGGCAGCCGGCATCCTTATGGACCCGACAGTTCCTCGGGCCTTCGTAGCGTGCTCGCCGGACAATTATGTAGCTGTGATTGATCTCAAAACCTTCGAAGTCACCAGCCACATCGATGTGGGTGGAGAGCCGGATGGCCTCGCCTGGGCCGTGCGGTCGCAGCAATAAAGGTGAACTCGTCCGGCTCAGGCTAGACGTCTTTCAATTTGCTTTGGCGATAGCACACGAACCTTGAATCACGTTCAGCGGCCTCTAGTCTAGCGGCGTATCACGGCTCTGCGCTGTGTTACCCATCACATCTCGGCGGTGACAATCCCTAATAAACTGGGCTCGAATTGGAGAATCCTGTTCCAATTCGAACCTTTCGTTGATCTGTATCTGTATGCGGCGTTTCTGCTCCCCAGGCCCCGCCGCACAAGATACACAGAGGCAAATTGCATTTCGCGTTGCCTGAACTGAGTCGTTGTTTATTGCCCTGAGAAGCGCCCGGCGGAACGAGACGCCCTGCGGTCTTCCTTAACCCGCGAAGGACGGGGCTGGACAGATCTCGCATGCATTCCTTTGCCAGGAGCAACCATGATTCGCACTCATAAACGCACCCTGTTCTGGTTGGGGTTTACTCTTGCTCTCCTTCAAGCCTTCATCTTCTCGATTGTTTCTCACGCCCAGAATCTCGGCTACGAAGGCCCGACCGGAATCTTCGTTACACCCATCGCATCCGTGGCCCCTTCTGAGGGCAAGGGCTTCGGTCATCCCGTGGTCGCATATCACTTTCTCAACGGCGGTGACGTGATCGGAAATTACAGCACCGTTTCAGTTACAGAAGGCGCTTTCAAGCGCATTGAGTTCGGTTACACAGCAGAATTGCAGAAACAGGGTGACGACCACACTAATTCCGTGAACCTGGCTCCTCTGTGGACTGAAAGCATGCACATTGTCCACGGAAAAGCCAACCTCCTCGCGGAGAACTCCTTCAACAAAAAGTGGGTTCCGGCCATCTCTGTGGGCGCGATCGGGCGCTTCAACGACAACAACGTCGGCGACGGCACGAATTCAGCCGCGCTGCACGAGGCCCTGAGCATCACCAACGGAATCCAGACCACGAAAAATGCCGATGTGTACCTGGTCGGCACAAAGGTCGTCACGCAATTCATCCCGAAAGTTCCAGTGCTGCTCAGTGGCGGCGTACGTGGCACCAATGCAGTGCTCTGGGGGCTCGGCGGTAATTCAGTCGACTTCGAAGCACGCGGGTTTGGTGCGGCGGCCTTTGTGCTGACGGGTCCGGCGAAGAGCACCATCATCCTCGCCGCCGAGGTCGCGCAGCAACCGCATCATCTGGCAGTGACGCTGGACGACGGCCGGAAAGTAGGCATTTTCAACATTCCCACATCGGAGGTTTATGCCGTCCGTGTCCTGCCGTTCCACAAGTACAAGCTCAATGCCGATTTCGGTGTCCTGCAGGCTGCAGGCCACATCGGAGCGTCCCCGACTCTGCCTGATGTCCCTGTGAACCTGAATGCCCGTGCCCGGTTTGCCATGGGTCTGTCTTACGGGTTCTGATCGCGGCACCAACGCAGGCGCAGTGGCAGGAACGGTCAGCCGCTCCTGCCGCTTTATCCCTCACGCCAGCTTCAGACGGCTCAACCGCAAGCTGTTCGTCACCACGCTGAATGAGCTCAGCGCCATCGCCGCGCTGCCCAGCACCGGGCTGAGCATCACTCCCCATATCGGATACAAAACTCCCGCTGCGACCGGAATCCCGATGACGTTATAGGCAAATGCCCAGAATAAGTTCTGCCTCATCACGCGCATGGTGCCCCGCGAAAGGGAAATGGCTGCCGCAACTCCGCTTAGTTCGCTGCGCATCAGAGTTACATCGCCCGCCTCAATCGCAATATCGGAGCCGGTTGCCATGGTGATGCCTACATCGGCCTGTGCCAGCGCCGGTGCGTCGTTAACTCCATCGCCCGCCATCGCCACAACGTGATTCAGTGCTTGCAGCTTGCGAACCGCCTCAACCTTGCCCTGTGGAAGCACCCCGGCGATCACGGTGTCCACGCCAGCTTCGGCGGCAATCGCGCGTGCCGTACGCTCGTTGTCGCCTGTCACCATTACCACCTGCAGGCTCTCCCGGTGCAGCTGCTCGATCGCGGCTGCCGCACCCGCCTTGATCGTATCGGCTACCACAATCACCCCCGCAAGTTGGCCGTCGATCCCCACCCACAGCGGTGTGCGTCCCCTGCTTGCCTGTTCTTCGCCCACCGGACTAAGGGCAGAAACGGCGATGCCGTGATCGTGCATGTGCTGCTCATTCCCGAGCACGACATCGTGGCCCTCTACCACGCCTGCCACACCCCGCCCCGGCATCGACGTGAAGCTCTCCGCCTCTGGAATGGCCGGGCTGTTTTCCTTCGCATATTGGACTACTGCCTCGCCCAGAGGATGCTCGCTGGCTCCTTCGAGCGCAGCTGCCAGCAGCACAACACCATTCCGCGAAAAGCTGCTCTCCGGATTGAGGAGTATGTCAGTCACCTCGGGGCGTCCAGTGGTAATGGTACCCGTCTTGTCCAGCACCACCGTGTCGACCTTCTCCAGCCTCTGCAGGGCTTCTCCGCCCTTGATAAGTAATCCGAACTGGGCGCCGCGGCCCGTCGCGACCATCACCGCCGTTGGCACTGCCAGCCCCATCGCACACGGACAGGCAATCACCAGCACCGTTACCGCTGCCGCAAATCCCTGCATTGCTCCATAGCTGCGGCCGAAAACTTCCCAGCCCAGAAAGGTCACAATTGCCAATACCAGGACCGTTGGCACGAACACCGCGCTGATCCTGTCCGCCAGATTCTGAATCGGTGCACGCGATCCCTGCGCGTCGTGCAGCAGCCGCACAATCTGCGCCAGCATGCTTTCCGATCCCACCGCTGTCGCGCGATATTCGAGCGAGCCGCGCTGGTTCAGCGTCCCGCCGATCACGCGGTCGCCTCGCGTCTTCTCAACGGGAAGCGACTCGCCGGTCAGCATCGACTCGTCCACACTGCTCCTGCCTGCGGTCACCTCGCCGTCTGCCGGAACCCGCTCGCCAGGCCGCACTCGAATCACATCTCCGGGCGCAAGCGCCTCAACAGGCATATTCAGCTCCACTCCGTCCCGCACTACTCGCGCGGTCTTCGGCTGCAGTTGTGCCAGGTTGCGCAGCGCCATGACCGTGCGGCCCTTCGCGCGCGCTTCAAGCGTGTTGCCGATCAGCACCAGCGCGATGATCAGGATGCCCGCGTCGAAGTACACATCCGGCGCAATTCCGCGCGCGATAAAAAATCCCGGGGCGACCGTCATCGCAGCCGAATACAGAAACGCCGCACCGGTCCCGAGCGCGACCAGCGTATTCATATCTGCCGTCTTGTGCCGCAGCGCCGACCAGGCCTTGACGTAAAATCGCCGCCCGGCCCATCCCGCGACAAACGCCGACAGTCCCAGCAGCAACCATCGAATCGCATCGTCATCCATCGCATACAGCCATGGCATTATTCTGCGCAAAACCGGATCGAGCGTCCGCATTGACCAGTTCATGAAGGGATCCTTCATCCGCTCCAGACTGCCTGTGGCCTTCACGCTCATCAGCGGAATCGAGAGAAGCATTGCTGCCGCGCCTGCGATCGTGCTGACGATCGCCTTCGCCCTTAACCCGCGATATTCCTGCAGTTGTGCGGCGTCGTTCCTTTCCTGCTCCTCAAGAATCAACCCGGCGGCCGATGGCATCTCCGCGCCGTAGCCTGTGCCGCGTATCTTCTCGACCAGGGCCGCCGGAGACACCACTCCCGGATCGAACGTCACCGTCGCATTGTGCAGCATCAGGTTGACAGTCGCATCGCGAACACCCGCCTCTTCAGCAAGTGTGCGTTGCACAAACGCCTGGCACGCCGCACACGTCATTCCGGTCACGGGAATAGTCACCCGATCCAGGGTCGCCGCCTTGACGTTCTCCCTTGTTGCTGATGCCGTTGCTGGGGTCGACATCGCCCTTCCTCAACGCTCGATCTGCGCTTTGAAGCCGATGCGGTCGACGACTCCTGCAATTTCTTCCGGAGTAGCAAGCGCAGGCTCAAACTCAACCATTGCCGACCCCACTTGAACAGAATCGACCCGAACGCCCTTCACGCTCGCAAGAGCTCTGGTCACTCTGCCGACGCAGCCTTCGCAATGCATCCCGTCAATCGACAATTTAAGCTCTCTGGGCATTTCCAAATCCCTTCCTTCTAAACTGGATGCCCTTTCCCCCTATAGTATGCAAAATCGTTGTTCCGATTCTTCCGGCGAAAAAGCAAAAGCCGATACCAGGAGTCTCCCTGATATCGGCTCGCGAGCCCGGTTCAGCCGGTTATGTTTACCAGCGATAGACCGTAAGGTTATCTAGAAAGACTGTAGCGTTGCTCGTCCCCCCGTTTGACCCATCCACCTGGAAGTTGAACACCATTGCCGGACCCCACCCGAGCGCAAATCCGGAGAAGACGGTGTAATTCAAATCCTGCCGGTTGCCGTCAAGCCACACCGAGTGATACGTAACCCATCCCGACGAGTCATGCGAACTATAGATCTGCACGTGATGCCATTGATTCGTGCCCCAGCCATGTGGATCGCAGTAGGCGTACGAATGCTGCCAGGTGTCCCATGAATTGCTCGGAGAGCCGCCGTTGATCGAGTAATCCCAGGTGTGCGTCCAACCGTCGCACTGAAACCCCATTAGCGCCGTCTCGCCGTTCGGCATCGTCTGGTTCAGGTCGAACTCCAGGTTCGAAAGCCCATCGGCTGAGTCCTTAATATTGACCCAGAAGTCGTAGACAAAGTTCTGCGAGGTCGTGTCGTCGCTGAACTGTACCGAGTATCGCTGCCCTCCAAAATTGCCGAAGCTGGTCGCAAACTGTCGCGCATTGCCACTCATGGATGGTGAATTCACGAGGTTCATCGACCCGTTCGACCATCCCGGTGTTCCCCCGTCGTGAATCTGGACCCAGTTGCCGAAGGTCTGGATTGCGCTGACGCTGGTCGCGTTCGGTGGTACCACTGAGGTTCCTCCGCTCTCCCCTCCTGTGACGTTCACGGAAACATCCGTAACGCAAACGCCGCCCTGGTTATTCCAGACCTTTACATGCAACGTGTGCAATCCCTCCGGCGCGTTCACAGGGCCATTGATCTGGTTGTCGGCCCACGCCGAAAGTTGTACGCTGCTGTCGAGCGAATAGCCGACAGCGACAACGGGCAGCGATGAGCAGGTATCGGCGTTCATTATGAGGGTGAATGGGGAACTGACCTGTGCGCCATTGGTCGGACTGGTGACCGCAGTCCCTGCCAGCGCATGGATTGAAGCCGCCGCGAGCATAATTCCCGCGACAAAAAATCTCCGGATCCTATTCATTTTGAATACCTTCTGAACAGTTTAGTCGTGCCCGTGCTGCGGCCCCGGCGTCCTGCTTCTTCGTGCGAACGAGCGGATCGCCGAAAACGAAATCACTAATCAGGCAGACATTTCAGGGGTCTTGCGGCCGGGGCTTACTCTCGCCGGCGGGCGTGCACACGCGCAGATACACTCCTTCCGGCGGGTGCCGGATCGTTCAGGCGGTGTATTTGCTGCTGTATTGAGGAAACCTTACACGCGAAACGTGCATCGGCGCAAGCGATTTGTAAGGAATTTTTGCACAAATTGCCGGCGCACCCCTGAGACTGCTTCGAAGCCGCCGCTCTCGAAGCTGCACGACGCCCCGAAATGCAGGTCTATGGGTGTTGAGACAGAGAGAGGATGTTTCCATCCGGGTCCGGGAACCAAGCCACCCTGGCCCGTTCGGGAGAAGTCCAGACGCCGGATTCGCTCTGCTCAAGCCATGGGTAGCGCTTGAATGAAATGCCGCGTGCAGCGAGAGCGGTCACTTCCGCGTCGATGTTCCCCACCTCCCATCCGAGGATAGTGAACGGGAACGGCGTAAAGTCCTTCACATGGACGATGCGGATCATGTTGCCTTTTGCTTCCATAACCAGCGCAAATGCGTCATCGCTCAGGAAGCGCAGCCCGAGGGTCTGCTCGTAGAAGGTGCGCGCCCGGGCGGGGTCCTTGGTGGGAATGAAGCCGATTAGGTCGCATCTGGAAAGCATGATCTATCTCCCGCACCATTGTGCGCCTAAGAGTCAAGTCGCTGTGCCCACTCAAGCCGAAACGGGTTCAAGCGGGCACCTCCCAGGTTATTGCCGCGGCTATTTGGTCTCGACCGCGAGTTCCTTGTCCGCCGCCTCGCGGGCCGTCCGGTAGTACTCGGGCTCGGGCTGCTCGGCAGGACGCTTGCGGTAACCTTCTTCGGCCAGATGCTTGCCCATCTGTGCGTACATCGTCTCGTCGCGGGGCTGCCAGGTGCCGAGTCCGTCCACATAGCGGTTGAACATGCAGAAGGCCGCAGCGATGAGTACCGTGTCGTGAATCTCCATTTCCGTCGCGCCCAGCCGGCGGGCACGGTCGATGTCGGTCGAGGTGACGTTTTTGCCGCTCTGCTGCACTTTGCCGGCAATGGCGAGCAGAGCCTTGAGCTTGGGCGAAACCGGAGCTGATTCAAAGTCCGTTTTCACCTGCTTCACAATCTCGCTGCTGCCCAGGTGGCATGCTGCGGCAGCTCCATGGCTCGTCTGGCAGAAGTAGCAGTCGTTCTGCGAAGAGACATAGGTGGCGATCAGCTCGCGCTCGCCGGGCGTCAGCGAATTCGCCTCGTGCAGCAGAATATGAGCAAGCTCGCGCATAGGTTTTGCGGTCTCGGGACGGAATGCGAATCCGGCCGTAATGCCGGCGAGTCCTTCGGGAAGGGCGATGTGGGGCATGGCTGTTCTCCTGGGATTATTTTGCTACGGTTTCGGCGGGCAGATATTCCTGGCTGATGAAGACATATCCGTCACGGGCGATGCGCTTGCCGCGCTCGCGATACATGGCTTCGTCGCGTGGCTGCCAGGTGCCTAACCCGTCGACGTAGCGGTTGAACATGCAGAAGGCAGCAGAAATGAGCACGGTATCGTGTATCTCCAGGTCGCTCGCCTCGGCAGCGCGGGCCTGCGCAACGTCTTCTGCCGTGACGCTTTTGCCGCTCTTCTGGACCTTTCCGGCAATAACCAGCAGCGCCTTCAGCTTTTCGGAAATATCGGCGTGTTGGAAATCGGCCTTCACGCGCTTGACCAGCTCTTCGTCGCCATTGAGGCATGCAGCGGCTATGTACCCATGGCAAGTCTGGCAGTAGTAGCAGTCATTCAGATAAGAGACGTAGGTGCCGATCAGTTCGCGCTCGCCTGGCGTGAGCGTGTGCGGTCCGTGCAGCAGCGTTTCGATGAAGTCGTTCATTGGCCGGGCGGTCTCGGGCCGGAAAGCCATCAGGCCGCGAATGCCGGGAAGTCCTTCGGGAAGGGAAATGTATGCCATGAAGGCGCTCCTTATTTGACGATGAGTTCCGCCGCGGGTTTCGGCGGCAGGTATTCGTTACTGGCGGAGATGTATCCCACCTTGGCAACATGCTTGCCGCGCTCGCGGTAGAGAGCTTCAGCGTGCGGCTGCCACGTATCCAGACCGTCCACGTAGCGGTTGTACATGCAAAACGCCGCAGCGATGAGCACGGTATCGTGGATCTCAAGATCGGTCGCGCCTACGGTGTGCGCAAAATCGACATCGTCGGCTGTTACCTGTTTGCCGCCCTTCTGGACCTTGCCGGCGATCACGAGTAGAGCCTTCAGCTTCTCGGAAATGTCGGCATGCTGGAAGTCGGCCTTCACGCGCCTGACCAGTTCTTCGTCTCCGTCGTGCAAGGCTGCGGCGATATACCCGTGGCATGTTTGGCAGTAATAGCAATCGTTTAGATACGACACGTAAGTGGCGATCAGCTCACGCTCGCCGGCGGAAAGCGTGTTCGGGGCGTGCAGAAGCACTTCGGCGAGAGCGTTCAGCGGCCGTGCGGTTTCCGGGCGAAACGCCATCGCGCCTCGAATGCCGGTCAATCCTTCAGGTAGGGAGATATGGGGCATGCGTTTTCCTTTATCCGGGAAGAGTTTCCGTCGCGGTTTCAACCGCGATTGGTGTTGTCGGTGACAAACGGCGGTGCAAAAGGCCTCCGGCGAGCACGACGGCCACGCCGATAAGCGCGGGGACGGGGCTATGCATCAGGATGAGCAGCGCCACCACGGCGCTTCCTGCGAGATAGATGATCGGAGCCGCAGGAAACCACCAGCGCCGGACTGGCTCCTTCACGCGGAACAGCGTGGTGACGGAAAGCGCGAGAAACACTACGGCGGAAAAAATGATGTAGGCGAGAATCTTGTCGAACGCCCCGAAAAGAAGGATGAGCAGCGCACCGCAGGTCTGCAACAGGATGGCGTTCGCCGGGGTCCCGAAGCGCGGGTGCAGCCGTCCGAAGACCGAGAAAAATGCGCTGTCTTTCGCCATGGCGTAGTAGACGCGAGGCGCGGCCATGGTCAGTGCCATCAGGCCTCCGGCGACCGAAAGCAGCACGCAGGCGGAGAGAATCCGTCCTCCGGCCGTGCCGAACAGCGCTTCTCCGAACTGGGCGACGAAGGCCGTGTTCGACACGATCCGGTCAAGGGGCACAACCGCCAGAAATGCGAAGCTGACCAGCAGGTAGACAGCAGTGACGAGCAGAACTCCGCAGGTGAAGGCCAGCGGCAGCGTGCGGCTCGGGTTGCGGACTTCGCCCGCAAGCTTGCCCGCCTCCCACCAGCCACCAAAGCTGAAGAAGGCGCTGACCACGGATCCCGCGATGGCCGCAAAGAGCATATCGGAGCCGGGCCGTCGCGTCGCCAGAGGAAGCAGGTTCGCCGTGGAGGCGTGTCCCGATACGAAGGCCCAGGCGACAAGCGCGAAGAGCACGGCAATCTTCAGCAGGTTGGCAGTTGCCATCACGCGCCCGCTGAGCCGCGTGCCCAGATAATTGACCGCCCCAAGCACGATGAGTATCGCAAATGGCAGCACTGTCGCGAGGCGCGGCGAAATGGCAACAATCGCCTGCACGTACGGAACCGCTCCGAAGGCGAGCGCGGCGGCCACTCCCGGATCGATTACGGCTGCGGACATCCATCCGTAAAGAAAAGCCACGCGCGGCCCATATCCTTCGCGCAGGTAGACATACTCGCCTCCCGCCACGGGGTAGCGCACTGCAAGCTCGGAATAGCAGAGCGCTCCGGCGAGTGCCATAAGCGCCATGCCGCACCAGACTGCGGCGAGCAGGGCAGGCGAGCCCAGCGATTTGGCCATTGCGGCGGGCGTGAGGAAGATCCCCAGCGCGATGGCCTCGCCGCTGACGACGGCGATGGTCGCGGCCAGGCCCATCTGTCTTTTCGGTTCCATATCTTAAGAAAATACTCGGTCATCCTAACCGGAGTCGTGCAAAGCTGGCATCCATCGAACGGTTGAGGCGAAAAATCTACGCCCGCACCACCAGCTGTGCGTGCACCGAAACGACTCGCCGCGTCACAAGATGGCTCGCAACGAAACAAGCGAGTGCCGATGAAGAGAAGATCGTCGTCAGCACGACGAACTGGTAGAGAGCTGCGTAGAGCGGCGACGATCCGGACAGGACCATGCCCGCCATGATGCCGGGAATCCACACAATTCCGAGCGAGCGTATGTTGTCGACGGCCGGGATAAGACTGGCGCGAAAGGCGGCCTGCAGATACCGCTCGACTGCGGTGTCCGGGGTCGCCCCGAGGGCGAGAGCCGACTCGATTTCGCCGACATGGGCGGCGATTTCGCCGCGAAAGCGGTCCAGAAAAATCGACTGCGTATTCATCGTATTCGCGATGACCATGCTGCCCACCGGGATCAGCGTGAGAATCTTCAATGGGATCACTCCCGTGACGGTCATCACCACAAGAACGCTCCCCGCTCCTGCGCCGATGGCGATGAGAGCGAGCGCGAAGGCTCCCGGAATCCTCTTCGCGCGTTTGCAGACGATGCTTGCAGCGGCCAGAATCATTCCCGCCAGGACAAAGATCGAGGTCCACGCGGGACCGCGGAGCAGGGCCGCCAGGATCGCCCCCACTGCGACGATCTGCAGAATGCCTCGAAGCTCGGCCAGTGGGACTTCTCTGAGCAGGCCCGGCGCGCGCCGTCTTGCGAGCAGGATTACACCGATTGTCGCGGCAGCCGTGATCGCGCAGTAGACCGCTCCGCGAGCGAGCTGGTTGGAGAAATACTGCTCAAACATCGGCGGCCTCCACTCGCTTTAAAAGCACTTCATCGGGAGTGCCCAGCGCTTTCATCCGTCCCGCCTCGACTACCAGGACGCGGTCTGCCATGGCTCGCGCCTGTTCCGGGCTGTGCGTCACCCACAGGCAAGTCAGATGCCGCTCTCGAATCAGCCGCTCCAGCAGCCGCTCCACGCTTCCGCGCGAAGCTTCATCGAGCGCCGAAGTCGGCTCGTCAAGCAGCAGGACCTCCGGCTCGTTTGCCAGGGCCCGGGTGATCGCCACTCGCTGTGCTTCTCCGCCGGACAAAGTCAAGGCGTCACGCGAGGCATAGTCTTCCAATCCGACTTCCGCGAGCAGAGCCTCGATCTGCGCTGCGGCCATTGTTTCTCCTCGTTGCCGGGGGCCGAAGACAATATTGTCCGCTATTGTCCCGGGAAACAGATAAGCGCGCTGCATCACCATCCCGATCACGCGGCGCAGGGCGTCCGGGGCCAACTCCCGGTAATCCCTGCCGTGAAAGAAGACAGTCCCCTCTGTCGGCTCATCGAGCCGGTTGACCAGCCGCAGGAGGGTGCTTTTTCCCGCGCCGCTCGGGCCAACAATTGCAAGCACTTCGCCCGGGACCACCCCGAAGCTGACTCCGCGCAGAAGAAATTGCCCTGAGGGGGACAACTCGCGGCCAAGATTGCGGCACTCAACTAATATGTCGGGCATTTCCTCAAGGCAGCACAGCCAGTGTACATGGCTGCATCCCGAGTCCCGGCAGGAGGAACTCCCCAATGATCCGAAGACGATTCTCCAGTGCCGCGTCCTTGTTCGCCGGCGCGGCTTTGTTCATCGGCACGAGCGCCTTGGCGCAGATGACTCCCAGTCAAACCGCACCGCAGAATCCGGCGACCGCGAATCCCAACGCAAACCCTAACATGACCACGGCTGACACGATGCAGCAGCAACAGGCCGCCTCCGGCCAGATGCAGGACAAAACCTTCGTCCGCGAGGCGATGGAAGGCGGTATGGCCGAGGTCGAGCTGGGCCAGCTGGCTTCGCAAAAAGCGTCCAGCGATGACGTAAAGCAGTTCGGCCAGAAGATGGTCGACGACCACACGAAGCTCAACGATCAGATGAAGCCGGTAGCAGAGCAACTGGGAGTGACGCCGCCAACACAGCTCTCAAAGAAAGACCAGGAACTGAAGGCCAGGCTCCAGAACCTGTCAGGCACACAGTTCGATAACGAGTACATCAGGTGCATGCTGAAGGACCATAAGAAGGACGCCGCCGAATTCAAGCAGGAAGCGCAGAACGCCCAGAATCCGGCTGTGCAGCAGGCGGCGCAGCAGGGCTCGCAGGTCATCGAACAGCACCTGCAGATGATCGAGCAGATTGCGCAGAGCCATAACATCAGCGGCAGCAAAGGCAAGAATGCCGGCGGCCAGTAACCAGTAAAAGGCCCGAGGCAGCAGTCGGGGCGTCCCGCGGGACGCCCCTTTCCTTTCCGGTAGAATTACCCCGATGCCACGCAAGACCTCACTCAGCCGCCGTGTGGCTCTGACGGCGATCCTCTTATGCGCGTTCTGCGCAGCCGCTCTCGGCCAGCCTGTTAAGAGCCTGCCGAAACCCACCGATTACGTCAGCGATTTTGCGCATGTGATGTCCCCGCCGGTGATTCACAAGCTGGATCTCGTCTGCGGGCAGGTCGACCACGAGGCCAATGCTCAGATCGCCGTGGTCACTGTAACGACTACGGCCGGAGAGCCGGTCGAAGAGTACGCCGTCGATTTATATCAGGCCTGGGGACTCGGAAAAAAAGGAATAAAAGAGGGCAGCGACCGCGGAGTGCTGATCCTGGTCGCAGTGAACGATCGCAAGCGCTTCATCTCGACCGGATACGGACTCGAAAGCATTCTGCCTGACGCCACCGTAAGCGTAATCGGCCGGCAGATGGTCCCTTACCTTCGCAACAACGATTTCGACGGCGCGATGTCGCTGGCCGTCGGACAGATCTCGCAAATTATCGCCAAGGATGCCGGCGTGACGCTGGCGCCTCTGACGCAGCAGCAGAGACAGCAGGCCGGTAAGCCCGTGCATCTCAGCCTCGGCCAG
>JAFAMZ010000238.1 GCA_019232935.1 Silvibacterium sp.
CGAGGGAGATGCCGAATACAACGCCCCGTTCTCCGTCGGTTCGCATTCAGTAAGCGCCAGCTACTCGGGAGACAACAGCTATAACAAGTCCTCAGCCTCCGCCGTGTCATTCACCATCGTCAAGGACACTCCGGCCATCGGCATCAGCGCTTCCAACCAGGACTCCAGCGGCAACTACATCAGCGGGCAGCCCACTGTGCTGAATATCCAGGTACTGAATGGGGCCGCATACGTCAGCGGAAATCCCGCCAACCGCATCGTCTATCCCGTACCCATTGCTGCTCCCACCGGAACTGTTACCGTTTCTGGCATACCTGGAGGCACGCTCCAGGGGAGCCTGAAGCCGGGCACAGACCCGAGCTACCAGGGAGCGGAGGGCATTGCCACCGTTACCATCCCGGCCAGCACGGCGGCGGGTAACTACAGCATCACCGTGAGCTACTCAGGCGACTCCAACTACAACAGCACTTCCGGAAGCGGCACCATCTCGGTCGTCTCGGCCAGCGGACTGGCGTCCACCACCACCGCTAACGTCTCGGGAAGCATCTCTCCCTCTACCTCGGTCAGCGTTACCGGGACCGTTACCGGCCAGAGCGGACAACCCGCGCCCACCGGGAACGTCATCGTTTACTCCTCCGGTTACAGTCTGGGCGAAGTTGCCCTTACGGCCGGCTCCGGAGATGTTTCCAGCTTCTCCTTTGCACTCAACAGCCAGACCTTGCAGCAGGGCGCGAACTTCGTGACTGTCCAATACACCGGGGACAGCACCTACGCCCCCTCAGCCTACCAGTTAAGCACCTTGTCTAATGCACTGTCTGACTTCACCATGATTCCGCAAACCACCATCGTCCCGGTCACCATCGGCTCCTCGGGGAACGTGGTTATCAATCTTTCCTCCACCAATAGCTTCTCCGGAACTGTCAGCTTAAGCTGCACGGCCTCAACCGTAACCTGCTCGCTGAGCAATAGCTCGCCGACGCTTTCAGCAGGCGGCAGCAACTCGATCACCCTGGAGATCAACGCCGGTTCCTCCGTCGCTGCCGGCAGTTACAACGTTACCGTCGCAGCACACGACTCAACCAGCCAGTACATCCACACGCTCGCCATTGAAGCGCAAGTCATGGGAGCGCCGCCCGCCACTGGCTTTACGCTTACCAACAGTGGAGACCTTGTCCTCAAAGATGACGAGACAGGCACCTCCACTATCACCACTACACCCTCAGGCGGATTCACCGGTTCAGTGGCGCTGAGTTGCCGAGTATCGGAGCCAACCATTGGCGTAACCTGTAACATGATGCCGGCGTCCGTTGGGGTGACCGGAACTTCTGCCGTCAATTCACTCCTCATAGTCCAAGCTGGCCCCGCAAGCGGCGCCCTTGAGTGGCCGCTCGATAAGCTGTTCGCCCTGGGTGGCGGAGCAACCCTGGGGCTGCTTGTCTTGTTCGGCATTCCGGCACGCAGCCGCACCTGGCGAAAACTGATATGCGGCCTGGTTTTCGGGGCCATTATCGGGGTCGGCCTCGGGTGCGGTGTCGAGCGGCCGGCGAGCCGCAACTACACGGTCACTGTAACCGGAACGAGCGGCTCCATTACGGAAACCACCGTTGTTAAGGTAACTGTCAACAAAATCCCGGGCAAATAAAGCCGTCCGCGGACTCCCAACCCGCACACAAACGGCCGCATTCGCAAGATGCGGCCGTTCTGCCCCGGTTCGGACTCCGAATACCGAATCCTGCTGGTTCTTCTTACTGCCCTTCGCGCATCTTGTCTTTTACCGTTTTCGCCAGCTTTTCGATCTCCTCAACTTTGCGTGCGAATGCTGGCGAAGTTTTGTTGATCGTGCCCTTGTCAGCTTCGTCCTTCAACTGCTGCGCAAGGGTAACCAGCCTGGCCGTGTCAGCTACGATGAGCTTCTGCCGCATGTCGTTCCGCTTCATGACCTGTGACTGGGAGAACTGCCGCAACATGGGATCGTCTTCGCCGGGCATCAAAGGACGATTTGAATCGCCCCGTGTCGCCGGCTGGGCTTGTATTGGGGGCGCGGGAGACGCGGCCTGGGCCGCCGCCGGACGGGCGCCGGCCAGCAATGGCAAGGCCGTAAGCAGGATGATACCCGGCCGAAACGCATCCAAACTACGTATAGGGATCCAAAAATTCACTGGGGGACATTATAAGTACGGATGATTTTCCTGGCAGCAAAAGTATTCCGCATTCTTCTCTGGTCTGGTCCGAGCGAATTTTTCCGGCAACTGAACGACAAATGGATCACCGATCTGCAGGAGTTCCTGCATACGGCTTTGCCTAAGATTGCCGTCACCCTGGTTGTGGCATGGGTGTTCATGCGCATCCTCAAACTGATCACCGGGCGTATGATGCGCATTGCTGCGGCACGCAAAACCGGAGGCGCCCAGGTCCGCACTCTCGCTTCTGTCACGCGCGCGACGGGAATCGGCATCATCGGTTTTCTGGCCGCGCTCGAAATCCTGCCCCTGCTAGGTTTCAAGCTCGAGCCGCTGCTGGCGAGCGCGGGCGTGGCAGGTGTGGCCATCGGCCTTGCCGCCCAAACGATCGTGAAGGATTGCCTCAACGGCATTCTTGTCCTCGTCGAAGACCAGTACAACGTCGGGGATGTGGTGAAGATCGCCGGGGTCAGCGGCACGGTGGAAGCCATGTCCCTGCGAAAGACGCAGGTTCGGGACGCTGATGGCACACTCTACATCATCCCCAACTCGCAGATCACCACGGTGGCCAACGTGGCCCGCGATTTTTCCGTTGCGACGATCAATGTGTCGGTCGATTTTTCGGCCAATCCCGACGAAGTAATGGCGCTGCTCAAAGATGTAGCCATGGGCGTGCGCAACGATCCCGCGTACAAGAATCTTTTTCTCGAAGACCCCAGCCTGCTAGGGGTGGACTCGATCAAGGGCTCACAGATTATCTATCCGGTGCAGTTCAAGACAAGGGCCAACCAGCAATGGGCGCCAATGCGGGAATTCCAGCGACGTATCCGAATTGCGCTCGCGGAACACCACATGCTTCCCGGGGATCCGCTGCGCGTCTACAACAAGGAACAGACAAACGGCGCCGGGCCGCACCCGGTGGAGGAGCCTGCTGGCAGAGCTCCCGAGCCGACAGCAGCAAAAGCCAAAGAGGTGAATCCGTTCACTGGAGAAGGCATGTAAAAGGCAGGGAACAGGGTGTAGGGAACAGGGAGCAGGGCACAGTGAACAGGAAACAGGGAGCAGGGGAGCAGGCGACGGAACGTAGCTGCTCCATGATTCCTGAGCCCTGAACCCAATCTCACAACCAGCCCTTGGCTCTTGCGATTCTGGCCGCGTCTATCCGATTCGCCGCGCCCAGCTTGCTGATTGCCTCCGAGAGATAGTTCCGTACGGTGCCTTCAGACAAGCGCAGCTCCTCGGCAATCTCCAGACTGGATTTGCCTTCACCTGCGCGCCACAGAATCTGCCGCTCGCGTTCCGTCAGCGGATCGGGCCCGCTGTCCCACGCTTCTGCCGCCAGATCCGGATCGACCACCCGCAGCCCGCGATGCACTCTACGAACGGCCTCGGCCAGCTCTGCGGCAGGGCGGTCTTTCAGGAGATAGCCCTTTGCTCCGGCATCGAGTGCTCGCCGCAGATAACCAGGTCGCGCGAAGGTCGTCAGAATCACCACCCGCGTCTGCGGATGGCGTTGTCTGACTTCGGCAGCCAACGTCAGCCCGGTCATCTCGGGCATTTCGATATCCGTCACGAGAACGTCGGGCTTCTGCTTCGCGATTACCGTCAGCGCCTCGCGCCCATTGGCCGCCTTGCCGCAGACCGCAATATCGGGTTCCGTTTCCAGCAGAGCTGCCAGCGCTCCCAGAACCATTCCCTGATCTTCGGCAACAATTACACGAATCTTGCCGTTCCCCTCACGCATGGAGCTTCTCCGCAGCGCCGGCTTCGACTTGCGGCTTGCTGGCCCTGCCCTCGGTAGGAACGATGATCGTCAGCCGCGTGCCGCGGTGGCTATCGACGCTGAACCGCCCGCCCATTGACTCCACGCGCTCTCTCATTCCGCGTATTCCGTTGCCGTCGGCGCGAACGCCACCGCGTCCGTCGTCTTCGATGAGCAGCGAAGTATGTCCGTTCTGGGTGGAGAAGGCGATCGAGCACTGGCTCGCCTGCGCGTGGCGCACGATATTTGTAACGGCCTCGCGCACAACCAAGGACATTACACCTTCCACCGCTGGATTCAGCTCCGGCGGCTTCTCCTCGCACACAAGCGTCACGCCAGCTGCATCGAGCGTGCTCTGCGCGCGCTTGATCTCCGCCGCCAGCCCTTCGGCCCTGTATCCGCGAATTGCTTCGCGGACTTCGGTCAGCGCCTTGCGCGAAATCATCTCTACGTCGGCAATTTCCGCTGCAGCGCGCTTCGGATCGCGCTCGAATAATCTTCCGGCCAGCTCCGACTTGAGGACAATGACAGAAAGGGTATGTCCCAGGACATCGTGCAGGTCGCGCGCGATGCGCTCGCGTTCAGCCATCTTAGCGAGCTGCTCGATCTCTTCGTGAGCCATCTGCAGTTTGGCGTTGGCCCGCATGCGCTGCGCCGAAACAAGGTCCGTACCGCCGACGATGAGAGAGATTACGGCTGTAAAGCCCCATGCCCATGGGGTGATATGCAGGAGCAGCCCTTCACTCACGATTGCGGCAAAAGCCAAGGAAATCGTGCCAACGCTGATGACCAGCGAATCGGTTACGAATGGAATGAACGCGGCAACAAAGATGAACGTTCCCGCTGCCTCATTGTGTTTCGGAAAGTAGAGTGCGCCGAGCACGCCCCATGCGGCCAGCAGCAGGTAGTGTTGCCAGCGCTTGTGGCTGAAGACCATCCCTGCGTAGATGGCAACGAAGATCACATAAAAACTCGCGAACCCGATCCAATACGCCCGGTTATGGCGCACGATTGGTTCGATGAAGAAAAAGAAGGAGTAGGCGATCCAGACAAAGTCCCACAGATCCGGGTACCTGCTCTTTTTGCCCTTGCGGCTGTGCAGCGGAAGGCCCGGACGCGAACCCTCTTGTGAGCTACGGGCCAAATTCGCCATGGGCATTCCGCTGCCGTCACATGTGTTCACGCCTTTGCCTCAGTCCTTGTAAAGATCAGCCAGGCGGCGCCCAGCATCAGGCAAGTAAAGCCTACCAGAGCTTCCCAGTGTCCGGACATCGACCCGCCTGGTTGGGCGTAGCCGAAAATGTTCAGAGCAAGCTGCGCGTAGTGGTATGTCGGCAGCGCCGGAGCGATCTTCTGCATCCAGTGCGGCAGCATATTCAGCGGCATCCACAGCCCCGACAGGAACGACATCGGCAGATAGATCAGGTTGATAATGCCTGGAGCGGCTGTGGCCGGCATCACAAGGGAGAGCAACAGTCCCATGCTGGCAAATGGGAGTGCGCCCGCCAGTGTGATGCCGGCCAGCTTGAGGACCTCTGCAGGAGTCATCGCGACGCCGCCCAGGGTCACGCCGAGCGTAATCAGCAGCGCCACAATGATCAATGCAAAGGCCGAACATGAAACGGTCTTCGCGGCCAGATACGCCAGCCGCGGCATGGGGCTGGCAAGTTTCAGTTCGAGCCATCCCTGCATGCGCTCCATTGCAATGCCGGCGCCGAGCCCGAAAAGAGAAGCGCCTATCATGCCGAAACAACTGTAGCTGGCCAGAAGGTAGCGCGCGAAATCCGTGTGGCGGTTCGCCACTCCAAAAAGCAGATAAAACATCACCGGAAAGCCCACCACCGAGAGCGAAAACGCCCGCAGCCGCAGCATCTTAAGAAACTCGTAGCGTATCTCCTGCCGCAGGACGCGAACGTAATAGCTGAATCCCAATGTCTGCCGGCGCGCATTCAGAACAGCGGTGGCCATGGTTTCTCCTTAGTAACAGTCTCGGTTACCTGTTCAATTCGTTGGCTGGTTCTTTCCCGTCAGGGCGAGAAACGCATCCTCAAGCCCCGGTGCAGAGATCTCGAGCCCGCGCAGCGTCACATCGCTCAACAGCATCTCACGCACGACCAGTTCAGCCTCGTGCGCTGTGACGATCACCGCTTCGCGATCCCGCTCCACCTTCACCACCGAGGGAAGCGCCATCAGAAATTCCTCATCGAGTTCGGTGATGCAGCGAATCCTGCGCCCGCTAACGCGCTGCTTGATCTGCGCCGGGGTGCCCTCAGCAATTACGCGGCCCTTATCGATCACCACAACCCTGCTCGCCAGCGCGTCGGCCTCTTCGAGGTAATGCGTCGTGAGCAGAACCGTCTTGCTCTGCGATGCCAGCCAGCGAATCTGCTCCCACAGTCCGCGGCGCGATTCGATATCCATGCCCACGGTGGGCTCATCGAGAAAAATCAAATCGGGATTCCCGGCCAGGGCCAGGCCGAACAATACCCGCTGCCTCTGGCCGCCGGAAAGCTTGCCGTAGAGCTTGTTCTCCAGACCCTCGAGCTTCGCGATGCGCACAATTTCCCCGGCCGGCAGCGGGGTGGGATAGTAGCTGCGGAACCAGTCGATATGCTCGCGGACCTTCAGGGTCTCCGGCACGCGGGTGATCTGCAGCATTGCGCCAATTCCAGTGCGGGCGGAGGCGTCGCGTGGATCACGCCCCATCACCCGCACGCTGCCTGAGGTTGGCGCGATCAACCCCAGAAGCAAACGCACCGCAGTGGTCTTGCCGGCACCATTCGGTCCCAGCAGCGCGACCACTTCACCGGGATAGAGGTTCAGCGTGACGTTATCGAGCGCCGTCGTATTTTCATAGCGCTTCGTCACCGAATGCAGCCGCGCAATCGCGTGCTTCAGGTGCGCCGGAGCAGGGAAGGGAATCGTCAGTGGCTCAACCTGCAATCCTGTTGCGTATGTCGCCATACCGTCTCCTTATGCTGAAGACAGCATCTACCGGATCGGCGCTCCGAGGCAGTGGCCTCTGTCATCAATCGGACGTGACAGATGTCATGATTCTTTTCTCGATTTGGAACCCGGCTCCACTAATGTTCGTAGAGAAGATTCAGAGCTTGCTCCTTCGGCCAGCGCCCGCCTGCCGTGGAAATGGACGGAGGTTTCCCCATTCTGCCGGGGTAGTCAGCCAGTTGCCGCTGGCCGGCGACAGTTAGATCGATATGGTTCGCCTTCCCGGCGACACGCACCCAGCCATGCAGGTTCCCTCTGCGCATTTCCGCTGGATCAGCCCCGGCTATCTGGAAGCGGTCCACCTGCCCCTCGTCTCTGGACGCTATCTCGGAGCCGGTGACGAGGGCAAACACTATGCCCTCATCTCGGAACTCACCGCGCGCACCCTCTGGCCCGGAGTCAATCCCGTCGGCCGCCAATTCAGCCGCTCAGGAATGACCAACGAGCCGCCGTTCACCATCATCGGTGTGGTCCATGACGCCCGAACCATCACTTTGGCCAAACCCGATCCCATGATGGTGTACGTGCCCTACTGGTACCGCACCGAGAGCACCGGCGGGGTTATTGTGCGCACAAACCAGGACCCATCTACCATGGCTGATGCGATCCGGAAGACCATCTGGAGCGTCGAACCGGAAGCTTCAGTTCCAACCGTGCGGACTCTCGGAGGCATCGTGGCAGACTCGGTCGCCACCCGGCGATTCGAGATGGACCTGCTGCTGCTCTTCGCAATCAGCGCGCTGCTACTAGCCGGATTGGGCGTCTATGGGGTTATTACTTACTCTGTGGCGCAGCGGCAACGTGAGATAGGAGTCCGTCTTGCGCTTGGCGCTCAGAAGACGAACATCTACAGCCTTGTGTTGCGTGACGGCCTCGCGCCGGTCCTCAGCGGCGCTGTCGCCAGAATCGGGATGGCCTTCGCGTTTGCGCGCATTATTGGGAACCTGCTGTTCCAGATCAGCCCGTACAATCCTGTGGTCGCCCTGACTGCGACCGGCGTGCTCGTGGCTGTCGGAGCGATCGCATGCCTGATCCCGGCCCGCCGCGCCGCCTCAGTCGATCCGATCGAAGCACTGCGAAGCGAATAGAGGCGCACGTCTTGCGCCATGTAGGATGGTTGGGGATTCGCTACCTCCATGAGCCGGAGCCCTTCTTTACATCCACTCGCCCGGGTTGAGGCTTTCACCGCCAGAGTTGGCATTCGCCTTCCTATCCTGCTCGCGCCGATGGCAGGCGCATGTCCTCCCTCGCTTTCCATCGCTGTCGCCAACGCAGGGGGGATGGGGGCCTGCGGGGCAGCGCTCATGCCGCCGGACTCCATAGCGAGTTGGGCGAAAAATTTTCGCGCGCAAAGCAGCGGACAGTTCCAGATCAATCTCTGGACGCCCGATCCACCGCCTTTACGAGATGCTGAGGCGGAAAAGCGCCAGCGAGAATTTCTGGCTCGGTGGGGTCCGTCTGTATCGCCCGAAATGGGTGATTCGGTGCTGCCCGATTTCGAGGCGCTATGCCGGGCCGCGGTCGCAGCCAGACCGAAGGCTATTTCGTCAATCATGGGCCTCTTCGCTTCAGAATACGTAGGAGAACTGAAAGAGAAGGGAATCCTCTGGTTGGCCACAGCGACCACCGTCGAGGAGGCCCGCGCTGCGGAAGCGGCCGGAGCAGATGCCGTCATTGCGCAGGGCATGGAAGCCGGCGGCCACCGCGGCGCTTTCCGTGCGGAAGACGCCGAATCGCACATGGTGGGATTGATGGCCCTCCTGCCTCAGATCGCCGACGCCGTATCGATTCCCGTCATTGCAGCCGGAGCCATCGCCGACGGGCGAGCAGTTGCGGCCACCTTAATCCTCGGTGCGAGCGCCGTGCTGATCGGGACCGCGTTCCTCCGCTCGCCGGAGGCGCAACTGAATGCTGCCTGCGCAGAACGGCTAGGCCGGACGGATTCCCATCAAACGGCATTGACTCGTGCGTTTACCGGCCGCCTGGCGCGGGGTATCCGCAACCGCTTCATTGATGCCGCGGCTGCGCCGGATGCGCCGCCAGCCGCACCGTATTCTGTGCAGCGGGGATACACCCGGCCCATGCGGGAAGAGGCGACGCGAAGCGGCGACACAGACAGAATGCAGATGTGGGCCGGGCAGGCCGCGCGTCTCGCGCAGGCCCAGCCTGCCGCTGAGATAGTACAGCGGATATGGAGCGAAGCGAGGCAATTCCTGCAGTCCTGAGCAGCGCGTTTATGCGCAGTGATGAACAATCGACGGCGGGCTTCCACTCCTTGTACCATTCAGAACCGTGATCCGAATTACACGACTTCTATTTTTCGCTCTCGCTGCTCCAGCCTTCGCGCAATCCTCACTCGCGCCCCTGCCGGCGATTCCCGAATTTCCGCTTTATCCGCCAACTCAGCCTGTTATCTCGCGAGACGTCAACCCGCTGCATCCCTTCTCCGTTGTAGGACCGCGCGGCACGATTCTCGGCTCGCAGGATGGTTCTTACGAAGCATGGATGTTCCCATGGAAACTGCTCACCAACATGCGCATCTCCGCCGAGATGAAGGACTACCCCGTCCCAATCGATGTGAACCTTCAGGCAGCGGCGATCGATGTTCGGCCCGGTTCCACAACCATTACTTTTTCGCACGCCAATTTCACCGTTCGCGAGATCATCACCGCTCCGCGCAACGCTCCTGACGGCGCCGGAGCCATCATCTTCTACCAGATCGAAGCCGTCCGGCCTATGGACCTCACCTTCAGTTTCACGCCAGTGATGGTCCGTATGTGGCCGGCGCCATCCGCGGGGCCACCCTCGCCCGAGTGGGTCAAGACAGGAAACAGCAGCGGCTTCTACATCCTGCATCTCAACTTTCCCGACCACGCTGCCGGAGTCGCCATGCCCACCGCCGAGCCGGGAATCATGCAGCCCTACCAAGAGCTCGCCCGCGTCTACCCGCTGCAATTCGTATTGCACTTCGATCCCGCACGCGACTCGCATACGCTTTTCCCGCTGCTCCTGACGAAAGGCAACACCATGGCCACGGCCAGCCGCGACGGGCTTTACCAGCAGCTTTCCGCGCTGGACAGATCTGCGCGCTCCCTCTACGAAGACCAGCAGAAGTACGAGAACGACTTCCTCTCGACCAGCCTTAGTATCGACACGCCTGACCAGCAGCTCAACGATGCCTTCAAGTGGTCCGAGGTTTCCATCGATCAGCTCCGCGTGCAGACGATTCCCGCGCATGACGAAGAAGCGCTCACCGCCGGCTTCGTCGGCTCAGGAGACTCCGCGCGTCCCGGGTTCGGGTGGTTCTTCGGGCGCGACGCCCTCTGGACCCTCTATGCGGTGAACAGCTACGGCGATTACAACGTCACCCGCCGCGAGATCGAGTTCCTCATCAAGCGCCAGCGCGACGACGGCAAGATCATGCACGAGTGGTCGCAGACCGCAAGCCTCGTCGACTGGAAGTCGCTGCCCTACGAATACGCCGCAGCCGACGCCACGTTGCTCTTCCCGATGGCCCTCAGCGATTACCTGAAGATCAGTGGCGATCAGGCCTTCATCAATACGCACTGGCCCTCCATCGCACGGGCCTGGAACTTCATCACTACCCACGACTCCGACGGAGACGGCATCTACGACAACTCGCAGGGCACTGGGTGGGTCGAGTCCTGGGTGCCCAGCATGCCGCACCAGGAGATCTACATGGCCGCGCTCGACGAGCAGGCCAGTCTTGCCTTTGCTAATCTTGCGGGGGCCACGGGGCACCCAGATCTGGCGCGGGCTGCCGAAACGCGGGCGGCACACATTCGCGCGCAAATCGAGAAGGAATATTTCCACTCCGATTTCTATTCGTTCAGTTGGAACGCCAACAACACCACTGACGACACCGCCACAATCTTCCCGTCGGTCGCATGGTGGGACGGCGACTACTCACCTGATCATTCGCAAGCGATGCTCAGCCGCTGGGCCTCGGCCGAATTTTCCACGGACTGGGGCACGCGCATTGTCTCCGACCGCACCAGCTTTTACGATCCGATCAGCTATCACCAGGGCTCGGTCTGGCCTCTTTACACCGGATGGGTCTCCCTCGCCGAATACCGGGCCGGACGGTCGCTCTCTGGCTATGCCCACCTGCGCCAGAACGCCGATCTTATCTTCGCGCAGGATCTCGGCAATGCGACAGAGCTGCTCTCCGGCCAGTTTTTTCAGCCTCTCGGGCGCAGCACCGCTCACCAGCTTTGGTCCGCAGCAATGATCATTACGCCTATTCTGCGCGGCGTCTTCGGGCTGGAATGGAACGCTGCGGCCAACGAGCTCACCCTAATCCCCTCACTTCCTGCTGAGTGGGACCACGCGACGCTGTCGAACATTCCTGTCGGCCAGCAGCGTGTAGGAGTAGAAATCAAACGTGACAATGGCACACTTTCAATCCGCGCCACCGGACTCGCAGCATCCCAGATCCACCTGGTATCTCGTGGGCCGGGGACAAAGCTCACAAACGGAACCTTCGAAATTCCGCTTCCCGCCGTCGAAGCCGGGATAACCCAGGACCTTCCGGAACCCGGCTCTTCCACGCAACAGATGAAAGTCCTCGACCAGCAGTCCAAAGCCAACTCGCTTACTCTGCGGCTCGCCGCGCCTGCCGGTACGACGCAGACCCTTTGGCTGCGCATCAATCGCAAGCAGGCATCGCTGCGTTCCAACGGAGTCAGCATACCCAACACAGACATGCCACTCCAAAAGTTACAAATCGAATTTCCAACCGGCGCGGACTACGTTGAAAAGGAAGTATCGTTCACGTGGTAAATGAGCTGGTAGGCAGCTAGGAGCCGGCACCCGTTTTGGCCGAGAGCACCAGCGATCCGGCTACGCCTGCCGCGACCGACGCGAGCAGCGTGCCGATCTTTGCGATCTGCAGCATCTCGCCCTCGCCCACGGAGAGCGCCGCGATGAACAGCGACATCGTGAATCCGATCCCGCACAGCCAGCTCGCACCGAAAATCTTTCGCCAGCTCACGTCCTCCGGGGCCGCCGCCACTCTGAGCTTCACCGACAGCCATGCGAACAGGAAAACGCCCAGAGGCTTTCCGAAGAACAGCCCCAGAAACACCCCGACCGCAATCGGCTGCAGCAGCTTTCCGCCGCTCTCGCCTGCAAGATGTACTCCCGCATTCGCCAAGGCAAAAACCGGCATGATGAAAAACGTCACCCACGGCTGCAGAGCATGCGCAATGCGATAGAGCGGAGACTGCACGAGCACGCAACGCCGTTCGATGCTGTAGATCAGGTTATTCGCCTCATTCTCCGACAGCTCGGCCTCCGATTTTGCGACCGAAAGCAGGGTTTCCAGCAAGCCCCGGCTCTGCTTCAGAAACTCGACGGGTTCTACAAGCTTCGTCGCCGGGATGGTAAGGGCCAGCAAAATCCCCGCTACGGTCGCATGAACGCCCGACCGCAGCATCGCCAGCCACACAAAAATCCCGATCAGCGCATACACCGGCCACGCCCGCACGCCCAGCCGGTTTGCGACATACGACACGCCGATTCCTGCCAGTCCGCCCACCAGACTGCGTAGCGAAATCTCTGATGTGTAGAACAGCGCAACTACCGTTACGGCAAGAATGTCATCGACAATTGCGAGCGCTGTCACAAACACCTTCAAAGTTAGCGGCACGCGATTGCCCAGCAGTGCCATTGCTCCCAGCACAAACGCAATGTCGGTAGCAATCGGGATCCCCCACGACGATGCAGCCGGCGTTCCCTGAGCCGTTGCCGTGAAAATCAGGGCAGGGAAGATGACCCCGCCCAGAGCCGCCGCCATTGGAAACACCGCCCTCTTTACGGTTGAAAGCTCACCGGCCAGCAATTCGTGCTTGATCTCCAGCCCTACAAAGAAAAAGAACAGCGCCATCAGCCCATCATTGATAAAGTGCAGCAGGGTCTCGTGCACCATGGCGCGGCCGAGCCCAAGCGACAGGTCGCGATGCCAGAATCGGTAATACAGATCGGCCCAGGGTGAGTTTGCCCACACCAACGCAGCGAGGGTGCTCAGTGCCAGCACCAGGCCGCCGGCCGCCTCAAGCCGCGCGAATCGCACAAAGGGCGAAAGAATCCGTGCGATCGGCCGTTCCGATTCGGTCTTTGCGGGAGACAGCAGCTCTATTTTCCCGTTCGCCTGCATAAGTGTTCCCGGATGAGTTTAGCTGGCGTACGCTGTCCCTACACCAAGCCTCCTGCTTCGGACGCCCCCCGTCGGCGGATGGGGCTTGAGGGGCCGCAGCCTGCGTCTACTTCGCGCTCAATGCTGCCAGGCTCGCGAAGAACGTTGCGTCATCGCCGGTATTCAAATCTACCCAGGCTTCATCCGACTTCGCGCTTCGCCAATTCAGAAACGGCAGGGCATCGGGCCCCACTGGGTGCCGAAGCTGCCAGGTTCCGCTCTCCGCAATTTCGAGTATTTTCGCCGCCACCAACGACGGCGGAGGAGCCTGCTTCAGCGCTCCTTCGAACATCGCAGCGAAACGGGTGCTCTGCCCATAAGGAGAGGCGTCCGGCGGAGCCTCCAACCTTCGCGCCATGGCTGTGTCAATGATTCCCGGCTCCACAATCGCCACGCGGACGTTGAACGTCTTCATCTCTCCTGCCAGCCCTTCACTCAGCGCCTCCAGGGCCCACTTCGACGCACAGTACGACGTGAGTGGCGGGCAAGAAATTCGCCCCGCGACCGAACTCACATTGATGATGCACCCGCTGCGCCGCTTTCTCATCTGAGGTAGGATCGCCTGAATACAGCGGAGTGCCCCGAAATAATTCGTCTCCATAATTGCCCGGAACTTGGCCAGTGGAAGCTCCTCGACGGAGCCGTTGCCTTCCACGCCTGCGTTGTTCACCAGCACGTCAATGCTTCCGGCCTCGGTAAGGACCGCCGCAATGGCGTTGCTGACGGAGTCGTCCGAGTCCACATCCATCTGCGACACCGTGATTGGCAGGTTCTCCCGCCCAGCAGTCTCCGCCAAGAGCGGAAACTTCACCGGATTGCGCATCGTCGCATAAACGTGGTGCCCCGCCCGCGCAAACGCAAGCGCTGTCTCGAAGCCGATCCCCTTGCTGGTTCCCGTAATCAGTACTGACGCCATATCTCTGCCTCGCTTGTGTGGCTAAAAATCCCGGAGGCTGAAATCTTTGCACACCGGTGCGCCTTTGGGAAACCTGCCTTAATCTGGAAGTGCGCCCGGCCGCAAGCTGTAATGAAATGGAGTGGATCGCATGATCGAAGGAACCCGATTCGCCTTATTCTTCAGCGCCGCACTCCTGCTGGCGCTCACGCCTGGCCCCGGAATCCTCTACGTGCTTGGCCGCACACTCAACGGTGGCCGCCGAGAAGGAGTTCTCTCCAGCTTGGGAACCTTCGTTGGCGGCTCGGTACACGTCGTTGCCGCGGCCCTGGGACTTTCAGCGATCCTTGCCACCTCGGCTAATGCCTTTCAGACTGTTCGCTACGCAGGCGCCGCTTACCTCATCTACCTTGGCGTCATGACGATCCGCAACCGTAATCTGAATCAGGAATTGGAAGCCGAAGCCGCTCGCAGTCAACAGCACTTCCTCCAGGGGATCACCACTGAAGTTCTCAACCCCAAAACAGCCCTCTTTTTCCTGTCCTTTATTCCGCAGTTTGTCTCGACCGCCAAGGGGCACGTTACGATGCAGTTTCTCATTCTCGGAACCATTTCCGTTGCCCTGAATACGGCCGTGGATCTTGTCGTTGTTTTCTTTGCCGGCGCGCTTGCGAAGCAGCTTAAGAATAATCCTGTATTCAATCGCAGGCAGCGAACTGCATCGGGCGCCGGAATGATCGGTCTGGGTATCTACGTCGCGGGTTCCAGGTAGGCAGGCTTGTGGCCGATCCCTCTACCCTCCGCTACCGCGTCGCGAGCCTTGAAGATGTGCCACATCTGCAGGCCCTCATCGATCGTTCTGTGCGCGAGCTTCAGATCGACGACTACACGCCGGCGCAGATCGACGAAGCCCTGCGTACCTACCTTAGCCTCGATACGCAGCTCATCGCCGACCAGACCTACTTCGTCGTCGAAAATGACAGCGGAGATCTCATCGCCAGCGGCGGATGGTCGAAGCGCCGCACCCTGTGCGGAGGAGATACAAGCCCGGACGCGGCAGAGAATCCTGTCGGCCGCGACGCAAGCCTCCTCGATCCGGCAAGGGACGCCGCGAAGATCCGCGCCTTCTATGTGCATCCCGAGTGGGCCCGCCGAGGTATAGGGTCGAAAATTCTTGATCTGTGCGAGAACGCCGCCCGCGCGGCCGGCTTTACGCGGTTCGAGATGGGAGCAACCCTGACCGGGGTACCTCTTTACGCCCGCCACGGATACATCGAGATTGAACGGTTCGGTTTGCCGCTGCCAAGTGGGGATTCGCTTACAGTCGTCCGTATGTTGAAAGGGAATTAGCGCTTCGCGTTCCTTTGTTTTGTCGCACCCCGCTTCGCCGCCCGGGCCCTGCGCTGGAGTTCTTCGGGAGAATACATCGAGTTCCGGCAACCCGGAGCGCCGCAATTGCAAAGCGCCTCATCTTCGTCTCCGTCGTATAGATTGTAGTCGTAGGTCAGCTCTTCGCCTGCGGCGATGTCGCGCAGCGCCTTGATCCAGACGTGTCCGCGCACCTCGCCGGTCTCGCAGTTGGGATCGCATGAGTGATTGATGAACATGGCGATGCCGTGCCCGTCGATGACTTTAGATCCGTCTCCCACGCCAAAAAGATAGGTTGTAGGCGAATCCTGATATTTCTTGTCCGCAGCCTGTTTCGTGATGAGCGGCCCGGTATATTCGACGATGCGCGCGCGCTTTTTTATGGGCTTCGTCGTATAGCACCCAGCGGCATGGATTTGTGAAGAGCGAATAATCAACATTGTGCAATATCAAACCAGGACTGCGTTTCACGCGAGTATAGCAAGTCCCCATCTTCAATCTCGGGCGTGGGGGGTCTAGACTAAGAAAAGGAGCCTGACTCATGCGCATTCCGGCCACTATCCTGGGCCTTCTGCTCCTTTGTCTGCCGTGCATCGGCCAACAATCCGCGAACTCCGACCAAAATCAGACCTCCTCGACCGAAAAGCAGAATCAGTCCGAGAAGGCACCTCCGAAGCACCACTCAACGGCAGACGACAACCCATTCCCAGAGGACATTTCGAAGAAGGCCGCTGATGCGGCCGGCGATCCGAGTCCTGCAGCTTCTTCAAGTGCGCCGCCTAGTGCTCCACCCGCCAGCCCGAATCCCGCCTCGGACAAGTCTGCCAGCACCGGGGAACACTCCTCATCGGGCGACTCCTCCAGTCGCACCGGGTTGCACGCTCTGGATGATGCCGACAATCCGGAGAGCCGCATTTCGGATGGTGCCGGCGGGTATATCTACAATCCGAAACTCGCCGCGCAGGACGTGAAGGTAGGCGGCTTTTATCTCGACACCGGCGACTACAAGGGTGCTTACGCACGTTTCCGGGAAGCTACGAAAGTGGATCCGGGCAACGCCGACGCCGTTTTTGGCCTGGCCGAGGCAGCACGCGCCCTCAAATACACCAGCGAGGCCGCGGAGAACTACAAGCTCTATCTAGACGCGGTCCCCAATGGATCGAAAGCTAAAGCTGCGCGCAAGGCGCTTGCCGCGCTTGGGGAATCGGCAAAGAAATAGGCTGCGCAAGATCTGCTACACGGGAGATAAGCCATGCACGCCATGCTCGAGGATCTCCACCAAAGCTACCGCAAGCGCCTCGCCGGCAAAGACCTCAAAGGATGCCAGATTCGTCCTGCCCGGGCTCTGCGCGGCAATTCGGAGGCATGGACTACGCAGGAGGTGATCGAGCACCTTCTTCTGACATACCGCAGCACGGTCGCGCTGTTCGACCGCTATCTATCGCGCAACTCACCGAGCCAGCAGCCGGTCACGACAAAGCACCGTCTCCTTCAGTTCCTGGTAATTCGATGTGGAGGATTTCCTCGCGGTGTCTCCGCACCCGAACAGGTACGTCCTGGCAAGACCGGCCTTCCGCCGATGAGCGGAGAAGAGCTGGCAAACTGCCTGCGCGCCGAACTCGAAGCAATGGATGCCAAGATTGAGAAGTGCCGCGAAGCTTTCGGCAGCCGTCCGCTTGCGCCGCACTTCGCCTTCGGCCCCCTGACTGCCGACCAGTGGCGTCGCTTTCACTTTGTCCATGGACGCCACCATCTGAAACAGCTCGATCGCATACGCAAGCAAACTGCGAACACATCCCGGTCATGATTCCTGACGGCGGGAGATGTTCCTGTTTTCCTTCGCGCCGGGATTGACTCAGGGGAAGGGAAGACTCATCGACCTGCTGTCTCGCCAAGCCGCATCGGCGAGGACCACCGATGTCTCAATCTGCCGTTCGGGAATCGACCAGTATTTTCTCAGCAGGCGATTTTTCTCGTCGGCTCCCACGAGCTCAAAGCCATGCTTTTCATAAAACCGAATCGCCCACGTCGCATCCGCCCATGTCCCAACCAGCACCGGAGTTCCGGCCAGTTTCAACAAATGCGAAAGTAACTGCGTGCCGATCCCGTGATTCTGCCGGTCTGCGCTTACATATGCGTGCCGAATCAGAGCTATGTCCTCAAGTTGCTGCAGGCCCATGACTCCAACCAGGCGATCGTCTTGATCAAAACCCCAGAAATTGACCCCGTCTTCGATCTCCCGCCGCAGTTCCTCGCGCGTCATGTACGGTCCCGGCGAGGAATCTCCCGGCCAGCAGTCCTCGGGAATGACTCCGCGATATGCCTGCGCGCCATCGTTGATGATGGACCAGATCGCCTCAAAGTCGTCTTTGCCACAACGCCAGATCACTATTGCAGCCGCCCTCCCAGCTTTGCATTTGAGCGTGCGCTTACCATTCTTGCGATTTTCCGGCGCTCTGTCTTCTGGAAATGCTCACAAACCACATAAATCAATCTACCCCTGAAGAATTTGAGGATTGTAAATGCAATGGCCGGGCCTCACGGGGGTTCTGTTAGACTTCCCATCATGTCGGCGCCTGCCCCCGACACATCCGCAGAATCGGTCACTCGCAAGACCCTGCAGTTCTCTTTGAGAATTCAGAGTGCGAGGATCGACGTGAGCGCGGAACTCCCCGAAGGACCTGTTCTTCCCTCGGCCGTGTTGCCCATCATCCAGAGTCTTTCGAGCTCGATTTCCACGCTTACGGAGAATGAATCCGCTCGCCTCGGGCGGCCCGTTTCGTGCCGCGCGGGGTGCGGGGCGTGTTGCCGTCAAGCTGTGCCAATCTCTCCGGTAGAAGCACGCATGCTGTCCGAATACATCGATGCGCAGCCTCCCGAAAGAAGGGAAGTGCTTCGTGCCCGCTTTCGGGCCGCCGCCGAGCGCATCGAGGAGAGCGGCGTCGCAGCCGAACTTCGCGATGCCGCAGAGGACGCTGCCAAAGATATCTTCTTAGACAAAGAACGCACGCATTCGCTCGGGGCTCCGCTACTTCGCGCTCGGCATTCCGTGCCCATTCCTGGAAGAGGAAAGTTGCAGCATTCATGCGACCCGCCCCTTGCGGTGCCGCGAATACCTGGTGGTCTCGGCCGCAGAAAATTGCGCGCAGCCGGAAACCGAAGAGGTCATTACCGTGAAACCGTCGGTCCTGCTCTCAAACACGCTCAGGAGGTGGAATGCCAGCGGCGAACCTCAGCCGGCCGAACTGATCGTGTTGACGATGCTTGACGAGTGGGCTGCCGCACATCCTGCAATTGGCGATTGCGCTACGCGCAGCGCTCCCGAGTTGCTGCAGGAATTTGTCCGCACGATCGCGGTCGACAATACCGGTAAGAGCAGTGGTGATCCGGAGAAGCTTTGATCCCGCAGCTGCTGGTCCGCTGATAATCTACCCTTCCAGGAGATGCCATGAAAGCCGCCGTTGTCGAAGCCTTCAATCGCCCGCCCCGCTATGCCGAATTTCCCGATCCTGTTTCGGTAAAGGACGGTCTGGCAGTTAGAATCAACGCCGCCGCTTTGCATCCGATCGTGCGCGCTCTGGCCGCCGGAACCCATTACGGAAGCACCGGCCAGCTTCCCTTTGTTGCCGGGGTCGACGGCGTCGGCCGTCTGCCGGATGGCAGCCGCGTCTATTTCGGAGTGATGCGACCGCCTTACGGGACCTTCGCCGAGCGGGCCGTCACTGAGCCTTGGCTGACTTTTCCGCTGCCCGACTCTGTTGACGACGTGATGGTCTCGGCCATGATGAACCCCGGCATGTCCTCCTGGGTGGCGCTGCGCCGTGCCGGGTTCAACGCCGGGGAGAGTGTCCTCGTTCTGGGAGCAACGGGAATCGCCGGGCATCTCGCCGTCCAGGTCGCACGCCGCCTCGGAGCAGCGCGCGTCGTCGCGGCCGGACGCAACCCCGAAGGCCTTGCCCGAGCCCGTGCGCTTGGGGCCGATACAACGATTGCGCTGGAACAAGATCGCGATACGCTGATCGACGAATTTCGCAAGCACCTCAGCGAATCGAAGATTGACGTGGTGCTCGATTATCTCTGGGGACCTCCTGCCGAAGCGCTGCTAGCGGCAGTGGCGCAAAGAGGTCTTTCACACGACTCGCACCGCACCCGCTATGTGCAGATCGGCGAATCGGCAGGCACGAGGATCTCGCTTGCCGCGGCTACCTTGCGTAGCTCCGCGATTGAACTCCTGGGCAGCGGATTCGGCAGTGCCTCCCTTCAGGAGATCACGAAGGGCGTGGGAGAATTTCTGGCGCTTGGCGCGAAATCACCCTTTGAGATTCCTACTCAGGTGGTTCCGCTTAGCGACGTCGAATCGGCCTGGACGGCTCCGGGCAAGGGACGGCGGCTCGTCTTTAAGCCCTGATGTGATGTGGAGCCTAGGGGCGCCGGTGTGCATTTACAGCCAACCGCTCTCGAGCCATTTACTCGCGAACTAGCTAAGTCAAAGAGAACGAGAACAAATGGAGAGCCAAAATAGTTCAAGGCAGGAGGCAAGACATCGGCAACATGTCTATGATCTCCCACCCAGGAATTCCATCAATAAGGTGAGATATACCCCCAGTAAGGAATCGAAGCCCTCATCATAGGGGCCGGCGGAGGCGTGTAGTAGTAAACCGGCATCGGAGGCGGAGCTACATAGTAGACCGCTGGGGGAGCCTGCACATACACTACTGGCTGCTGCGCATAGACCGGCTGCTGAATTGGCTGTGGTGCAGGTTGCTGATAATCGGAGGGCTGATATGCCGATGGGCGATGCTGCAGTCTCGGCGTATCGTCTGGATACTGCTCCTGCGGATGGTTCGGAATTCCGATGTCATCCATGAGCTTCAGCGTCAGGCGTGTCTCTTCCTTCAGAGTGGGTCTGGGCCCGCGGCGCGGTAAGTTGAGAAGGTCGATAGGCCACAAGATCGGAATGGACCACTCGATAATGTCGCGAGTAGTGTGCCCTTTGCCAAGAATGCGGCCATAGCGATCTACGTTATACCCGGGCACGGCCACCACTCGAGCCTCAACCGGGATAACCGTGTCCGGTTGAATCACCATGTGATCAAATTTCAGCTCCATCCACCCCTTGCCCACGAAATGGCCCGGATCCTTGTAGTCTTCGAATCTGCCGACCAGGTAGCTGCCATATGGCAAAGTAGACCGTCCATATAACTCCACGTGGCTCACTTTGCACATCACCGGGTCGCCGATGTTAGCAGTCTTCGAGGAAAGCTTGGGCTCTGCCAAGACACACGACACCAGAGAGCCGGCGGGAATAAGTTGCTCTGCTGCAAGTCTGCTGACCGGAACCGTAAGCAGAAACAACAGAATGGTTGAGACCTTGCACTTCATAGTGGGACCTCCGCGAGGTTACATTGCGCCGTGCCGTCTTGTCTTGACTATTTACTCTATTTGCCGTTCGTCCGACTCTCATCCAGGCTTGTCTGCGGTCTTTTCCCACTATTTACTTGCTCCGCAGTCCGATAGTTGTCGTTTTTGTTTCTGCCTATCTTTGGCCCTCATCATGAGCCGCAAACTAAGCGCAGTCAAGCGTTTTCTGAGTGCTTTATCAGGGGGATAACCCGTCTGATATTTATCCAAGCGCCGGCGAAACTTATTTGTGATGGGTGTGTTTATAGCCCGCACTCCCAATCAAACAACAAATGCGAAGATCGAATCGGAAAAGCCTGATAGTCAACTTTGTGAGGTAACAGCGAACTGCTCTTCCGGCATTAAGGCGATGGAAGACCGGACTATTTGCGCTCTGTCGGAAAAGGCATCAGGATCCGTTCCACTCGCTTTTCGACCTGGGGGTACCTGCGGGGCTGCACCGGACTCACCGTGGAATACTCGCGGATTGCATTGCGTCCGCTTGCCTTTGCATCACGCAACGCCTGCTCTGCTTCGCGCAGGACCACCAGGGGTGAGCGTCCTTTGCTTTGCGCGATCCCTATACTGCCCGTCAGCGTGACCATGTCACGCCCGGTCTGAAACGGCTTCTGCAATACGGTTTGCTTGAGCCGGATTGCCATCTTTCCTGCCTGGTCCGATGTACAGCCCGGGAGGGCGATTAAAAACTCGTCCTCACCGCAGCGACCGATGAGGTCGTAACTGCGGAGAAAGCGCCGGAAGCGGTTCGCCAATTCCTGAAGAATTCTGTCGCCA
>JAFAMZ010000263.1 GCA_019232935.1 Silvibacterium sp.
GCTTGCCGCGCAGCTTGGCTTCAAAGGAGCGCAGGGCATTCACAAGGTCATCGACCGAGCTGTAGCCCTTTAGCAGGTGCATGTCTTCGACACCGCCGAAACGATGCTCCAGCGTGGCCGAGAGGATGATGATAGGGACCTCGGGGCGACGCTCGCGGAGCTGCGCGGCGACCTCGGTGCCGAACTGTCCGGCGCCGAGGTGGTAATCGAGCACGGCGATATCGATCTGGTCGAGGAGGGTAACCGCTTCTTCGATCGTCGAGGCCGTTTCTGCCAGGTAGCCGTGCTTGCGAAGAATGGTCGACCGCAAGAGAAGGTTATCCGGCTGGTCGTCGAGCAACAGGACGCGAATCGGCTCGGCAAGTGCCGGAGATAATCCGTTGCGCGTTTCATTCTCTGTTTCGTTTCGCATAAATTTGCTCAGATGCAAAGTAAGGCAGGTTTGTTCGCTTTGAGGTTGAAATTTTTGGGGTTAAGTCTGCTCTGGTCTTTGTTTTCGCTGCAACTGTTTAATGATGTCCGGCAGACGGTTAAAGATTGCGGTGGCTTTGAGCCACTGTTTGTTGTCGAATGCGGGCGACCCGCTGATGATCTTGCCCTCCGGTACGTCATGGGAGACGCCTGACTGCGCCGTCATAATGACCCCATCGCCCAGTTTGCAGTGCCCGGCGACGCCCGCCTGGCCGGCGAGAATGGCATTTTTGCCGATTTCCGACGAACCGGCAAGCCCGACCTGCGCGCAGAGCAGGGTGTTGGCGCCCACCTTCGATCCATGGCCCACCTGCACCAGATTGTCGATCTTGACGCCGGGCGCGATCCGCGTTTCACCCACGCTGGCGCGGTCGACGGTCGAGTTGGCCTGAATCTCGACGTTGTCTTCGACGATTGCAGGCCCGGACTGAAGGATTTTGTGCCAGACCCCCTCGTCGTCTTTGGCGAAACCGAAGCCGTCGCAGCCGACCACAACGCCGTTCTGAAGCACCACATGGTTGCCCACGCGGCAGTGCTCCCGGACGACGGAGTGGGCGTGAGCATAGAAGTGGTGTCCGATGGTCGCGTGCGGATAAATCACCACGTGCGGCAATAGCGTGGCGTGGTTGCCGATGGTGACGCCTTCGCTGACAACGACGAAGGCTCCGATATGGGATTCTTTGCCGATCTTCGCACTGGGGTGAATGGCAGCCGATGGATGAACGCCCGGGGCGTAGACCGGCTCGCGGTAGAAAATCTGCACTGCCTTGGCGAAGGCCAGGTAAGGATTCGAAGTCCGCAGCGTTGGCGTGGCGATCTCCGGGAAGTCCGGAGTGACCAGCACCGCGCCGGCATTGGTGGTTCGCGCCAGCGCGGAGTAGCGCGGATTCGCCACGAAGGTGACGTCCCCGGGGGCGGCTTCTTCGATCCCGGCCACTCCGGTGATCTCGGCGTCGCCATCTCCGTGAACATCGGCCCCGAGGGCGAGCGCCAGGTCGCCTAGCTTCATGATGGAAATTGTACAGGGGTCAATTGGACGGAACTGGCTGTAACCGTTTGACTCTGCTGTCGGCGCGGGTTCATCGTTGTTATGAGATCGCCTTCGCCCCTGTTTATGGATGCCCATGTCAGCTTCACGCTGAACGGTAAGCCCCTGGCTGTTGTCACCGATCCGGCCCGGCCGCTGCTCGAGGTCCTTCGCGAAGACCTGCATCTCACTGGGACAAAATTCGGATGCGGGGAAGGCGCCTGCCGCGCCTGCACCGTGCTTATCGATGGCGAGCCGGAGGCGTCCTGTCTCACGCCTATCGGTTCAGTCAAGGGCAAATCCGTGCTCACCATCGAGGGGCTGGAGCAGAATGGCCGCCTTCATCCTATACAGGAAGCGTTCCTCGCCGAAGGCGCATTCCAATGCGGCTACTGCACCGCCGGCATGATCATGAGCGTTCTCGGTGTTACGCGCCAGAATCCTGATGCCACCGAACAGCAGATTTTCGCTGAACTCGACCGTCATATTTGTCGCTGCGGAAGCTACATGAAATACCGTGCCGCAGTCCGCCGCGCGGAGGCGCTGACGCAAATTGAAAAGAGGCGCGCATGAAGTCCGAAAGGGAAGTCGCCGGTCTGGCTTCGGTCGCAGAGATCGTTCCCTACGATTTCGGCCTCACGCGACGCTCCTTTGCCAAACTGCTCGGTGGAGGCCTCATGCTGGCTGTCTCCGCGCTGAGCGGCGATGCACAGGAGAGCGGGCAGCGCAGCCGGGGAGGCTTTCTCGGAACAGGGGCGCGCAATCTCGCCGCACGCATTCACCTGGGAACCGACGGCAGCATCACGGTGCTGTGCGGCAAGGTCGAAGGCGGCCAAGGGGCGCGGACAGAGATCACGCAAGCGGCAGCCGAAGAGCTGCGCGTGCCGGTTGGAAGCGTGGAGCTCATCCTCGCCGATACCAGCCTTGTTCCCGATGACGGCATGACGGCGGGCAGCGGGACCACTCCGCGCACTGTTCCCGCGGTGCGCCAGGGAGCGGCGGCCGCCAGGAACCTGCTTATCAGCTACGCCTGTGCACAGTGGTCGCTGCAGCCCGCTTCTCTTGAAGTGCGCGATGGGCGCGTCGTTCATGCCAATGCCCGCGTGCTGTCCTACGCCGACCTGGCGCGAAGCGCAGAAGCCGCAAGGCAATTCCAGCAGGCCATTCCGTCAGGAATCGAGCTGACCCAGGTAAGAGATTGGAAAGTGCTCGGCACGCCCGCTCTGCGTCCGAATGCGCGAGCAATTGTCACCGGGAAGCATGAGTATCCGTCGGACATTACCCGCCCGGGAATGCTGTACGGTAAGGTGCTTCGACCGCCTTCTTACGGTGCGAGGCTCACCGCGATTGATGCGGCTCCGGCGAAAGCGATCAAAGACGTCATCGTGATACAGGACGAGCAGTTTGTTGGTGTCGCGGCTGCCAACAGTTCCAACGCGTCCAAAGCGCTGGAGGCGCTGTCTGCCACGGCGAAGTGGGCGGACTCTGCCGACCCGCATCCGTCCAGCTCCGATCTGATCGGCTATCTCAGAAGCAATGCGGAGGGCGGCGTCCCTGCGAATCCCTTCGCCGATGTGCCTGCTGCAAAGTCGCTTCACCGCTCCTACTTCGTGCCTTACATTCAGCATGCGCCGCTCGAGCCTCGAGCCGCCGTAGCGGAATGGACTGGCGGCAAGCTCACCGTGTGGACGGGGTCACAGAATCCCTTCGGCGTGCATAACGAGCTCGCCCGCGCCTTTCACCTCTCCGACGACAGCGTTCGCGTCATCATTCCCGATTTCGGCGGGGCCTTCGGCGGCAAGCACACGGGCGAATGTGCCATCGAAGCAGCCCGTCTGGCGAAAGCCGCAGGCAGGCCCGTATCGCTGCGCTGGTCGCGCCAGGAAGAATTCACGTGGGCCTACTTCCGCCCGGCCGCGGTCATCGAGGCCGAGGCCAGTCTGGATGAGCACGGCAGAATCACGGCATGGCACTTCGTCAACATCAACTCGGGCCCCAACGCCGTCGACGCGCCGTACTCCATCGCAAAGAAGGATTGCCGTTTCATCCCCTCGAAGCCGCCGCTGCGTCACGGTTCCTATCGCGGATTAGCCGCCACAGCCAATAACTTCGCGCGCGAAGTCTTTATGGACGAGCTGGCCGCAGCCGCCGGCGCCGATCCGCTCGAGTTCCGGCTCGCCCACCTCGAGGACCCCCGACTTCGCGCCGTGCTGCAAAAAGCCGCGACAGAGTTTCGCTGGCCCGAGCGCTCGAAGCAGAAAGACGCTGCAATCGGTCTCGCCTGCGGAGTCGAAAAGGGCTCTTATGTTGCTGCCTGCGCAGAGATCGCCCTCGACAGGCCGAACGGCACGCTGAAGGTAAGCCGCATCTGCCAGGCTTACGAATGCGGCGCCATCCTCAACCCCGCGAATCTGCTTTCGCAGGTGCAGGGCGCGATCACGATGGGACTGGGCGCGGCCCTGCGCGAAGAGATCGGTTTCGAAAACGGCAAAATCCTGAACGGATCCTTTGGCGAATACCTCGTCCCGCGCTTCGCTGACGTGCCTGAGATGGAAGTTCATCTCATCGACCGTCCCGACCTGGCCTCGGCGGGGGCCGGCGAAACTCCGATCATCGTGATCGCTCCGGCAATTGCGAATGCCGTATTCCGCGCCACCGGGAGCAGCGTCGCTTCCCTCCCGATCCGCCTGAAGAAGACCCCCGCGTAGCGTCAAATCGCGATTGTCCGCCGCCGGACAGCCGCGTCCGCTTTCGGTTCACGCACTGCCGGGTACCGATGCCCGCCACGCTCCTCAATTCACGCAGGAACAATCGCTTGCTGGAATCCGTACCTGTGGTGACAAAGTTGCAGTTCACCCCTTATTAAATTCTTTCGCCGGGAGCTCACGATGTCTCTTGTCCGCGACCTGAAGATCGCCGTTCGCCATCTGCTGAAATCGCCCGGATTCACCGCAACTGCCATTCTGATGCTCGCCTTGGGGATCGGCGCCACGACCACCATCTTCTCCATCGTCGAGAGTGTATTGTTGCGCCCCCTGCCATTTCCGCAGCCCGACCGCCTCGTCGTCCTCTCCGACATCATTCAGGGCGCGGACATCGGGGGCAGCGGGGAAGCCGGCGTTACTGTCCAGGACATTCGCAATTACACGCGCGACACGCACAGCTTCACCAGCCTGGGCGGATATCAGCAGGCCGGGTTTGAGCTTTCCGGCATCGGCGAGCCCGCCACCGTAAACTCCACGCGAATGACTGGCGGCCTTTATCCTGCTCTCGCCGTCGAGCCCCTGCTTGGCCGCTTTTTCACGCAGCAAGAGGACGACCAGAAGCAGCAGGTGGTTGTGCTCAGTTACGCCACATGGCAGAGCCGCTTCCACGGCGACCCGAACATCATCGGGCAAAAGATTCTCCTCGACCGCAAGCCTTTCGTGGTAATCGGCGTCATGCCGCGGAACTTCGAGTTTCCGCTTGTGCCTGGCCATCTGAACCACACCGAACTCTGGGTCCCGATGAGCTTCACTGAGCAGGAGCTCTCCCCGCAAGGCTCGGCGAACTGGAGCTGGCAGATGGTCGGACGTCTGAAGCCGGGCGTCACTCCCGCCCAGGCCGCCGCCGATGCCAGCCGGGTCGCAGCCGAGACGATGCGGAATTTTCCGGCCTTTCTGGCTGGACTCACGATCCATCCGGTGGTGCGCCCGCTCCACGAAGAGACCACAGAACAGGCGCGGCCGCTCATCCGGACGCTGTTCCTGGCAGTTGTCGTGGTCCTGCTGATCGCCTGCGCCAATCTCGCTGGATTGCTGCTGGTTCGTGCAATTCGGCGGCGTAGGGAAGTGGCAGTCCGGATGGCTCTGGGAGCAAATGCCGGGGCATTGCTCCGGCAGGCCGTGCTCGAGAGCCTCGTGCTGAGCATTACAGGAGGCATTCTGGGGCTCGCCCTGGCTGCTGCCGCGCTTCGCGTTGGCGCGAGTCTGCTTCCGGAAACATTGCCCCGGGTCGACGAGATCGGCATCGATTGGGTGGTAGTTGCCTTCGCTCTCGGCCTGGCTCTGCTCACCGGAGCGATCTGCGGTCTGGCGCCGGCCTTTGCTGCCATTCGCACCAGCGTGAACGACACCCTGAAGGAAGGCGGCCGCACCGGCACAGCAGGAGCCGGGCATGCATGGCTCCGTTCGGCCCTGGTTGTCACGGAGATTGCCGTCGCTCTGGTCCTTCTCGCCGCGTCAGGCTTGTTGCTGCGCAGCTTCGAGAAGATGCGCCAAGTCGACCTGGGATTCAAGCCCGATCACACGCTGGTCGCCGCCTACGGGCTTCCGGTGAAGAGGTACGCAACCCAGGCTTCAATCAACGAATTCAACGACGAGTTCGTCCGCAGACTGCAGTCTCTTCCCGGAGTAGCAAGCGCAGGCAT
>JAFAMZ010000314.1 GCA_019232935.1 Silvibacterium sp.
GCGCACCTCTGCCTTAAACAATTCCTGGGCGTGCTTCACCAGCGGGTTCTCTAGCGCTGCAGCCTGAATGCTGCCCTGCGCGGGCACCTTTGCCGCAGGTTTTTGACTTCCACCGCCGTTCTCGCCGGGAAGCACCACCAGCTTGCGCGTCTCGCCGATCGAGCGCATCGCGTCCCGGCAGATCTTCTCCGCTTCGGGATTCATTGTGAGCCCGAGCATGGTTCTTTTGATGCCCACTTCCACTTCGATGACTCCGCCGGTCTCCCGCCAGGCGCCTGCATGCAGAAGAACAGAGGCGGTGTTGTGTCCTTCACGCTCAAGAGCTTCGCATACCGCATCACGAGCATGGTCCAGAGTGGTGGTCCCGCTCTCCGGCGAACTCATCGCCGGTTCGGGCGCAAGCGCCAGCGCACCTGAAGTGGTCTCCGGCGCGGTTTCTGCGACAGCCGCGACTGGAGCCTTGATCGCTTCGGCTTCCACGGATCGCGCTGTGACTTCGATCGGAGAAAGCGCCCGCGCTGCCGGTGAAAGAGTAGGGCCGGCGCTTGCCGTTGCGGACGAGGCTTTTCTGTTCGGGTCCGACTCGAAGGGAGAAAATGCCGGCGCGGCAGCTTGTCCGGTGACCGCCCCGCTCGAAGAAGATAGATTTGAACCGACCGAGGGGCGCTGGTTGTGCGCAGATGTGCTCCTCGGCGGCGCCCCGCCGCTGCCGGAGCCGGTGTTCCCTACAGGCGCGCCTAGCAGTCTGCTCAGCAAATCCTCAACGGGCAGCAGCCGCTCGAGGTGCACGAGCTTGATCAAGCCTAATTCCAGATGAAAGCGCTGCTCCTGCCGGTAGTTCAGCTCATCAAACGTGCGCAGCATGACCTGGAGGAAGCGAGTCAGGTCTTCCTCGGAAAACAGCACCGCCGATCGAGCCGCCCGTGCCCGCTCGTCGGGAGAGATCTGCAAAAGTTGCGAATTCTCACCTGAGACTTTCGCCATCAGCGCGTTTCGCAGATAACGGACGAACTGCCGCGCCAGTTGCGCAGGACTGTTCCCCGCATTCAGCAGCCGGTTCAGTTCTTCAATCACCGCTGCTGTCTGGCCCTCGCCGATGGATTCCAGCAGCCGTTCAAAAACCGTGTTCGGGACCGTGCCCATCAGCTCGCGAATCTGCTCCGCTTCGAGCTTTGGCTGGCCATTCTGGACCGGAGCCGACGCAATCGCCTGGTCCATGATGGAAAGCGCATCGCGCATCGATCCGTCACCGGCTTCTGCAAGCAGAGCCAGCGCGGAATCTTCCGCGGCAATCTGCTCCCTATCGGCGACCTGGCGCAGCTGCGCGAGAATGTCGTCGAACTTTACCGCGTGGAAGCTGAAGTGTTGACACCGCGAACGGATGGTTTGTGGAATGTCCTCTTGCTGCGTCGTCGCCATCATAAAGACGACGTGCTCGGGAGGCTCTTCGAGCGTCTTCAGCATCGCGTTGAAAGCCGCATCCGTGATCTGGTGCGCTTCATCGAGGATGTAAATCTTGTATTTGTCTCGTGCAGGCCTGTAACGCGCGGCATCGCGAAGCTCGCGCATTTCGTCGATGCCGCGATTCGTCGCAGCGTCGATCTCGATAACGTCGACGGAGTTGCCGGCACGAATCTCCGTGCACGAATCGCATACACCGCAAGGCTCGGACGTAGGCCTCTGTTCCGACCCTGATTCGGTACGGCAGTTCAGCGCCATGGCCAGTATACGGGCGATGGTTGTCTTACCTATGCCGCGGTGTCCGGAAAAGATATAGCCGTGCGCTATACGCCCCTGTGAGAGGGCATTCAGCAGCGTGCGTGTAACGTGGTCCTGCCCGGCGACGTCTGAAAAACGCTGGGGTCGATACTTGCGAGCTAAAACCTGATAAGCCATGCGATGAAAATCTGATTGTATCGGGTGCGGAGACTCATCGCACACCGGCGTCCCGGACGGTTCCGGCTCGGTGGAAAGCGCCACAATCCGATCACTTCTGCGCTTGAAACTCGTTGTCCCTGTCGAATAATCGAGTTAACGGCTTTCTATCCAAATAAATGATCAGAAAGTCGGAATCAGATCAGGGGGGAAAGGGGCCGGGTGATCTCGCTTTCTCATCGCAACTGACAAGAGCGTGGCCGCTACCCTGTCTGAAGCGTGACGGACCACATTCCCCTGCGCTGCGAAATCGCCTGTGATGCACCGGATCCCCATCGCCTCGATCCGCTCCACATCCGCCGCGATCACCTCGGAGCACTCGGCGGCATACCGCTGCCGCACCGTTTCCGGAACGGGTGCGGTATTCACCAGCGCATAATCGAAAAACGGTGTCCGGGTATCCCCAATCTTGTCTTTTACGTGAGCAAGTATCCGCTCGATATGCTGGGAAGCCGTCAGGTGAAGGCTTTCGTTGGCCTGGGTCATAAGGTTGGCCACATACACCCGGGTCCCGCGCGCCGAAGCCAGGGCCTCGGGAATACCGCAGACGAGGAGGTTCGTGATCAGGCTAGTATAGAGAGATCCCGGACCGATCGTGATCAGGTCGGCCTGACGGATCGCCTCCAGCGTTTCGGGCAAGGGTTCTGCTTCCGGAGGATCCAGCTTCAATTCGGCGATCGGTACCCGGCTTTTGGTGATGTTCGTCTCGCCGCGGACTTCCGAGCCGTCCACCATGCGCGCGGTCAGGGTCACGTTCGAGAACGTCGCCGGATAGATGTGTCCGCGTGTCGCCAGCACCTCAGCGGCCAACCGGATCGCTCGCCCGAAGTCGCCCGTCATCTCCGTGAGCGCGGCAACGAAGAGGTTTCCGAAATTATGCCCGGCCAACTCTCCACCGCTGTGGAAGCGATGCCGGAAGAGCTGCGAGATCAGGTGCTCATCCTCCGAGAGCGCGACCATGCAATTACGGAGGTCTCCCGGAGGCAGCATGTTGAAGTCTTTCCGCAGCCTTCCGCTCGATCCGCCATCGTCGGTGACGGTGACCACCGCGGCCAGGTGGCTGATAATGCAAGGAACGTCCTCGCACGAGCCGGCGTGCGGTCCACCGACTGAGGGCACATACTGCTTCAGGCCGCGGAGCAGAGTGGAGAGACCCGTTCCCCCACCCATCGCTACCACGCGCAGTCCGGAGGGAGCGCTCTGGGGGATGGTCACAACTGAGTTCATAACCAGGTTCACTCCAGAGTGTATCGCGCTGCGGTTCCGGAGCACTGAATCGGAGAATTACGCTGGCATTAAGTTTCGGGATATAGCAGTTCCGTGAATCGCGGATCATCTGCCATATCATTGTAATCGCTATCGCTTCGCGCCTGGATACGGTTAAGCGGGTTCAGGTTAATCGCGCGCGACAGATGATCGAGACATTCTTCTGCTTGTCCGGTGATGCTGTTCAGGACTGCCAACCCGTAGTGCGCGTAATCGGCATCCGGATTAGCCCGTAGCAAACCGTCAAACTGGTCGCGCGCATCTTCATAATGCCCCGTGTTCAGCAGGGAGATGGCATAGTCGTACTGCTCCTCCGGGCTGGCAAACTCCAGCGCAGCCTTCTTGGCGTGCCGGCTACATACCATCACGTACACACGCGACCGCTCCAGCAGATCGGGAGACCCATTCTCGATCAGCTTTTCGAACAGCGTTCTCGCCCTCTCGAACTTGCCTTCCTGCATGAGTTGCACGGCAGTTTGAAATTGTGTGACTGACTGCTGATGAGCATAGTCTGCGGCAGGTGGCAATTTGCCTGCCGCAATGCGCGGCTGCTTCGCCTTTGCGCTTTCCGGGCGTGAGTCTGGCATTCAGGCGATTCCTTCGGGCCCCGATCGAGGCCGTTTATAGGTTTCCGTGGTTATAGTGGAAGTCCTGTTACCGACGAAGTTATACCCACAAGACGCTCCCGCGTCAACAGCCCTCCCCAGACCCTACCTCCTTGGCTTGCGAATACACCGCCGGATTAAGACTGGCATCGTTGTACATCTTGAATTGGCGATAGATCTTGAATCGCCGTTCCCCCGCAATCACCTGGCGCCAGAGCTGGTCCAGGCAGCCGGCCAGGTCTGCCCGTTGCATTTCCAGCATTGCGAATCTCTCGCGATTGCGGTCGGCGTGGCCCTCGGGTGCATTCGGCCGATCGATTTCTTCGCCCGTGTGATAAATCTTCAGAGCCAGAATCGACAACCGGTCCAGCATCAGTCCCGGCGACTCGGAATGCAGCTCCGCTTCGGGATTCGGCAGTCCCACTCCTTCGAGAGCCGACAGGAGAATCGAGTCGCAGCGTTCCATCAGATCGTTTCGGCGCTGGTTTGTGTGGTCGATCGCGCGCTTCAGTTCTGCGATCTCCCGGTCGGAGGCCCGAGGGGAGCGAGCCTGGTCCTCAACATGCCACAACTCGAAATTCGCCAGGTGGAGTTCAGCCACTGCTTCCGCGAATGGACCTTTGTATTCCGGCTCCCGTTCGCGATCTTTTCTCGGCTGGTGCCATAGCCTCGTCAGCCTGTCATAAAGCGCGACGACAGCTTCTGCGGATAGCAGGCTTGAAAGCGGTGAGTGGGCCGGAGAACTCATCGAATCTTGAGCAATTCCAGCTTATGGTAGAACTAACGTCAACGAAAGGTCCCGCGATTCACGCCGGGTGTGTGCGCGGGTGTTCATGGATTCGATTATGGGGCGTGAGAACGGCGAGTGGATTCTTTGCCTCACAACTTACGAAAAAGGTCAGCGGTTCATGCGGCAGTGCGCAGACATGGGCTGTCGCCTGCTCCTGCTCACAGTCGAAAAACACCGGCAGGCCGACTGGCCGCATGACGCCCTCACAGAAGAGGTCTACATGCCTGAGGGGCTGACCCTCGAACAGATCACCAATACAGTGACATACCTTGCCCGCAGCCGCAAATTCGAGCGCCTCGTCGCACTTGATGAGTTCGACATGGAAACCATCGCTTCGTTGCGCGAGCACTTGCGTGTTCCCGGGATGGGTCGCACCACCACCTCCCATTTTCGCGATAAGCTCGCCATGCGCTTCGAGGCATCCCGAGCCGGCGCTCTGGTCCCCGAGTTCACTCCCGTCCTCAACTACGACGATTTGCGTGCGTACATGGCCGCCGTGCCGGCTCCCTGGGTGCTCAAACCCCGCGCCGAAGCCTCTGCCATCGGCATCCGCAAGATTCACGAGCCCGAACACCTATGGCGCAGCCTCGATGAGCTGGGCGACCGCCAAAGCTATTACCTGCTCGAGCGATTCATTCCGGGTGACATCTTTCATGTCGACTCCATTACGGCGGACCGGGAGGTCATCTTCACTGCAGTAAGCCAGTATGGCAAGCCTCCCATGCAGGTGATGCATGAAGGCGGCGTCTTTACGACACGCATCATCGACCGGAACTCGCCGGACGCGCGCGAACTGACTGCGATCAACTCCCGGCTTGTTCCCGCGATGGGCCTGGTTCGCGGTGTTACGCACGCCGAGTACATCCAGTGGGCCGACGGCGGCTTCTACTTCCTTGAAGTCGCGGCACGCGTCGGAGGAGCTTTCATCGCCGACGTGATCGAGCATGCGACGGGACTGAATCTCTGGGCGGAGTGGGCCCGGGTAGAAATCAACGCCCTGCGCGGCCTGCCGTATACGCTACCCCGCACCCGCGAGGAGCACGCCGGCAGCGTGCTCTGCCTGGCAAAGACGTCCGAGCCCGATACGTCAATGTTCAGTGAGCCGGAGATCGTCTACCGCATGAAGAAGCATCATCACGCCGGCCTCATCGTTCGCTCCGCCGATCACGAGCGAGTACGCCTGCTGCTGGAACAGTACTCCGAGCGATTTGCCCGCGAGTACCTCGCAGTCGCCCCGCCCCCGCTCAAGCCCACGGCCTGAAAGGAACGTCGTGTCATCATCCGAGCAGCCATCCTCGCAGTTTCCCCACCGCCGATACAATCCGCTGCGCCGTCAGTGGGTGCTGGTTTCACCGCATCGCACCCAGCGTCCGTGGCAGGGCGAGGTCGACAAGTCGTCGGGTTTCTCCGGCGTTCACTACGATCCGGAGTGTTATCTCTGCCCGGGCAACAAGCGCGCCGGCGGACATATTACGCCTCGTTATGAAAGCGTATTCATCTTCGACAACGACTATGCGGCACTCCTGCCGGATTCGCCGGAGCCACCCCCCGATGCTTCGCCGCTGCTGCACTCCGAGCGGGAGCGCGGAGTGTGCCGGGTGGTCTGCTTCCATCCGGATCACAGCCTGACCATCCCGCGCATGACGCAGGAGGAGGTCCGTGTGGTCGTCGATGCCTGGGCGGATCAGTATGCGGAGCTGGGCAGCCAGTCGGAACTGCGCTACGTGCAGATATTCGAGAACCGTGGAGCCATGATGGGCGCGAGCAACCCTCATCCGCATTGCCAGATCTGGTCGACCGAGCACATTCCCGACGAGCCCGCCCAGGAACTGGAGTCTCTCACCGCGTACCAGGCCGAGAAGAAGTCATGCCTGCTCTGCGACTATCTCGCGGTCGAGCATAAGGAGCAAACGCGCATCGTTTGCGAGAACGAGCACTTCACGGTGGTGGTTCCGTGGTGGGCGGTTTGGCCGTTCGAGACGCTGCTGCTGGCCAGGCGGCACATGGGATCGTTGGCTGAGTTCGAGGACGCGGAGAAAACGTCTCTGGCGGACATTCTGAGGCAGGCCACCACCCGGTACGACAACCTCTTCGAGACCAGCTTTCCCTATACGATGGGGTTTCACCAGAGCCCGACCGATGGAGTGGCGCATCCGGAGTGGCATTTCCACGCGCATTACTATCCGCCGCTGCTACGCTCGGCGACAGTGCGCAAGTTCATGGTGGGCTTTGAGATGCTCGGAATGCCGCAGCGCGATATCACTCCGGAGAGCGCGGCGGAGCGGCTGAGGTCGCTGTCGCCGGTTCACTTTACACAGGGATAGGGGGCTGGGGGAGAGCCCGATAGATTTCGTTAGTGATTCATATCTAGTGGCTTAGGCAATACCTCTGTTCCTACTGAAACTTGTCTCCAATGGCATTCCTGACAAGATCATCTGACTTCAGACGTATCACCACCGCGACGTTTGCCCCGGGTCTTACGAGTGTCTTCTGACACTGTGGTGTGAATGCATTGGCCATTACGCACAGATCGTAAAAGCCAGGTTGCAGCCGGGGGCTAAATTGCCCGCTCTTGTCCGTTGATAGCTGGACAAGGGCTTGATCGGGAGCCCCCATCTGCCCAGAGGCATCAGCACGAATTATTACTTGCGCTCCGCCTATGGCAGCTCCTTCCAGGTCCGTTACCGCGCCATGAAGTGTTCCAGGTAACGCAGCAAAGCCAACACAGCACATGATCAGCATCGCTGTAACCGCAATAATGGCTTTGTTCATACTCACCCTACCTCAAAAGCGGGATTCCCCAGGTCTCGATCATCGGCAGGCCGGAGATGCTTGGGTGCCCCATCCTTCGCGCGGCTGTTTGCGCGAAGGGTGGGAAGATAGACTCCTCAATAGCCATGCCTCCCGGTCTCAAACGCTATCAGCAGACGCAACACTTTCACTTCATCACTTTCAGTTGTTATCGTCGTCAGCCTTTCCTTGAAACCAGCACTGCCAAAGACATTACCGAACGGATTCTCGAGGAGACGCGCACAAGACAAGGTCTCCGCATTGCCGCCTATGTTCTGATGCCGGAACATGTTCATCTTCTCACCGACGAACCCGTCGAAGACACGCTTGCGACCTTTCTCCAAATCTTCAAGCAGCTGACTTCGCGGGAGCTCAAGCCTTCAGCCGAGAAACAATTCTGGCAGAAGCGCTACTACGACTTCAACGTCACCTCTAAGGAGAAACGGGTGGAGAAGATGCGCTACATCCATCGCAACCCAGTGAGACGCGGCCTGGTGACACGTCCGGAGGATTATCGATGGAGCAGTTTCAATCACTATGCCACCGGTGAAGTGGGAACGGTGGAGATAGAGCCGGAGTGGACAGTCCAAAGGCGGCAAAGGACGGACTGTTTGAGTTCGTAATTCCCACCCTTCGCGCTAAAAGCGGCGCGAAGGATGGGGCACCCGAAGGTCTTTGGCTGGTTTGCGCGGGAGAGTGGGGGCCTGCATGGGAAGGGGTTCCCAGGCGAAGACCTGTCCGTGGGGACTCCGGCGCGCGACGGATGGGGCACCGGAAGGTTGGTGGCTGATCCGGAGTCGGCCAAATTACTTATTGCCCCGCGGATCCCTTTGGTCCGCCTTTGAGAATCACGAGCAGAGGGCGGGGACGGGCCTTTTCGGGGCGAGGATCGCTCTGGTTGAGGCTCGGTTCCCGGCGGGCGTGAATCTCTCCCAGGATTCTCAAAATGGAGCGTTTGAATTCCTGCAGGGCGGGATCGTCCGGGCTGAAC
>JAFAMZ010000361.1 GCA_019232935.1 Silvibacterium sp.
GCGCGCCCGGCGCAGGTGCTGTGATGGGCGCGCAACATGTGGACGTGCCCGCCGCGCCCGAGGCGACACACCCGGCCGCGGACGTCGCGCCGCAAATACCCGATGAGTTCCTCGAGTACGAAGAGGACACGCCCGAGCATAAGGACATGCCGGGGCAGTCTCGCACGCTGCACTGAGTCAAAGCGCGCGGCGCCACGGGGGAATCGGGACGCTGGCTCATGCCAAACCTTCCCAACTAGCGCTCTCTGGAAATCCCAACAGAAACGCGACCTCCTTAGTAGAAAGCTCACTGTCCTTTGTGGGACCCACTTGAGACATCCGAGACGCTGAACTCTGACGGCTACACTAGACCTAAATGTAGACATTAAAGGGCCTACCGCATCACCCGTTACCCTTGCTGATAATTGGATGTGGCCGTACCGCGTATTCTCTGCTGGCTCTTCAACGCAAGTTGAGCACGCTTTTCAACAAGAAAGTCCATGAAAGCCCGCACCTTGGGCGGCATCTGCTCGCGCGTCGGAACGTAGAGATAGAACCCGGGGAAGGGCTTGCACCATTCACGCATCACGCGAACCAGCGATCCGTCGGATAGCTGCTGGCGCACCGCGCTGTCCACGTGCTGAACCTTGCCGTTCTCCACCCCTGCGATGACGATACCCTTCACACCCGGCTGAACCGCGGCATCGATCGCTTCGCGTCCCATGTTCGCATAAGCGTAAATGATCACCACCGGCGGCAATTCATCTGGAAGATCCGACAGGCCGAACTGCGACTGCGAACCGTACCTCGATGTCGGCTTCGCGAAGAGCACGACGTGTCCTTCGGCCACGAGACCCGCCGGCCCACGATCAGGCGATTGAAAGGCATCCAGCCGCATGCTGTTCTGCTTGGTGACATCCCGCGCGTAGTGAATCTGGTCGTTCATCACGACCATGACCCCTCGCCCTTTCGACTGGGGAGCCGCCGCGACTTCGACCGCTTCGTACAGGTTCACTGGACTGTCCGCACCCAGTGAACCGGGCGCGCGCATAGCGCCGGTCATGACGACGGCCTTATCGCTTTTGATCACGAGATTCAAGAAGTAGGCCGTTTCTTCCAGCGTATCTGTACCATGAGTCATTACGACCGCATCAATCAGCTTCCGGAAGTTGTCCGGTCGTCGAAATGCAAACGGGCGCGCTGGTTCGCCAGGTCAAGATTCAACTCGATCTGGTTCATGTCCTCATTGTGGCAGGCACCCACCGGACGGACTGAAATTCGAACCCACGCGTCTTTCGGTAACCTTTCACAGAAGAAACATCCGCTCAAAATATTCGGCATCCGTTGCGACGGCTTGTCGCAATCAGCATGCTAAACATCAATTTATAGTTGGGGTATCTGGGTCGCACCAATCCCGATCAGCAAGCGCGCTCTGACGGCCGGCTTCGCCGGGTTGCGGACAGACATGTCCCTGAAGGTGATTTTGCACTCCTATCAACTTCGCCAGTTCTTAGCGGCACCATCAAAAATGAGGTAACTGCGAAATACGTCAACCGCATCGCAGTATCAGCAACGTTCGTGGTAGTCAATTTCGGTCTCGCAACGTTCGCCCAGCCATCGACGACGACACCCTTGTAGTTGCGATCAACGACGACCACTTCCCGCTTCACGTCGCTCGCCTGCTCCAGCGCCTCGGCCAGCATATGGCCGTCATACGGATTGCCCGGCATCGAGCGCGCTCCGATGACGAGCCCTTTACGGCGTGCACGCTCTGCACCTTGGCCAGGCACTCAACTTCCACCGTATGCAAGGCGTACAGCTTGCTCCTGTCCTTCTGCTTTTGCGGGGGGATCTGCCTGGTGCGACCGTTCAATTCCGTTAGCGCGCCGCGTCCTATGTCGGCGCCTGAGTCGAGCGTTCGCTCCACGTCATGCATCACCCGCCCAACCCGCGAGTGCAGCGTGGGCAGCGCCTTCTTCATCCGCTTGTACTGCTTCGCATGGGCGTAGCAGAAAGTCCGATGGTGGACCTCATTTCGCCATCTTCTCTGGTCGACTAGATGCTATGTGGGAGGGCAGTGACAGAAGCCCGACCGGAGTAAAACGGAGTTGCACACTCGTTTTCTCCGAAGGAGCACGCAAATGAATACGCCTGACACAGCCCTCCGTGGGCAGAATACGACGGCAGCTGGCCACCTGTACATGGCCTTTGAACTGGGTGAGAAGAACTGGAAGCTCTCGCTGGGTGATGGCCAGCGTGCGCCCAGCCACTGCACGGTTACGGCAGGTGACACCACGGCGGTTCTCACTGCCATCGCGAACGCCAAGGTGCGCTGCCATCTCGGTGCCGACGCGCCGATCTACAGCTGCTATGAGGCGGGTCGCGACGGCTTCTGGCTTCACCGCTGGCTGACGGAACAGGGCATCGTCAATCTCGTGGTGGATTCGGCCAGTATCGAGGTGAACCGGCGTGCCCGTCGCGCGAAGACGGACCGGCTTGACAGCGACAAGCTGCTGTCGATGCTGATGCGCTATTACGGTGGTGAACGCCGCGTGTGGGCGGTCGCGCGCATCCCTACTCCCGAGCAGGAAGACGACCGGCGCCTGCACCGCGAGCTCGAACGCCTGCGGCAGGAGCGTACCGCGCACACGAACCGGATCCGCTCCCTGCTGGTGCTGCACAACCTGCGCGTCAGCTATGTCGGCGGCCGCATCTGGACGCACTGGTGGGCTCGGCAGCGCGAGCTGCTGGCGCCTGGCCTGCGCGCCGAGATCGCGCGTGAATGTGAGCGGCTCGCGCTCGTGCGCCAGCAGATCCGCACGCTCGAAGTGCAACAGAACCGGGAGGTGCGCAGCGGCGCGCACCCCGGTATGGCGTTGCTGGCCCAGCTCGCGGGCATCGGTGCAGGGAGCGCGTGGACCCTGGTCAGGGAACTGTTCGGCTGGCGACAGTTTCACAACCGCCGGGAACTGGCCGGTTGCCTGGGCCTGACGCCCACGCCGTATGCCAGTGGCACCAGCGAGGTTGAACAGGGTATCAGCAAGGCGGGCAACAAACGATGCCGCTGGCTGATGGTTGAGCTCGCCTGGAGCTGGCTGCGGCTGCAGCCCGGCAGCCAGCTTAGCCACTGGTTCAACGAGCGCTTTGCCGGTGCCGGCAAGCGGCTGCGGCGCATAGGTATCGTGGCGCTCGCACGGCGTCTCGCGATCGCACTGTGGCGCTTTCTCGAGCACGGCGAGATCCCTGAGGGCGCGATCCTCAAGTCGGCTGAGGGCTAAGATCGCGAGGGCCTGAAACATATAAGATGCAGCGACAGCATGTAAAGGTCAACGCGCCCGAAACACGCTCGGGTTACCCATTGCGGGTGACCGTGTACCTAGATGGGGCGCGTCGGTAACAGGGTGGCGCCAGCGCTTCGCGCATGCGGCATGAGGTGACCGGCCTGCCAGGCCGGCACGGATAGAAGGTCGACCCGGCACTGACCGGTCAACAAACACCCTGACCTGAGTGACATTGACATGCCAAGCTGCAAATGGTGTAGGTCATCAGCGTCGCAACGTGCGAATCACAGGTCGTCTGCGGCCAGTCTGCGTCTGGTCGTAGCAGGCGACCACGCAGACTGGCCGCAGACGACGGGTAAGGAGCATTACTTTGCATGACGAAATTTATATCTCAAACAGGGCTTGACTTCTGATTCACCATAGAAGGGCTTGTTCACATTAGAGACAGGCACCAGCACCCGCGCGAGGAGGCACGTGCGGCGCGCCCGCGGCACACGTGCCCGCGTGTTGTGCGGCACGTAGCGCCTCGCGCGAGCGGCCCTTTCCACAGTCTCACCGCCGCGGGATGCTT
>JAFAMZ010000086.1 GCA_019232935.1 Silvibacterium sp.
CGAACACCGGCGGGATGGGTGTCTACACGACCGATTCGATTCTCGATGAAAAGATGCGCGAGTGGGTGGTGCATCACATCGCGCAGCCGACCGTTGAGGGTATTGCCGCGGAGGATGCGCCGTTTGTGGGCGTGCTGTATTGCGGACTGATGATGACGGCCAAGGGTCCGATGGTGCTCGAGTACAACACCCGGTTTGGCGATCCCGAGACGCAGGCGATTCTGGTTCGTCTGGAGAGCGAACTGGTGGATGCGGTGGAATCGTGCGTTGAGGGGCGGCTCAGCGAGACAGAGATGCGGTGGAAACCGGGCGCATCAGCGTGCGTGGTCGCAGCGTCGGCAGGATATCCGGGGAGTTATACGACGGGTAACGCAATCAGCGGGTTGAATGAGGCAGCGCGGGTTCCGGGCGTGGAAGTTTTCCACGCGGGGACGTCGCTGGTGGATGGCGGCTACGTGACCAGCGGGGGCCGGGTTCTGGCTGTGACGGCGACCGGGGAATCGCTTCGGGAAGCGCTCGACAGCGCGTATGAAGCGATGGGGAGAATTCATTTCGAAGGGATGTATTTTCGTAGAGACATAGGACACCGGGCACTGGTTGGGCGTTGAAGTTCCGGTGAGGGTGTGAACGAATGCGACGAAGGACATTTCTGAAAGCGGCTGTGACTGCGGCCATTGCTCAGAGTGGTGGGTTGGTGCGGGCTGCCGGGCTGGGTCGGGTCGATTCAGACGCGACCGAGCGGGTTTCGCGAGCCGACGCGCAGCGGCCGATGGCTTTGGGGCTGATGATTCAGCCGGCGTCGGGCGCGGAGGCAGCGATAGCGCGCGTAAAGGAACTGGGGCTGCCAACGTGCTTTCTATCACTCGATGGGTATATTGGGAAGTTCAATGCGCAACTTGCGAATGAGATTCGGGGATATCTGGAGAAATATGGCGTGACGGCGACGAGCGCCGAGGTGGTCGGCCCGGGGCGGCTGGTGTGGGATTTTCTCAACGGGCCGTCGACGATCGGGCTGGTGCCTCCGGCAACACGGGCGGCGAGGATCGACGCGCTGAAACAGACGTCGAATTTCGCAAAGCTGCTCGGGATCGGGAGAGTGCAGACGCATTGCGGGTTTATTCCCGAGAACCCGCGCGACCCGCTGTATGGGGAAGTGGTCGATGCGATTCGCACGGTAGCAGACCACTGTGCAGGGAACGGGCAGGATTTTCTGATGGAGACGGGGCAGGAGACGCCCACGACGATGAAGCGCGCGATCGAGGATGTGAACCGTCCGAATCTCGGAGTGGGCCTGGATACAGCGAACCTGATTCTGTATGGGAAAGCCAATCCCGTGGATGCGGTGGAGATTATCGGGCCGCATGTGAAAAGCGTGCACGCCAAGGATGGCAAGTGGCCGACGGATCCGATGAAACTGGGAGAGGAGGTGCTGATCGGTACAGGGAGAGTAGATTTTCTGGCGGTGTTCACTCGCCTGCACCAGCTCGGCTACACGGGGGCGATCACGATTGAACGGGAGATCTCCGGTCCGCGGCAGATTGAGGATGTGAGGAAAGAAAAGGTGTATCTGGAAGGCGTTCTTTCCCGGGTACAGAACGAGAACGGCTAAGGGAGGTCGTACTTTTGGATCGCAGAAACTTCATCAGCGGGTCGGCTGCGGCCTCGGGGCTTCTGCTCCTGAAATCAAAAACGGCCTTCGCGTACGAGGCGAACTCTGCGGTGCGCATCGCGCTGCTAGGATGCGGCAATCGCGGGACTTCTGTTGCAACCTCCTTTGCCAAGAATGCCGGCGCCCGGATTGTCGCGCTCGCGGATATATTTCCCGATCAGCTGGAGAAGGGTAAGGCGCACTTCGACGAGCTTGCAGGGACGCTGGGGTACGCGGGCGTTGATTCGAAGATGATGTTTCGCGGGTACAAGGCGTTTGAGGAGGTGGCCGCCGCTAAGGAAGTGGACGCCGTGCAGATTTCTACACCTCCGTGGTTTCATGTGGAGCATCTGGAGGCGGTGGTCGGCGCGGGCAAGCATGCCTACTGCGAAAAACCGATGGGCGTTGATGTGGGGCAGACGAAGAGAGCGCTTGGGATTGGAAAAAAGGCCGAAGGCAAGGTGAGTCTCGAGGTCGGCTTTCAGATTCGCAGCGCGCCGCCGTTTGTGGAGATCGTGCAGCGGATTCATAACGGTGATCTGGGCAAAGTTGTGTCGATTGCTGCTCACTATAATGCGCCTGCATCGGTGTACCCCGAGCGGCCGGCAACAATGTCTCATGACGAAATCCGGCTGCGGAACTGGCTATGGGATCGGGTACTCTCTGGGGACATTCTGGTCGAGCAGAATATTCATGTGATTGATATATGCAACTGGATTCTGGGGGCGCACCCGATTAAGGCCGTTGCAACCGGCGGCCGAAATGTCGTCACACACTTCGGCGATTGCTGGGACAACTACCAGGTGGTGTTTACTTATCCCGGCGATGTGCATGTGAGCTTCTCCTCCACCCAATTCGGGACGACAGGATGGTTCGATGTATCGGAGCGAGTTTTCGGATCGCAGGGAATTGCAGAAGCGCCGTATTCCGGCGCCCTGCGGATAGTGGGCGAGAAGGCGTGGACCTGGACTGACAACTCGCAGCCTCAGGCCGCCGGCTCCGCTCAGTTCGCAGCGAATGGCGCATTTACCGACAACCTGGCGCAGGCGGATCCTGAAAAGGAGCGGGGATTCGTCGCAAGCATCGTGTCAGGGAAGTTTCACAACCAAACGGCAGAGGGCGTGGAGAGCGCTCGGAGCGCGATGCTGGGACAGATGGCCGCCCACCTTGGGCGTGAGGTCACCTGGGACGAGATGATGGCGCATCCTGAAGAATACCGGCTCAATATGGATGTGAGCCAGTTTCGATAGATTCCTTTTCACCGCGAGGAGCAATGAGGGCAAAGGAGGCGCCGAGATTTAGGATTGATTTGTAAGGCGCTTTGATCAGGGTTGCCATGCGCTCTTTTCGCTGCTTTTATCTTCGCTGCCGGTTGGTGTTCCTCGGCACTATTGTGTTGTTAGCTGCGATCCTTTCTGCAATGGGGCAGGCACCGAATCGGCAGCGGCTGGTACTGAAAGACGGCAGCTATCAGGTCATTACCAAATACGAGGTGACCGGGGATCGTGTCCGCTTTTACAGCGCGGAGCGAGACGAGTGGGAAGAAATTCCCATGGCCCTGATCGACTGGCCGGCTACGGCTAAGTGGAACCATGACCATCAGCCCGGTGCGAGCGCGGGGAGTGATGCTGCGGGAAATCCGAACGATCCGGGACTAAGTGAGGCGGCGAAGCTCGACGCCGAGGAGCGGGCAGAGCGCGATGCGGAGGCGGCGCGGATTCCGTTAGTAGCGCCGGGGCTGCGGCTACCGGACGAGACCGGTGTCTGGGGCTTCGATACATATCAGGATCAGCCCGAGCTGGTGCATGTGCTGCAGGCGAACGGCGATTTGAACCGCGCGACGGAACACAGCATTGTGCGAGCGAATATCGTTTCGCAGTCGGGAGCCAGGGAGGCGGTGCGGATTGAGGGCGCGAGCGCGGCAGTCCAGTTTCATGTGAACGACCCGGTGTTTTACGTGAGCCTGGATGCGTCGTCGCCAGCTACGCACGAGGAAGCGGCGCAAAGTGCTTTGACGGTCGATACGCATGGCGCAAGCTCGGCTATGAAGGACAAGAATTCCCATAGCTCACCGGAGAGCCGCTACGTGATTCTACGGGTGACCAGCAACCGCAACCTGCGGACGATTCTGGCCAGGGAAATCGCCCAGCTTGCGCAGCCGGGGCATTCAGAGGACGTAATTGAAACGAGCAAGCAGATATTGCCCGGCGGAAGGTGGATGAAAATAACGCCAAAAGAGCCGCTGCTTATTGGCGAGTACGCGCTTGTGGAGGTTCTTTCGCCGCGAGAGGTGAACCTCGACGTGTGGGCGTTCGGCGTGAATCCAAGGGCAAGAGAGAACAAGAATGCCCGGACCGCTGTTGGAGGCGGATAGGTCAGCCGACCATGCCCATGCCAGCCACTGCCACGTTGTTTTTTGTAGAACCCTTGACGAGATACATCATGGTGTCTGCGGCGCGGATAATCTCATGGACGGAGCTTCCGTCGTCGGGATAGGTTGCGACTCCAAAACTGGCACGGACTTCGAGCCGCAAGCCATCGGTTTTGGCAAAGCGCATGGAGCGGAGAGTGGCGAGCAGATGCTCAGCGGTCTTGCGCGCCCCCATCTTAGGAGTCTCCGGCAGAAGCACGATGAACTCGTCTCCACCATAGCGATAAACCGAATCGACCTCCCGCACCATCGCCTTGAGGCCCTGACCGACTTCGGCAAGAACACGGCTTCCGATGAGGTGGCCGTATTCGTCGTTGATGCTCTTGAAGTAATCCAGGTCGATGAAGATGAGGCTGAACTGTGATTTGAAGCGGCGCGAGCGCTCGATCTCGGTTTCGAGCTGGCGGTAGAGGTGGCGGACGTTGAAGAGCCCGGTAGTTTCGTCGGTAATGGTGAGTTCCTGAATGCGCTCCATCGCGCGGGCGTTTTCGATGGCGATTGCGGCATAGTCGCAGAGTACGTGCAGAAAAGAGATGGTGTAGTCGCTCAGCGTGTCGAGCCGGCAGTTGAGCAGCTCGATGACACCTAGGGTGCGAAGCCTGGAGCGAAGCGGCATGCAGATGGCCGAGCGGATCCGCGTTGGGCGTCCGGATTCATTGCGACCGCCGGAGAAGTTGGCGTCGAAGCGAGGATCCTGACTGGCCTCGGGAACGATGAGGCTCTCGCCGTGCGCTGCAACCCAGCCGGCGAGTCCCTTGCCCACCGGCACTCGCACACTGGCGAGGTCACCTTCGGTCTGGCCAACGGCGACGGCATAATAAAGTTCTTTCCGGGGTTCGTCCAGGAGGAGGAGCGACCATGTTTCGGGTTTAAAGAACTGCTCCATCTGTTGCATGATGGCGCGAAGGATGGCGTCGCGATCGAGGGAGGAGGTGAGGGCACGCGCGACGTTGTGAAAAACGAGGAGGTCCCGCAGTTTCGGGTCGTCGATTATGGAATTTTGCGCGGCCATAGCTTGAAAGCTGATTCTGACACAACTGGGGGGTTGTTTCAGCATATCGAAGGTAAGGGTGCGACGGGAATCTCAACGTAAGTTTTCCCGGCTCATCGACGGCAGGCGACTGCGCTGTTCTGGTAGAACAGTTTTTCAAGTGTGCCTATCGAGGTGTAGATATGGCCAAGATGAGTCATTCGGATCGCCGAGAATTCCTGAAGAAATCCGGAGCCTTGAATGATTTTCACTGCATAGCTGGTCATCACCCGTGACACCATTCAGGTGATCTCCCTAGTATCCTCCCGCCTTCCCGAAGTGGTGGCGGTGGTCCTGCCCTCCCTCCAACTCTCCCGTTGCAGAATCTACCGCGATGCACTCTCCATCGCTCCAGTGGCCGCCGATCTTAAGCTCATATCCAAGCGCACGCAGACCCTCGATCGTCGAATCCGAAAAACCGGGCTCCAGGTAGAGGATGTCCGGCAGGTACTGATGGTGAAAGCGTGGCGCATCGACCGCTTCCTGAATGTTGAGACCCTCATCAGCGGCGCTCAAGAAGATATTGGCAACAGTAGTAATGATGCGGCCCCCGCCGGGCGAGCCAAGAACCAAGCGCAGCTTGTTGTCCTGGAGGACGATGGTCGGCGTCATGGCAGAGAGCGGGCGCTTGCCGGGAGCGATGGTGTTGGCGGGACCCTGGATGAGTCCGTACATGTTGGGAACGCCAAGCTTCGACGCGAAGTCGTCCATCTCATCATTGAGCACGAAGCCGAGGCCGGTTGCCGTAACGCCTGAGCCGAAGTTGTTGTTCAGGGTAGTGGTGACGGCGACTGCGTTACCGTCGGCATCGACGACAGAGTAGTGCGTTGTCTGAGTCGATTCGTGACGAACGTCGCTCATGGTCGGCGGAGGAGGCACGAATCCTGCGGGCCGCTTCAGATCTTTTGACGGCGTAGCGGACTCAGCGGCGATGCTGGTGCGCCATGCGGCTGCGTACTTCTTGTCGATGAGTTGGTCGACGGGGATCTTCACGTAGTCGGGGTCGCCGAGATAGTCGCTGCGGTCCATGAAGGCGCGGCGGTAGGCTTCGACGATGAGGTGCATCTCGTCGGAAGTGCGATCCTTCCAGCGGCTGAGGTTGTAGCCTTCGAGGATGTTGAGTGCCTCCATCAGCGCCACTCCGCCTGACGAGGGTGGGGGCGCGCTGATTATGGTGTAGTCCTTGTAGGTTCCGGTGACGGGCTCGCGTTCCTTGACGGAGTAACGCGCGAGGTCTTCGGCGGTGATAAGGCCGCCGTTCTTCTGCATGTCTGCAGCGAGCTGTTTGGCGATGCGCCCGTGATAGAAGTCGTCAGGATCGGCGGCGATCGTGCGAAGCGTGGAGGCAAGGTCCGGCTGCTTGAATGTCTCACCGGCTTTGTAGAAATTCCCGTCGCGCTGAAAGATGCGCTTCGACTCGGGAAACATATTCAGCGTCTCATCGTGCAGTTCGGCGGCTTCTTCGTCGGTCAGCACATAGCCCCGGCTCGCGAGCCTGATCGCCGGAGCCATCACTCTCGGCAGCGTCAGCTTGCCATACTTCTTCTCCGCGTAGACCATCCCGGCAACTGAGCCGGGAACGCCGATGGCCTTGTAACCCGTGATGCTGGCGTCGGCAATCACATTGCCCTTTGCATCGAGATACATGTTTGCCGTCGCCGCCAGCGGGGCACGCTCGCGATAGTCAATGAACGTGGAGTTCCCTGCCGCAAAGCGCACCAGCATGAAGCCGCCGCCGCCGATATTTCCCGCAACGGGATGAACAACGGCCAATGCGAAGCCAGTGGCAACGGCTGCATCGGTTGCGTTGCCTCCCTGCTTCAGGATTTCGACACCTGCATCCGTCGCCAGATGGTGCACGCTGACCACCATGGCGTGCTTCGTCCGCACAGGCTGTTCGTGGGCTGTAGCAATGACGTTGGTCTTAGCGTCATCGGGGGCGGCGTCCTGCGCGCAGAGGATTACGGGAGAGAGGCAGGCAGTCAGAACAACGAGGTGCGCAGTCCGCACGGCAATTCGCATCATGGTAGAAGGTAGTCTAAGGCATTGCAGGGGGAGCCACGGCCTTTTTGTCTCATCGATCAGCGGGGCGCGGCCGTCGACGCATCGGCCAGCGCATAGGCGATAACAGCCATAACAGCCGCGTTTTCGCCGAGGTATTGCGGATCGACTTTGTCGAAGGTATCGGCTGCGGTGTGGTGATAGTTGAAGTAGAAGCGGCTGTCCTGTGTGGGAGTGAATCCGGGAACGCCTTTGAGAAAGCTGATATCCTCGCCGGCCTCTTCGCCGCGCGTGAGCGTCGATGCTCCTATGGCATCGAGAATCTGCGCGACCGGCCGCAAATAGTCTCCGAGCGCAGCAGGGCCGGCATAGGTCACGCCATCGGGATGATCGGCGCCCAGATCCGACTCAAGAGCGCCGATGTGATTAGCCATTTCAGCCGCGTGCTCCTGTGCATAGGTCTGCGAGCCGGAGCCGCCCTGCTCTTCGTCCATCCATGCAATGAAGCGCACAGTGCGTTTGGGGCGAAGGCCAAGCTGCTTGAGAAGCTGGATGGCTTCCATCGAAACGACGATGCCCGCTCCGTCGTCGATTGCTCCGGTGCCGAGGTCCCAAGAATCGAGATGACCGGACACGACGACGACCTGTTCGGGATGCTCGCTTCCCTTCCAGTCGGCGATGACGTTGTAACTCGGGACGGGCGGCAGGGTCTGCGGCGTGAGGGTCAGGTGCATCGTGACCGGACCCTGCTTTGTGAGACTGGCAATCAGGTCGGCGTCTTCGGCGGTCACGGCTGCAGCCGGTATTTTCGTAACGCCAGGCGCATAGAAAGTGGCTCCGGTGTGGGGCAGGCGATAATCAGCTCCGCCTACCGAGCGCACGAGGACGGCTGCAGCTCCAAGGGAAGATGCGACGCTCGGGCCTCCGCCGCGATAGGCTACGGCCTTTCCGTAGGCCGCGAGTCCGTGGCCCTGCGCGGCGAGGCGCTTGTCGAAGATTTCGTTAAAGAGCAGGATCTTGCCTTTCGCGGCTCCGGCGGGGAGTTTTCGCGCCTCATCGAAGTTGTTCACCACGATTACAAGTGCGGTGAGCCCTTCCGGCGGGGTGGCCACGCTACCGCCGAGAGCAGTGAGGACGATCTTCTGGGTTGTGGCCGAGGCCTGGCCCGGCCACGCCGTGAGGGCCGCCGTCTCCTCACCGCGAACCCAGTGCGGGACAGTGGTCTTTTCAAGCTGCACTTCTGCGCCCAGCGCGCGCATCTCGGCGGCAACATAATCCACCGCGGCCTGCGCCTGGGGCGATCCGGAGATGCGCGGTCCGATGTTGTCGGTCAGATGGCGCAGTTCGTTCAGCGCGTAGGGATCGGTGAGTGCCGCGTCGCGCAGCCGCTCCATATTGGCAAGCTGGTCGGTGGTCCACGCGCCGGTTCCGGCGGACATCAGGCGCGCGAGACGGTCTTGCACCGTCGACGCGGCAGGCTGTTGAGCCTGCGGCGTCTGCGCGAAGCAGAATGAAGTGAAGACAGTGAGGGCGGCAGCAAGAATAGCTCTTTGTTTCAGGGGCATAGGGCGAAGTTACCATGAGAGGTCTGCAATTGTTCATGCGCCGGGACGCACCAGGAGCCTGATATCGTGGATGCGTTTCAAAAATCACAACCGCGAGAGGTTTTCAGGATCAAGATGAGACTCCGGGCAACACTGTGTTCTGTTTTTGCTTTATCCGCCTTTATTGCAACAGGAATCGCGCGCGCTGAGCTAAAACTGCCGCATCTGCTGAGTGATCATGCCGTTCTGCAGCGCGATGCTCCGATTCACATCTGGGGCTGGGCCGACCCCGGCGAGACCGTCACGGTGCGCTTTCACGACCAGACGCGAAACGCCGCAGCCGACGACCTCGGCAAGTGGAGTTTGTGGCTTATGTCCGAAAAGGCCGGCGGGCCCTACACGCTGACCGCAACGGGCAGCAGCGACGGAACAGGAATAACGATCTCCGATCTTCTGGTCGGGGATGTCTGGGTGGCCTCAGGTCAGTCCAACATGGAGATGCCGCTGAATGGCTTTCCGGGCAATGCTGCCATCAAGAACGGGCCCGAGGAAATCGCCCATGCGACGCTCCCGACGGTGCGGCTATTACGACTCGAGCATGCGACCGCGGAGTTTCCGCTGAACGACATCTCAGCCACTTGGACGGAATGCAATCCGCAGACAGCTTCTGATTTTTCTGCCGTAGCGTACTTCTTCGGGCGGGAGATCAACCAGAAGGAGAAGGTGCCCGTCGGGCTGATCGACACCACCTGGGGCGGCACGCCTGTCGAGGCATGGATCAGCCTGATGGGGATCTCGTCAGACGAGGGCCTGATGCCCCTCTTCCGGTCGCGCGCACTCTTCGCTCAGAACCTGGCCGACGAGGACCTGATTCGCGCCAGGGAAAAGCGGGAGCGCGACGCCGCAGAGGCGGCGCATCAGCCACCTCCGCAGCAGCACTGGCATCCTGACCCAAAGTCTTTCGAGCCGGCGGCGCTTTACAACGGCATGATAGCGCCCGAGACGCGTTACACCATCAAGGGCGTGATCTGGTATCAGGGAGAAACGAACAGCAACCCCGAGCGCGCGCCGCTCTACCTCAAGGAGCTGCCGGCGCTGATCGCCGACTGGCGCAGCGCGTGGGGGCAAGGCGATTTTCCGTTTCTATTCGTGCAGATTTCCAATTTCGAATCGCCGGGTGAGGGGTGGGGCATTATCCGCGACGCACAGCGGCGAACGCTGGCGGTGGCTCATACTGCTATGGCGGTTACGCTGGACATCGGCACAAAGGACAACGTGCATCCCCCGGATAAACAGACCGTGAGCGCGAGACTGGCCCTGGCCGCACGGGCCATAGTTTACGGCGAGAGCGGCCTTGAGTACTCCGGGCCTCTGTATCGGGAGGCGACCATTGAGGGCTCCTCGATGCGGGTATGGTTCGATCACGCGAGCGGGCTGACGAGCGACGGATCTGCCGCGGGATTCGAAATCGCCGGCGAGGACGGCTACTTCGTGCCCGCTAAGGGGAAGATCGAGGGATCGACTGTGTTGGTTGAGGCCGCTGGCGTATCTCATCCCAAATTCGTCCGCTACGGATGCACAAGCTGGACCGACGCCAACCTCTTTAACAAGGACAAGCTGCCGGCTTCGACCTTTACATCGAAATGAGGTGACTCGGATGCTCTTTGCCGACCTTCAGCTCGCGCGGCGGCTCGAACGCGCCGAAGGAAATGCCTGCCGGGGCTTCGCCGAGGCGCGGGCACGGCTCGATCCGGCAAGCGGAGCGGCATGGATCGAGTGCGCGGGCGCGTACGCCGTCTTCGACGGCATTGACTCTCCCGTGACACAGAGTTTCGGGCTCGGCATATTCGAAGAGCCAGGTCCGGAGTCGATGGCCCGGATCGAGCGCTTCTTCGTCGACCGCGGAGCAGCTGTCATGCACGAGGTGTGTCCGCTGGCTGGAGTCGCGGCGCTGGATCTTCTATGCGTGCGCGGCTACCGTCCCATCGAGATCAGCAGCGTTCTGTATCAACCGCTCGAGCCCCCCCAGCGTGCGGCCGCCTCTGCAACCAAGGTCCGCGTGATCGATTCAGATGAGGCTTCCCTCTGGGCCGGTGTTTACGCGCGCGGGTGGGCGCACGATCATCCGGAATTTCAAGGCTTCCTCGAGGCTTTCGGATCCCTGAGCGCCGCCCGTGAAGAAAGCGTATGCTTTTTGGCTGAACTGGACGGTAAACCCAGCGCTGCCGGAGTGCTGTGCCTTCACGAGGGCGTCGCCCTTTTCGGAGGGGCGGCGACTGTGCCGGAAATGCGCCGTCGCGGATTGCAGGCTGCTCTGCTGCAGGCGCGCATGCGGTACGCCTTTGAACATGGCTGCGATCTGGCCATGATGGTCGCCGAGGCGGGCAGCCAGTCACAGCGCAACGCGGAGCGCACGGGATTCCGCATGGCTTACACGCGAACCAAATGGCGGCTTCGGAAGCCGGATAGGCAGCCGCCAGAGTAATCAGGCGCTACTGCTTGGCGATCACAGCCAGCGAAGCGGCTCCGAGAGCGAATTGCGAGAACAGCTGCGACCATTCGATCACGCTGCGCAAACCCGAGACCTGGAAGCCTTTCTCAGGGACCACGATGGTGTCTCCGGGAAACATCTTGAGTTGCTCGAAGGTGTTGCCCCAAAGGCCGTTGGCGGCACTCCAACTCACAACGGAGCCATCTGCGCGGATGATAAACGAGTGCTTCTTGTCGGCGTTACGGTTTGGGCCTCCGGCAAGATGCAGATAGGCTCCGCTCGGTCGTTCCTTCTGATACAGGAAGGAATTCTGGTCGTAGACCGCCCCGACAACGTTTATTGTGGACGGCACGGGAGGCACGATAAAGCGATCGCCATCCTCAAGGGGAAGATCGGGAACCACCTGCTGGCCGCTGCCGTCGGTGTTAAATTCGAGAACGATCCGGCCGGTCGCGCGGATCTGGCGCAGGCGCGCGATCAGTTCCCGCCCGCTGGCCTGTGCTTGCGCGCCCGAAGCAACATCCTGCGCATTGGAAACAGGAGACGCAGCCACGCCAAGGGTCCCTCGCGTAATCTGCAACTCGAGGTTCTGAACGTACTCGTCGATCCTCGCCTGCTGGATCAGGCGCGTCGACTCACGGGTGAACTCCGATCCGAACAGGTACGCATTCGAAGTAAGACCGCCTGCACGCTGCACCAGGTCCCGCAATCCTTCACCCGGATGGACGCTGTAGATGCCGGAGTGAACGAACTCTCCCTCGAGACGCACATACTTGGTCTGCTGCGCGAGCGGAACGTGGATATCACCCTGCGAGAAGACACTCACCACGTCCCCCGGCTGCAGCTCCAGGTTCTGCGACTGGTCGTGTTGCATCACCAGCTTGCCCAGATCGAAGGGTATGAGCGAAGTCTTCAGCGTGTCGTGGTCCAGCCGCTCGATGACGGCATAGTCCCAGTCGATCTCCGGAGCGCTGATGCGGACATCGGTTTTCTCGCCCTGCTGCGAGATGTTCTGCGTCTGCATTTGCGCCTGCTGCGCAGCAAGAGAAGAATTGGCCGCTCGCTGTACAGCCTGCGGGTAGGGATAATACGGATTCGCCTGGGAGTTGGGGTAATTCGGATCGTAAACCGGTGGAGGATATGGATAGTTGCTGTAATCGTAGTTCTGCTGCCCGGTCTGGTCTGGATATTGCTGCACCGGCTGCTGCTGCGTTGGATACTGCTGAGTCGGCGGATATTGCTGCGAAAGAGGCGCATTGGGATAGCCGGGCACGTTCGGGCCGTAGGGTTGCTGCGGCGGCTGAAACTGCCTTTTCGGAATCTCCACCGGATTTAGCGGCTGGCGCATGGTCGAAAACGCCGGCACCGGCTCGAATTCAGGAGACGGAAATCCCAGTTGTGCCCTCTTCCACCAGTAATCGCGGCTCAAAAGCGAATCGCGGTCCGGGATCAGGTCGCTCAGGCGCATTCCTTCATGCCATGCAAAGTGGCCAGGATTCGCTGTATTTCCGCGAAGAGTGACAGTCTTCTGAAATCTTGGTATTACGGCAAGGACGCGCAGAATATCTCCGCCGGACAGCGGAGTGGCAAGGCCCCCGGCATCCATGGCAACTTCCATTGCCTGCTGGTCGCGATGGTCGGCAATGCGCTGCACCGAGACCCGAGCACCAGAGGCAAGAGTGGACGGCCCGCCCGCATCGGTGACAGCGTTGCCGATGGATTCTCCCGCTGTCATTTCATAAATCGCCGGAGTCTTGACGCTTCCCGTGACCGCCACCTGCGGACCGACCGAAGGGATGAAGATCACATCGCCATTCAGAAGCTTGACGTCTTTGGATTTATCTCCGCGGATCAGAAGGGCATAGAGATCGAATTCGGTGACGACCTGGCCCTCGCGCTTCAATTGGATATGGCGCATCGAGCCGTCGACCGACGGGCCGCCGCTGGCGAAGAGAGCATCGACCAGGGTGCTGAGCGAACTGACGGTGAAAACTCCGGCACGGCGCGCCCGCCCCGCAAGGTAAATCTGAATGGCTCGAATCTGGCCTATGTTCGCGGTCAGGTCGAAATTTCTGTAGACCCGACCGATAGCTTTCCTTAATTGGCCATCCACGCCGGAAAAAGGAAGTCCTGCCACGTGGATATTGCCAACCTGGGGCAGGTAGATTTCGCCCTCCCGATCGACCCGCAGATCCGCATTGAAATTCACCTGTCCCCAGACACGGACGCGAAGTTCGTCGCCGGGCCCGATCACGTAATCGGGCGGCACTGGAGTCATATCGAGTGGAGCGAAGGTTGAAGGCACATAACGGAACAGATCGGCCCCAAAAACCGGCAGGACCTGGCTGGTGCTTGAGGCCACGAATTTCTGAAATTCGGTGAGTGGCTCGGGAGGAAGGACGGTACGCAGCGCCTGGTTCTGGTTGGGAAATTGAGGGGCGAGGGTTCCGTTGTCACGGTAAACCATGTTCCCCGGGATCTGTCCGGTCGGCAGCGTTCCCGGTGAGACATTCGGATTACCTCCCGGCAGATTGAATTCGCGCCCCTGGTTCTGCTGGGCACACTGCGGAGAGCCAGCCATCATGGGGTCGGTGCAATCTACCGGATTGTAGGGACCCTGAGTGTTTCCGGGTTGGATACCTCCCGTGGATTGATCCTGGGCGCAGGTGGGCGCTGTGAATGCTGTCAGAAACGACAGTGCGAGCAGAAAAAATTTTCGATTTAACATGCCAGAACTGATTCTGCGGGGTTCATATTGATGGGTTGCGCGACTCCGTAGCAGGCAACGCCGCACATGATCGAACGATATTAAGTTGCATTTCAGCAGCAGGATAACATGCGCATGCGTGCATGATCCGGCGACGAAATTGCGAAGACAATGTTGATACAAGATTGTGATAACGAGGACGCGGGAATTGAATGGAGTATCGCGTTGTGTACTCGTTTTGTCTGAAAGACGGGCTGCCGGGAATCAAATTCCCGTAGGATTGGGATTTGAACCTCGCCTTCCATTTTGGTAACGACAGTGCGACATAAAGTACTCATTCCGGTTGCCCGACTGTATATGCTCAGGTAAGATCGTGTTGGAGTTACATTTCGATCTCTCACTCCGTCAACCACTAACCTCTTCTGTTTTTTGTCGCAATCAGCCTTGAGCAGCCTCGAAAAAAGATCAGGGCCCGTCGTAAAGCTGAGCAATTTGCCGAATTGGCACCCCCGGGGGGATTTTCGCTACTGATGAGCGCACACCCTATAGCAGAACCTCATTTTGGTGACAGGTCGGATGTAC
>JAFAMZ010000145.1 GCA_019232935.1 Silvibacterium sp.
ACCATTGCCCGTCGGTTTTCTGGAGGTCGCGCGCGGTCACGTCGTTGACGATCGTGTATCCACGGATGTACGAGGCGACGGGTTCGTCCTGACCGATCTGGTAAGCACGGCGGCCGACAACGATAGCCAGCTCGCCTTCGAAGTCGACGCGTTCGGATTGGGGCGGAATGCGGATCGTCTCCTCAGGACCGATCAAAGAGGAGGGCGCTTTGAGGAAGATGAGCGGCTCTTTCGGTGGCTCGTTGCCGAGTTCTGCCGCGTGCTCGCGGTAGTTGCGTCCGACGCAAACAATCTTGCTGGGAACAACAGGCGTGAGCAGCTTCGCAGAGTAGAGGGGCACCGGCTCGAAGCTACCCGCAAACGGCTGCGTCTGGGGATCTTCTTCAAAGGGCGGCAGCAGGCGCTCGATCCAGAGGTTGCCGGCGAGGTCCGCGACTGCGCCGTACTGGGGCCCGGATTCGGTTTGAAAACGACAGTACTTCATCGTGATCTGGCTCCTGGGCTGCTATGGCTGCGGCAAGCCTTCTTCGGTTTCGGATGAGCGCACGCTCTCATTGCCGTCGCGATCGATTGCGCTGACCGAGTAGGCGTAGCGATGTCCCGGGGCCGCATTCGGATCGCGGAACGAGGGCGCAATCAGGTTTGGCGGAGAAATGCGGATCGCAGGCGCGTTCGATTGAGTGTCGCGGCGATAAACAATGTAGCCGGCAAGATCGCGCTCGGTGTCAGGGGCCCAGGAGAGGTCGATGGCATGGGATTCAGGGTCGGCGACGGCCTGAAGATCGCGGGGCACCGCAGGCGGAAAGATGTCGCGAGCCTCGACGGTGATGATTCGACTGGGCGCACTCAGGAGTTCGATGCTTTTGCCTTCGAATCCGAGCTGCTCTACGCGCTCGGCGGAGTAGCGATAGGTGTGGTCGAGAGCCGCATCCCGGTCGATAGCCCGGCCTTCATCGGGACTCGTGACTTCCAGCGTCTGCTCTGGTGCGGCGGCGACGCCTTCGGCGTTGGAGGGCTTCGCAGAGCCTGGAAGCTGCACGAGACTGCGGTGGATTCGGATAAGAACCTTCGCTGATGCGGGATCGCTTGCCGGCGTCCATTTAAGCAGGACGCCATCGGGAACCGCGGCCGCTGATAGGCCGCCGATCTGAGCAGGGACCGCACCCGCGGCCGACAAGGCTGGATTGGAGGGTCCGGCGGATTTCCCTTTTTGATTTAGCAACTCGACGGTGTAGACCATAGGGCGCGGCGGGCCGGAGACATCGGAAGAGGGCAGGTGATCGATGAAGTCCGCCGGGGCATCGGGCCCAAAGGCCTGAGTGGCCGCAACTTCGCAGGGACCGCCTCCAACGCATCGGGAGATGCGGGCCTGCTGGGCGCCCTTGAGGAGGACGTGGTCTGTGGTGCGGCGGGGCATGGTCCAGCGAAGATGAACCTCGTCTCCGGAGCGCTGCACGGTCAGGTCTGTAACCGGGGTGGGCAGCTTCAGGCTTGGCGGCTGGGGGGCTGCGGGAGCGGCGCACCCGGCCCCCATCAGGATGGGCGACAGACCAACTACGATCGCCGCCACGCGCTGGATAACGTTCATGCCAGAAATAGGTTACGGCATTTTCTGTTCGGCGGGGTGGGCAGCGAGGATCGCCCGCAAAGCGTAGTCGATATCGGGCAGAACGAAACTGAATCCGCTGCGTCGCAGGCGGTCCGGAGCCACCCGAGTAGAGGCAAGTAGCGCCTCGTCAGCCATTTCGCCGAAGGCTGTTCGCAAGGCAAATGCCGGGGCTGGAAGCAGCGCGGGGCGGTGCAGCGCGTGGGCCAAAGCGCGGGTGAACTCCGCATTGGTGACGGGACTCGGAGCCACAATGTTGAACGGTCCGGCGGCTTCTGGAGATTCGGCAAGATAGAAAACGGCACGAACCAGGTCGGTGAGCGCGATCCAGCTCATCCACTGGCGGCCGGTGCCCAGCTTTCCGCCAAGTCCCAGGCGAAAGAGGGGCAGCATCTTCCTGAGGGCGCCATCCCGGCGAGAGAGGACAACTCCAAAGCGGAGGTTCACAACCCGAATCCCGGATTCGCGGGCCGCGGCTGCTTCCTTCTCCCATGCAGTGCAGGTTTCGGCAAGAAAGCCCTGCCCTGGAGGTGAATCTTCAGTGAGGACCTCATCGCCGCGAGCCCCATAGATGCCCACGGCGGAGGCGCACAGGAAAGCCTGGGGGGGCTGGCTCAAAGATTTCAGCAGTTTAACGAGAGATCGGGTGCTCTCGATTCGGCTATCTACGATCTTTCCCTTGTATGCTGGCGTCCACCTGCGGCCCGAAAGGTTGGCCCCGGAGAGATGGATGACGGCACTTAGGCCTTCGAGCCGCGCAGGGTCGGACACCGGAACGCCGCGGTCCGGAGCCCATTGAATCTCCGAGGGATTTTCGGGCGCGCGCCGAACGAGCTTCAGGATTGAAATCCGTCTGGGCTCCGCGGCACGTACCAAAGCAGTACCGATCATTCCTGAGGCGCCGCTGATGAGGATTGTGACAGTGGCCATAGGCGAGTGTCTAAAGAAGAGTTAGCATTTCCGGTCCAGGTACGTGGTGAGAGGGTTGTAGGGTTTTATCTTATAAAAATATATTGTAGTTTGGTAACATTTAGAATTCTGGCGCATCAAACAGGCAACGAGGAAGCTGTTCGGGGGAATGCGATGGCCAAAAAACAGAGGGGCAAGCAGCCGGACGCGGCGGAGTCGGGGACTGCACTGGAGATCGACTCCGAAATATCAGCTGCCGACGGGAAGACGCGGATTGACCTTGCGAACATGCAAATCGATCCCGCCACCGCAGAAGCGTTCATAGCCGAACGCAAAATCGGCGAGCGCATCAAGAAGCTGCGCCTGAAGAAATCGATGGGATTGGTCGAGCTTGGGAAGCATACCGGTCTGTCAGCGAGCTTTCTTTCGCAGCTCGAGACTGGCCGCGTTGTGCCGACGCTTCGCAACCTGGCTCGCATCGCAATGGTGTTCAGCAAAGATCTGTCGTACTTCTTCGAGCCCGAGCCGCACACGCTTTTCCGCATTCACCGCAAGCACGAGCGTGTGCGCCTGCCGCAGACCGGGGTCGATGACCCGACCTACTACTTCGAGAGCCTGGGCTACATGGTCCCCGACCGTCATCTCGATCCCTACTATGCGGAGTTCATCCCGCTGAAGGCCAATACCGATGTCCGACCGCACGTTCATCCGGGCTACGAGTTCCTCTTCATGCTCGACGGAGAACTGGATTTGCGCCATGGGGACAAGACGCACCTGGTGCAGACGGGGGACAGCGTTTATTTCGACGCGAGCACACCGCACTCCTACCGCTGCGCGGGCAAGAGCTCGGCCGTGGCGCTCATCGTGACCATGCACCAGCAGCACATTCCGCAGCCGGCGATGAACCTGCGGCCGTTGGGAACGGCACTGGGCACGCGTGTTCCGCCGGGGGCGCAGGCGCAAGCCAGCCCCATCCGTGCCATCGAACCTGAAGCCGGAATTTCCAAACCGCGGCCGGTACTTTCGCCGAACCCCATGAGGCGGAACTAGAGCGGCCCTTGAAATCCCTGGTCGTACTCCAGCGATTTGCGATTATTCTTGTTTGCTGATGGGTACGGGGAAAACTCAATCGGGACGTTCCGCGCGGGGTATGCGGCGCGTCGATCTCAGCTCCATTGAGCTGGCTTCGAGCGAAACAGCGCGAAACATCAACCGCGACATCGTGCTGGAGATGATCCGCTCGCATCAACCGGTCTCGCGGGCCGAGCTGGCGCGGCTCTCGGGGCTGCAGCGCAGCACCATATCGCTGATCATCGAGCAGCTCATCCAGGAGAAGTGGGTAAGGGAAGGCGCTGTTGCGCGGCGGCCGCGCGGCCGGCGTCCCACCCTGCTCGGGCTGAATGAAGACCTGGTGGTGATTGCGGCCGACGTGCATCCGTCGCAGTCTTCGGTAGCGGTCGTCGACCTGAACGGCCGTCTGCTCTCGCGGTCTCTCGTATCGCTTGGGGCGGACCCGGCGGCTGCGGCGGAGCTGCTGAGCGACTGCATTCTTCGGCAGAAGGAAAATTTCGCTCGAAAATCGGTGGAAGGCATCGGCATCAGCCTTCCGGGACGTGTCGACCCAGCGAGAGAGCGGCTGATCTTCGCCCCCAATCTTCACTGGCCGGATTTCGATATCAAGAAGGCCGTCGAGCGGCGAACGGGCCTGCCCGTTGCGCTCGAGAACGCCGCCAATGCGTGTCTGATCGCCGAACTTTGGTTCGGGCGGATGGAAGGTGTACGCAACGCGGTGCTGGTGACGATATCGGAAGGCGTGGGGACCAGCATATTTGCGAACGGCCACATGGTGACCGGGCAGCACGGAATGGCGGGTGAGTTCGGTCACGCGGTGCTCGATCCGAATGGCCCGGCCTGCGGCTGCGGGATGCGAGGCTGCTGGGAGACCTTCGCCTCCTGTCGGGCGGCGCTGCAAGCCTATACGGACCTGGCGCATCCGGCCAAGGCCCTCAATTTTCAGCAATTGCTCAGCCTGGCAGAGGGCGGTGATGCGTCCGCAGCCGAAGCGTTGCGGCAACAGGCCGAAGCCATCGGGCGCGGTATGCGGCTGATTCTGGTCGGGCTTTCACCGGAAGTGATTCTGGTCGCCGGGGACGTGACGACCGCCTGGCCGCGATTCGGGCCGATCATCGAGGAACATCTTTCGCGGCTTGCGCTCACTGGGCCTCCTCCCCGGCTCATGCCGACTCATGAAGGGGAAGTGGCACGGCTTCGCGGCGCGGCAGCATTGGTGCTGCAGCGCAGGTCGAGTCACGAGCCGAGCAGCGGCCGGCCAAGGAGCGAGGACGCGCGGCGATCTTCGCGCAGAACGCAGCAACCGGGGCGCCCCGGGAAAACGCCGCCCGGGCGGACGCAAACCATCGGGCTGATGTGACCTGTCTCAAACCTGGGGCCGTTGACACTCCGGAACACGGCCGCTATCGTTTGAGGCTCGTACTAAAGAAAATTCCAAATCCAAGGGGCAGGAGAAGCCTAGGTGCGAAGGAGCAGGAATCGGCGATTGAGGCGTGAAATTGTGGCGCTGGCGGCATTGGGTCTGTGCGCTCTCTGCGGCCCTGCGGTGCTGGGACAGGCGAAAGCTCCTTATCTGGATCCGTCGTTGCCGCTGGAGAAGCGGGTCGAAGACCTGGTCTCGCGAATGACCCTGGAAGAGAAGGTTTCGCAGATGATGAACGCCTCGGATGCGATTCCGCAGCTCAGCGTTCCGAAGTACGACTGGTGGAGCGAGGGACTGCACGGCATCGCGCGATCGGGATACGCGACAGTGTTTCCGCAGGCAATCGGGATGGCTGCAACCTGGGACACGGATATGGTTGGAGAAATCGGCACGACCGTCTCGACGGAAGCCCGCGCCAAGTACAACCAGGCGATCAGCGATAACGTCCACAGCATCTATTACGGGCTGACGATCTGGTCTCCGAACATCAATATTTTTCGCGATCCGCGCTGGGGGCGCGGGCAGGAGACCTACGGCGAAGACCCATACCTGACGAGCCGCCTGGGTGTGGCCTTTGTGAAGGGACTGCAGGGAGATGATCCGGCGTATCTCAAAACCGTCGCAACGTCGAAACACTTTGCTGTTCACAGCGGGCCGGAGTCGGATCGGCATCGTTTCAATGTGAATCCCACTCCGCACGATCTCGAAGACACCTACCTGCCGGCGTTTCGCGCGACTGTGACCGAAGGCCATGCGGATTCGGTGATGTGTGCCTACAACGCAGTGGATGGCGCTCCGGCCTGCGCCAGCAAGATGCTGCTCGAGCAGACACTGCGCCACGACTGGGGCTTTAACGGATACGTGACCTCGGACTGCGGCGCCATCGACGATTTCTTCTCGCCGGAGGGCCACCACTATTCGCCTGACGCGGAGCACGCTGCTGCCGCCGGCGTTCTGGCCGGGACCGACACGAATTGCGGCAGCACCTACAAGGCGCTGGTGAAGGCGGTGCATGACGGACTGCTGCCCGAGAGTGCGATCGATACGGCGGTGAAGCGGCTGTTCACCGCGCGTTTTCGGCTGGGCATGTTCGATCCTGAGAGCAAGGTGCCCTATGCAAGGATTCCCTTCAGCGAAGACGATTCGGCGGCGCATCGCGCGCTGGCGCTCAAGGCGGCGCGGGAATCCATGGTGCTGCTGAAGAACGAAAACGGTTTTCTGCCGCTCAAGCCGGGAGTGAAGACCATCGCGGTGGTCGGCCCAAATGCCGCTGCGCTTGCCGCGCTGGAAGGCAATTACAACGCTGTGCCGTCGCATCCCGTGCTGCCTCTCGATGGCATACGCGAGGAGTTTCACGGTGCGAAGGTGCTCTACGCGCAGGGATCCCCCTACGTCGAAGGCGCGCCGGTTCCGGTGCCGCGGACGGTGCTGCACCCATCGGCGGGATCGAGCGAACAGGGCCTGAAGGGTGAATATTTCGCGTCGTCGGATCTGAGCGGGACGCCGGCGATGACTCGCGTCGATCCGCAGATCGACTTCGACTGGAATTCGGCCAGCCCCGCGCCCGGCTTGCAGGCGAAGGATTTCGGCGTGCGCTGGAGCGGTACGATTACGGCGCCTGCGCCGGGAGACTATCCCTTCGGCATTACGCTCGCGCACTGCTTTCCTTGCCACGACCGCGAGTCCTACAAGGTGTTCTTTGACGGCAGGCAGGTCGCAGCGTATGAAGGCAGCGAAGCAGCCGAATCGCGCGCGAGCACGACGCCGGAATTTCACCTGCAGTTCGCCGACACGCAGCCGCACGAACTGCGGGTCGAGTACGGTCATCACGCCGAGCTCTTCGGCGCAGGTCTGACGCTGAACTGGATGCCTCCCGTCGATCCCCTGCGCGCCGATGCGGTTGCGGTGGCGCAGAAGGCCGATGTCGTGTTGGCGTTCGTCGGGCTTTCGCCGGAGCTGGAGGGCGAAGAGATGCCGGTGCACGTGAAGGGCTTTTCCGGCGGCGACCGCACCGAAATCGAGCTTCCGAAGGCACAGGAAGACCTGCTCGAGGCGCTCGGCGCGACCGGCAAGCCGCTGGTTGTGGTGCTGATGAACGGCAGCGCGCTGGCCGTCAATTGGGCGCAGCAGCATGCGCGGGCGGTGCTGGAAGCGTGGTATCCGGGCGAGGCTGGTGGGCAGGCCATTGCAGAGACCCTGGATGGTAAGAACAATCCGGGCGGGAGGCTGCCGGTGACTTTCTACAGCGCGACCGATCAGTTGCCGAAGTTCGACGACTATTCGATGAAGGAGAGGACGTACCGGTATTTCCGTGGAACTCCGCTATATGGATTTGGCTATGGGCTCAGCTATACCAGTTTCGAGTACTCGAAGCTGCGGCTTTCCTCGAAGACGGTGAAAGCCGGAGATCCGCTCACCGTGGAAGTGGAGGTTTGCAACGCCGGCAAGCGCGCGGGAGACGAGGTGGCCGAGTTGTATCTTGTGCCTCCTGCCAGCGACGTCGCACCGCTGCGGCAGCTGAGAGCGTTTCAGCGGGTGCATCTGGAGCCCGGAGCGGCGCAGATTGTTCGCTTCGAGCTCGATGCGCGCCAGTTGAGCGAAGTGGACGCTGAGGGCAAGCGCAGCGTGCAGGCTGGCAATTACCGGATCTTTGTCGGCGGCTCGCAGCCTGTTGCCGGGGCGGGCCAGAGCGGCGAGTTCGCCATCGAAGGCAGCGCGCCCCTTCCGCATTGAGGCGTCCGGCGATGGGACGGCGTTTCGCATTTGCGCTGCTCGCGCCTTTTTTCTTCGCACTGATGTGTCCGGCCGAGACCGGCGCCGAGGGATGGCTGCGCTACGCTCCAATCGCAGATGCGCAGGTAAGAGCGCAGTACGAAAGACTTCCCGACAGCATTGTGTCGCTCGACGATACTGTCCTGGCGAGGAGCGCGCAGGCTGAGCTTGTTCGCGGGGTTGAAGGTATGCTGGGACGGAAGCTGCGCGTGAAGACTGCGATTCAGGAAGAGAGCGCAATTGTGCTCGGCACAGTTACAGAAATAGAGGCGCGGTCCCCACATTGGAAACCTAGTTCATCCCTAAAGCGTGAGGGCTTCTCAATCGTCGCGGTGCGCGAGCACGGCCACGCATTCTGGCTGATTGCGGGAGGCGATTCACGTGGCATCCTTTACGGAACTTTTCGGTTCTTGCAGGAGATGGCCGAGCAGCACGACCTGAACGTCTATCCCATCACTGAATCGCCCGCTGTCCCCATCCGCTGGGTCGACCAGTGGGACAACATGAACGGCACCATTGAACGCGGCTACGCGGGCCGCTCGATTTTCTTTGCAAACGGGCATGTACGCGACGATCTCACCCGCGCTGGCGAGTACGCGAGATTGTTGGCGAGTGTGGGAATCAACGGCTGCGCCATCAACAACGTGAATGCCGATCTGAAGATGCTGACGCCCGAGATGGTTCGCGAGGTAGCACGAATCGCGGATGCGTTCAGGCCTTGGGGAGTTCGGCTCGCAATGTCGGTCGATCTGAGCAGTCCCAAGGCCATTGGCGGCCTAGACAGCTTCGATCCGCTCGATCCGAAGGTCATCGCATGGTGGCGTAAGGCCGTCGATGACCTCTACGAGCAGATTCCCGATTTCGCGGGCTTCGTCGTCAAGGCAGATTCCGAGGGCCGTGCAGGGCCTTCGCAGTACGGGCGCACACCGGCTGATGCGGCGAACCTGCTGGCGCGGGCGCTCAAGCCCCACGGTGGCGTGCTCCTGTACCGGGCATTCGTTTACAACCATCACCTCGATTGGAACGATCCGAAGGCCGACCGGGCGAGGGCGGCATATGACATCTTTCATCCGCTCGACGGCCAGTTCGACGACAACGTTATTGTGCAGATCAAACATGGGCCGATCGACTTCCAGGTAAGAGAGCCAGTCTCGCCTTTGTTCGCCGGTCTGCGCAGGACAAACGAAGCCATCGAGTTGCAGATCACGCAGGAGTATACGGGCCAGCAACGTCACATGGTGTTCCTCGTGCCGATGTGGAAGACGGCACTCGATTTCGATCTTCGCGCCGACGGACGGCACACACCAGTGAAGGAAATCGTGGAGGGCACGTCATTCCATCGTCCGCTGGGCGGATTTGCGGGTGTGGCGAACGTCGGTCTGGATGCGAACTGGCTCGGGCATCCCATGGCCATGGCCAACCTCTATGGATTCGGCCGGCTGGCCTGGAACCCCGATACTCCGGCCGAGACCATTGCCGAAGACTGGACGCGGCTGACCTTCGGCAATAACGTAACTGTAGTAAGTACAATTTGTGCGATGCTGCTGTCTTCATGGCAAACTTACGAGAATTACACCGGCCCGCTTGGACTCGGCACACTGACCGATATTCTGCATTCGCATTACGGGCCGGGCATCGAGTCAGCGGAACGAAACGGCTGGGGACAGTGGATTCGCGCCGATCACGAGGGCGTCGGTATGGATCGGACCACCGCGACCGGGACCGGCTATATCGGGCAATATCCACCGGAAGTCGCCAGCATGTACGAGTCGCTGGCGACCTGTCCGGATGAACTGCTGCTCTTTATGCACCACGTCCCGTACACCTACCAACTGCACTCGGGCAAGACGGTCGTCCAGCACGTCTATGATTCGCATTACGAAGCCGCGGCGCGCGCGGCAAAGTACGTGACCGAATGGCAGAGCCTGAAAGGGCTTGTGGATCAGGAACGGTATGAAAAGATACAGACACTGTTGCAATATCAGGCCGGGCACGCCGGCGTCTGGCGCGATGCTGTCAATCAGTGGTTCGAGAGAATGTCGGGAATCGCCGAT
>JAFAMZ010000297.1 GCA_019232935.1 Silvibacterium sp.
TCGTGGCGCGAAAGTGGTGTTTGTCGCCTGTCACGATATCCACCTGCGCGGCGCCCGGAGAATCGACGATGAAGTCGAGCACCACGGGCCAGTTCGGTCCTACCAGCCCCTTGATGGCGAAACCGCTCATGTCGAACTGCTTCGGAACCTGCGGACCTTCCTTGCCCAGGTGCTCCGGGGTGTGCTCTTCGTGAATGATGAGCGCCGTTATGATCCCCCCGGCCGCCGCCGCACCGGCCGCGATCTCCGGAGCATCGCTCGAACCGTGCGGATTGTGCCCCCCATATGTCTCAACCGGATGCCCGTCGCTTTGTCTCAGAGGTTGCCGTCCTGCATTCACCACATGGTTGTCGCTGTTACTGTAGTATCGGCGGTCGGACGTATCTGACTGGTTCTGTCCGTTGCTTCCATTCCCATGGCTTCCACTGTTGGTGGGCTGCGCAGCCGCTGTAGACAACAGAACCGACAGACTCGCCAGAGCTACACAAAACCTGAAGTGTACGGAACCCATGGGCATCCTCACAGAAATGGAGTTGCCAGAGCAGGCGGATCGTGAGATGCGACCATAGTATGCGTCGCGATCCTCGATAGGATAGTGCCGCCTCGCAATCCTTCCGTTTCGCCACTTGAAATATGCTTCCTGCATGAGCGCCCCGCGCGAATTTCGATCCAGCCACGGAGATATTGCAGTTCGGGGCTTCCTGCACCTCCCCGATTCTCCCCACGTTCCCAATTCCGCACTTGTGCTCACCCATGGTGCGGGAGCCAACTGCAACTCACCGCTTCTCGTGGCTCTGGCTGAGGCCTTCTGCCCGTCAGGGGTCGCCGTGCTGCGCTGCGATCTCCCGTTCCGGCAGTTGCGCCCTCAGGGTCCCCCGCATCGTGGCAGCGCCGAGCACGACCGCGAGGGTCTCCGCGCTGCAGCCGAGGCTATCCGGCGCGAAGTTCCCGGCCGTCCCGTCTACCTCGGCGGACACTCCTATGGAGGAAGGCAGGCTTCGATGCTTGCTGCCGATGATCCTGGCCTCGTTACTGCCCTGCTGCTGCTCTCCTATCCGCTGCATCCTCCCAAGCGGCCCTCCGAGCTGCGGACAGCGCACCTTCCACGGCTGACCACTCCGGCGCTCTTCGTCCACGGCACAGCCGACGGATTCGGCTCGCTGGCGGAAATGAGCGCGGCGCTCGAGCTGATTCCGGCTCGAACATCGCTCCTGGCTGTAGAGACCGCCGGCCACGAGTTGCTGGCCCGTCGCAACCGCGCCACCCTGCCGGCTCAAATCGTCGAAAATTTCCTGCGCTTCACTGAGGAGCTGCCCACGATCTGAAAATGGCATACCGCGCGCGGCACGCGATCAACCTGTGCGACTACTGCGTCGGCGGCGCAGAACGCCGGCGGCGTCCGCTGATCAGGTAGATCGCTGCCCGCAATTCGAGCAGCGGATCAGCCGATGGCTCGATACCCTCGACGCGCGGGATGGGATCGAAGATGATGTGCTGCTGCTCGGCGGCGTTGTTCGCAACCAGCCCGGTCAGATCGATGTCCCCGAGATCCACGATCCTGCGCTCCTCCGGCCAGTGCACCGTCGCGTCATCGACTACATCGCCCTCCTTTGCTATCTGCGCCGCAAGCTTGAACCGGATTGGACCCCTCACCACCCGCTCTTCGATCTCCTCGAACAGATAGTCGGGCTCTTTGGATTTCAACGTCTCAGCATCGAGGTGGTCGTTGCCGGCTTCGGGGATGATCCGGTACCGACCATAACGTGCCTCGCCGCTCGAGTTGATGAACCGCATCGCGGTCACGCCGAAATACGTCTCGCGGCCAAAGCTGGAGGGCGCAGGTTTCGGCGCCTTCACGAAGGCAAGTGCCGCAGGATGTGAGGCGAGGAACTCCTCGACCGGCCACGGGTGCGGCTTCGACTGATCGCTTGATGCTGCCACGGCCTTCAAAAACTCCAGAAACTCCTCACCGGTATGCGTCGGGAACCCATCGGTTGCGTGGGCCACGATATCCGTATGCACATGCTCGGCGAGATTGAACCGGATCGCCATCCCGCGCGGATCGGCATTGGGGTCGTTGTCCGGAAGCGCAGGGATCCCGGTCGAATTCGAAAAGCGCACAGTCACGCCCGTCGAAGTCCGGTTGAAATGCGGAGCGCGGCTGAGCGATGCGGCATCGCGAGTAGGCTTGAACGTTCCCGTCAGCATGATGCCCTTGGCATGGGCGGCGCGGAAGCCGGGGTGCAGTCCGAATAGTGTGTCGAACATCTGGAGCAGATCGTTGCTCAACTTGAGAATTCTTTCGTCAGTGGGCAGGGGCATGGTTGGGTCCTCTTCTGAGGCCGTCGGCCTCCGGGTTGTGCAGCTTTCCAATGGATTCAAAAAATACGAAATGGATTTGAGAAATATATAGATCAAGCC
>JAFAMZ010000354.1 GCA_019232935.1 Silvibacterium sp.
CTGCTCAAATCGCTGCCGGTGCGCGATCCGCAGCAGTTGCTTTCCTTCGGGAAGGCGTTTGGCGGCGGACAGGTAGACGGCATTGACGCCAGCGATTTTCCGCTCGATATCTTTACCTACGACTTTTATCAGCGGCTTCAACGCGAGCAGGCCGAGGGGCGGGCTCCATTTAGCGGCATCTGCGGCTTTGCGAGCTTCTGGACAATGGTGAGCGTGCGCACCGGCGGGGCAGGGAGCGGTCCTGGAAATGAAGCGGCGACGCAGGCAGCGAGCCATCTTGTGACGGGCGATTTCTTCAGCGTGCTCGGGGCCGAGCCGCTGCTGGGCAGAACCATCACGCCTGCGGACGCGGACGCTCCGGGCCGGAGCCCAGTGGCCGTGATCAGCTTTCGCTACTGGCAGCAGATGTTCGCAGGCAATCCGTCGATCGTGGGCCGGGAGATCACGATCAACGGAACGCTCTTCACCATCATCGGCGTGATGCCGCCGAAGTTCCATGGCGTGGTCCTCTATAAAGAATCGATGGACATGTGGCTGCCGATCACCATGCAGCCGGAAGTGACACTGACACCGTCGCTGATCGAACCCCATGGTTTGTACTGGATACACATGATCGCTCGCGGCAAGCCCGGGATTCCGGTCGCGCAGGCGCAAGCGTGGGTAACGAGCCAGTTGCAGCGGTTCATGCTGGACCGCGAGGGTGGGCAGGCATCTCCGGAACGCAAGGCGGAAATTGCCAAGGCCTATGTGGAGCTGCTGCCGGCGGGCGCGGGTATTTCCGATCTGCGACAGATCTATCAAAAGTCACTCAACATTCTAATGGGCGTGGTGGCACTGGTGCTGCTGATCGCGTGCGTCAACCTGGCGAATTTTCTGCTGGCGAAAGCCGCGTCGCGCGAGCGGGAGATTGCCACGCGACTGGCGCTGGGCTCGAGCCGCAGGCGGATCGTCCGGCAGATCCTGATGGAGGCGCTGCTGCTTTCGTGTGCGGGCGGAGTGCTGGGTTTGGCGCTGGCTTATCTTGGAACGCGAGCGCTGATCCAATTTATCGCCTCTGGCGCAAACCACACGGCACTCGACGCCCGGCCCGATATGCATGTCCTGCTTTTTACGCTAGGTGTGTGCCTGCTGACGGGAATCCTGTTCGGCATCGCGCCCGCGCTGCGCATATCGCGGACCAGCGTGACGCCGTCACTCGGAGCAAATGCGCGCACGGCCGGGAGCAGTGGAGGCCCATGGGGCCGCGCTCTGCCGCGAGTGCTGGTGGTATCGCAGGTGACGCTTTCGTTGATGCTGCTGGTCTGCGCCGGGCTGTTTCTGCGCACGCTGCGCAATCTCGAGAACCAAGACTTCGGATTCGATCGGCACAACGTGCTGCTGGTGAAGTTCAACCCGAAATTTGCAGGCTACAAACCGGCGCAGCTGAATGCGCTGTACGAGCGCATGGTAGAACGCTTCAAAGCGCTGCCGGGAGTGAAGTCCGCGGGCGTGTCCGGAGTGCCAGCTCTGATTGACGGCAACTGGAACGACCTTATCCGTATCCGCGGGCGGGAGACCAGGCCGAATGACGACCTGGACACTTCACTGAATCGCGTTGGTCCGGGCTTCTTCGAAACCATGAGCATCCCCGTGATGCAGGGCCGTGCGATCGAGCCTACGGATACAGCGTCTTCTGTAAAGGTCGCGGTCATGAATCAGACCGCTGCCGATCATTTTTTCCCGCATGGAGATGCCATCGGCCATGTGTTCACTGTGGATGATCCATCGGTCAAGGGCGAATGGCAGATCGTCGGCGTGGTCAGGAATGCCAAGTATCGCAGCCCACGTGAAAAGCAGGAGCGCATGACCTATCTGAACTTGATGCAGCTGAACGGCGACACCGCATACGCCCACTGGGTGCAGCTGGCGACTGCGGGCGATCCGGCGAAGATCGCTGGCGAGGTGCGCCAGGCAATGGCCGAGATTGATCCCAACCTGCCGATTCTGAAAGTGATGACGATCGCCGAGCAAGTGGATCAGTCGATGGATCAGGAGCAGCTCATATCGCAGCTTTCGAGCTTCTTCTCTCTGCTGGCGCTGTCGCTGGCCTGCATCGGCCTGTACGGAGTGATGACCTACAGCGTGCTGCGCCGAACGAATGAAATCGGGGTTCGCCTGGCACTGGGCGCGCCGACTGGCCGGGTGCTCTGGATGGTGTTGGGTGAGTCCCTGCTGCTGTTGATGGCAGGTGTGGCGCTCGGCCTTCCGTTGACGCTGGCTGCGACGCGGCTCGTGCAGTCGCAGCTCTTCGGGCTGCGTGCATGGGATCCAGTGACGCTGATCGCGGCCGTGGTGGTCATCGCGACGGTGACGATGCTGGCCGCGTTTCTGCCGGCGCGGCGTGCGGCAAAGGTGGACCCCATGGTTGCGCTGCGATATGAATGAGCGGGCTGGTCAATCTGTCCGGCCGAATCTTCTCAATGCGTCGCGGGCGCGACACTGCATGGCAGTCGTGCCCGCAGCCAGCGCCTCTTCGATCAGCGGTTGAATCTGCGTGCGCAGGCCGGGCTCCCGCCATGCGAGCATGCCGAGGCCTTCCACGGCAGTGCAGCGGACGACATTCGAGGGATCGTAGTAGAGCGGCATCAGCAGGCCTGCCGCGC
>JAFAMZ010000115.1 GCA_019232935.1 Silvibacterium sp.
GGTCATGCTTGGGAAAGGAGATGGAACATTCCAATCTCCGGTCGCAACGAGCATCGGGAACATTGAACTGTTCGGGGGGCAATTCCAGCCCTTCGCCGTCGGCGACTTCGACGGAGACGGCAAGCTCGACGTCGTGATCGAGGGCGGGATGAGCGGAACAAACGGACGCCATGATGTTTTCGTGGTCTTCACCGGAAAAGGTGATGGAACTTTCACCGTAGGCACTCCGATCCAAATTTCGCCAAGCCCGATAAGCTCAACCGGCTCCTATTCCTCGAACAGCGGCTCGGTGACGGTAGCTGACTTCAACGGCGACGGGAAAGACGACATCGCGGTACTGAACGATGATGTGGTGCAAGTGCTTCTGAGCAACGGCGACGGCACCTTTACTGCAGCAGCGAGCATCGACTCAGGTGCCGAGACCGACCCCGATTGGCTTGCTCTTGCCACGGGCGACTTCAATGGGGATGGAATCCCCGACTTCGCTGCGGCCAACTCCGACGCGCAGTCGGCCACGATTGCGCTTGGCCAGCGCACGGAAACCGCCGCGGCTACGCTGGCAAGCGTCTCTGTTCCTGGCAGTGGCGCGCACAATATCGAGGCTGTCTACGAAGGCGACTCCAACTTCGCCACCAGCATCTCAAGCCCGATCCAGTTGACTGGGTCGCCCGTCGCCACCACGCTGATACTAGCCTCAAGCACCTCGTCAACGACCTATGGCACGCAGGTTATGCTGACGGCGACGCTCGCGCCCTACTCCGAGGGAGGCCTGGCGACAAATGGCGAGACAGTCACGTTTCTCAATAACGGGACGAGTATTGGCACGGGCAAATTGTCTTCTGGAGTAGCTGTGCTCAACACCACCTCGCTGCCGGTGGGAACCGACAAGCTGACAGCTAGCTACGCTGGCGATACCAATTTTAATTCGGCTGCAGCTCAAGCAGTGTCGGTACAGGTGAACAACCCGCCCCCGCCGCCAACCGGCCTCCAATTCATCCCCGTCACGCCCTGCCGCATCGCCGACACCCGCAACGCCACCGGGCCCTTCGGAGGGCCCGAACTCGCCACCAACAGCACGCGCTCCTTCAACATCCCGCAGAGCGCCTGCAATATTCCTTCAACGGCCGCCGCGTACTCGCTCAACGTCACCGTCGTCCCCGGCAAGACCCTCAACTACCTCACCCTCTGGCCCACCGGAGAAGCCCAGCCTAATGTGTCGACGCTCAACTCCTTTGATGGACGCGTCAAAGCCAACGCCGCCATCGTGCCTGCCGGAACCAGCGGCGCGGTCAGCGTCTACGTCACCGACGCCACCCACGTCATCCTCGACATCGACGGATACTTCGTCCCGTCCAGCAGCAACAACTCCTCCGCGCTCGCCTTCTATCCGCTCGCGCCCTGCCGCATCGCCGATACCCGCAACCCCAGCGGCTCGCTCGGCGGACCCTCCATTGCCGGAAACACCAGCCGCGCATTCCCCGTGCAATCCAGCAATTGCAACATTCCCTCCACTGCGAAGGCATACTCGCTCAACGTCACTGCCATCCCGCACAAGACACTCAACTACCTGACAACCTGGCCCACTGGACAGGCGCAACCCTACGTCTCCACCCTGAATGCCCCAACGGGAACCGTTGTAGCCAACGCCGCGATTGTCCCCGCAGGCACCACCGGACAGGTGTCGATCTTCGTCTCCGACACGTCCGACGTGATTCTCGACATCAACGGCTACTTCGCGCCACCCGAAACAGGCGGCCTTTCGCTCTATGCCGTCACGCCGTGCCGACTGATAGACACGCGTCCGACCGCCTTCAATGCCACAAAGACCGTGAACGTCGAAGGCAGCGCCTGCGCGCCGCCGTCGTCCGCCGAGGCCTACGTGCTGAACGCAACGGTGGTGCCTCCGGGCGAGCTGATCTACCTCACGCTGTGGCCTGCGGGACCGACGCAGCCGTATGTCTCCACGCTGAACGCCCTCGACGGAGCCATTACCTCGAACATGGCCATCGTGCCCACCACCAACGGCAGCATCGATGCCTTCTCCTCTAACCCCACCAACCTCATTCTGGATATCTCCAGCTACTTCGCGCCTCCTCCGCCTTCACCTACAATCACCATCAGCGTCAGCCCGGCGACTGTTGCGCCAGGCATGGCTGCAACCCTCACCTGGTCGGCGCGGAACGCAATTGCCTGTAGCGCTTCGGGTACGTGGAGCGGGAGCCAGTCCACCGCCGGGTCGCTGGTCCTCAGTGAAACGGCAGTTGGCAACTACCGTTATTCTCTCTCGTGCACGGGAAACGGAAGCCCCACCTCCGGATCCGCGTCGCTCCTGGTCACCCGCGTCAAGCCGTCCTCGTATGAAAACAAGAACGATATGAGCAACGCACCTGTGTCGTTTTCTGACCTGAACCTACTTAACGCATTCGCCGTGGCGGATTTCTTCAACGATGGCAGCACTTCTCTCGTATTGCATACCCTCGAGTACAACCCCACTAACCCATCGACCTACAACAACTACGGGCACATTCACTTTTACAAGCAGGATCAAAAAGGCAATTGGACCGACCAAACATCGACTTTACTTGCGAATAACACTGGGTGCCTGCATCCGCGGAAGGCGGTTGTGGCCGACTTCAATCAGGACGGCAAGCCAGACGTGCTCTTCGCATGCCATGGCCTCGATGTCGCTCCATATCCGGGAGAACAGCCACATGTGCTGCTGAGCGAGCCGGATGGTACTTATGCCAATGTCACGATTCCCATAACGTGCTATTGCCATGGGGCCTCAGCAGCCGATATTAACGGCGATGGATATCCTGATGTGCTCGTAACCGATACTACTGTCGCGCAAACTCCATTTTTCCTCATTAACCACGGTGGCACCTCGTTCCAGCCCGATTACACCCGCCTGCCGTCTTCTTTGAAGGGCAAGCAGATTTACAGCGCGGAGCTGATCGATTTCAGCGGATCCGGGTACTACGATGTCTTCCTTGGAGGAAATGAACCAGGCACGACCAGCTACCCCGCCTCGGAATTTGACCCGACCATTCTGCCCAACGACGGGAAGGGGGATTTCATCATTACTACACCCGTAGATCTGCTCGCGGGGAATTCGTTCGGTTTGGCGCTGGACATCGTCTACCAGAACGGATCTGTGTATCTGCTAAAGGTCAACAATGCCTACACCAGTAGCGAAATTGAGAAGATTGCATACCCATCCTTTAAAGGGGTGACCATTTACTCTCACAGTACGACTTATCCCAACGGGTCCACCTGGCTGGACTGGATTGTTCCCTATAATGGCCAACTTGTCAGTGAAGACGCTTCCTATCAGGTTTCCGTCGCCGAGTAGAGACAGTGATCAGTCGCCCGGTGCCCCACACAAGCCCGGTTTTGGCTTCTGTGGGATTACCCCCTTTTTCCCCTACACGCTGTGCTTGGCCGACAGTTTCCCCAAACCAGATACAATAGAATATAGAGAGTCCAAAAAGCTCGGCCGCCCCCGCAGCCGGGCTTTCCTGTTTTGGGAACGGGACGTTTCTCAAAATGGGAATTAAGGGTGCTTACAACCATCCTGTTTTCTATGACATACCGGATCTCATTTCCTCTCTATGAGGTACCGGCCAGATACGGCTTAAGTCCCATGGAATGTATGACTCACAGATTCCGAGGGGGAGGGGGTCCCCCCGGCGTAGTCCCGTTTTCGGAAATCCTTGCCTGAGAAAGAAAGAGCCTGGAAAAGTCTAGAAGTCTACGTGGGCGCGAACCGCAGGTATCCAGACCGGACCCCGGTCACGGTTGTATCCCGGATTCCCGACGTGGCTGAGGCCCGCCGAAACAAACAGTCCGCTGCTCACGTGGTGAGTGTAGTAGGTCTCAACGATGTTCTCGCGTCCGTAGTTCAGATGGCCATCGCCCAGGATGAATCCCAGGCCGCCATAGGCGAGATAGATTTGGTGATATTTCTTGATTGCGTTGGTGACGAACGCAACGCCGACCTTGTCGTCAGGCTGGTGCCAGCGCGACAGGCTGTAATCCCCACCGAACAAAATAGTCTGATCGATTTCCGTGTAAGCGTAGGATTCGTGCGCGCCCTCGTTCCAGCCGAATCGGCTGAAGACGCGGAGATTTGAGGTCAGCTCCTGCCAGTTGTTCCACCCGAAGCCGTACTTCACCGTGCCGAACCGGGCGTTGTAGTTGATGTCGGGAGTCGGCGTCTTCCCCGACAGATAGTTGTTGATCGCGTCCTTGTATACGCCCATGCGAGCCTTGTTGACGAAGCTCAGGATTCGGGTCTCGCCGTGTCGTCCCGGAAGGAACGACTTATTGAGCTGGAACTCCATGTTCTGCCCGTTGGCGCGATTGAAGGCCCAGTCGAGGTCGATTCCGTTGGGTGTAGTCGGCATGGCGGCGAAGGCGTACCGCGCGCTCCAGTGGCGGTCGTCGTATTCAAGGACCGCCGCGACCGTGTACCCGCGCGTGTCGGCGGCATAATCCCATGCTCCGTTGTTGTCGACGGCCCAGTTGGTGAACTGGAGATGACTGTCGCTGCCGACGGGATTGATATCGAACAGGTCCGGCATCGTCATCTTGCCGATGCGGAAGTCGAACCGGCGGCTTGGAACCTTGGTGGCGAGGCTCAGGGGCGTTCGGTCGGCGTCGGTCAGTTCGCTGGTCAGGCCGATGGTCTGATGGATCTGCCCTCGGGCCAGATATGGGGCCGAGCCGAGGTTCGGGTTGCGCACCACGTCGAGGTTGGTGAATCCCGCGAGCCCGAGCGCCTGGCTTAGCCCGCGGCCGCCGGAACTTTCGGCGTCTCCAATCAGGTCGGTGTTGAGGCGGGGATTCTTGATGGCCTGGAGCGCGGTGTAGAAAGTGCCCACGAAAGACACCTTGGGATGGACCCCGGGCAGGAAGCTGTTCGTCCCCTCGTACGGCGAGTGGAAGCTGTCGTTGACCTGGCCGATGCTGTTGGCCTGCCCGCCAACGTAATACCGTGTGTTGTCCGGGTGCGGGAAGACGGTCACCGCTTCGGAGGAAGCCGGCGCGGGTTCGGGCTCGGCGTCGATGGGCTGGTCCTGCGGCTCCGCCGCTGCATGGGCGTGCAGCGCCGGTGGGAGGCCGGTGTGGAGGCTCGGCTTGGCGGGCACGGGGGCACCGGGCAGCGCTCCAGAGGATTGTGCGGCGGCCGGCAACAAACAAAATGGCAGGCAAAGAATAGGGGCGACTATGCGCAGGGCATCCTCCAGAAAGCGCGGCAGCTGGATTACATGGGTCACATGAGAGATCGAGCTTTGACTCCGGCGGTTGCGGGTAATCCTATGCCGCGAAAGTTAATGACGATTAACAACGAAAATTTACCTATCGATATTACGCAGTTGCGATTTTTATCATACCCCCCTAGCATATAATCAAGAAGAATGAGTCACACAGAAAAATATAAGCAAAAACTTGTAGCCCGGATTCGCCGGATTCGGGGCCAGGTGGATGCCATCGAGCGGTCGCTAACGACAGGGGACGATTGTGCGGATGTGCTGATGCTACTTGCCAATGTGCGCGGCGGGATCAACAGCCTGATGGCGGAGGTGCTGGAGGACCATATCCGAAATCACATGATGACGACGGAGAAGCCCACGGTTCCACCGACCGAACTTGCCGAGGACCTGATTGACCTGGTGCGCGCGTATCTGAAATAAGGGTCAGCCTCAGGAATCACTTTCGCTCTGCTCCCCAAATGCCGGAACTAACGCGAATCCCTCCGGCTATTTTTGAGAGCCGTCTTCTTTCTCTTTGGCTGGCTTCTGAAGCTTTTTCAGCGCCCGATTCAGCGAAGCTGTGAGCGTGAGCTGCGCGGACTCGTCCAGCTTCTTCCGGCTCTCCGTAAGATAGAAGACATCAATTGCCATCTCCCCTTCGGTGTCGATCAGGGCCACTTCGATGTTGCAGGCGCATTCGGCGAAGCTCTTGGAGATTTCCCGGAGCAGACCGACTTTATCCTGGGCGACGACTTGCAGCAAGGTGCTGTGAGTAGACGACTGATTGTCGAATTCGATGCGGGTCTCGACCGACACTTTGGGATGGGTGCGGTGTGCGGCGTGGCTGCGGGCACGCAGTAACTTCTCCACAGGCACGCGCTGGGCAGCGACATCACGTACGCCTTGAATAAAGCGTTCGACTTCAGATGGGTTGAGAGCGAGAGTCTGGAAAGGGTCAGTGAACTGGAAGGTATCGACGATGATCCCGGCCGCGTTGGAAAAGGCGTCGGCCTTGACAATATTCATGCCCCAGGCGGACAGAGCTCCGGCCATATCGGCGAAAAGCATCGGACGATCGGGGGTGATGAGCGTGATCTCATTCAGATGCCGGACGCTACGGTAGGCAAGCTGTACCGGGGCCTGAGCGAGATCGAGGCTCATCAGAAAATGGCTGCGGATCTGCTCCGGCTGGCGGGTTTGCAAATAGCGCTGCGGGAGTCCCTCGAGAAATGTGCGGAGTTCGACAGCGCGATCGGGCACCAGGGCGACAATGCGATTGAGCAGGGTCGGGTCTTCGTCAGCATGGTAGCGAACCTCGTCGACACTGCGGTCGAGGAAGTTCGAGGCGCCCATGTAGAGCTGCCAAAGGTTCTCGGCCTTCCAGGGTGAGAGGGCGTCCGGAGCCACGGATTTGATGTCGCCGTAGGTCATCAGCGTCAGCATTTTCAGTTGGGACTGCGACCCGACTTTTTCGGCAAATGTCCGAGTCGTCTCCGGGGCGAAAATATCGCGCCGGAGCACGGTGGACATTTCGAGATGATTTCGGATGAGTCGCCGGATCATTTCGCGTTCCTCCGGATCGAATTCGAGACGCGCGAAGACGCTCTCGGCCAACTCGACGCTCTGGGCGGCGTGATCGCCGCTGCGGCGCGCTTTCCCTGTGTCGTGCATCAGCACAGCAAGAAAGAAGAGATCGAGGCGGTCTATTTCGGCCAGGAGAGTGGCGAATCGTTTTTCCCAATCATGGTGCGGCTGGCGCAGGAGATGGACATTATCAATGACCAGGAATGTGTGTTCGTCGACGGTGTAGCGATGGTAGGAGTCGCGGATGACAAGCGAGTCAATGCCGTGAAACTCGGGAATGAGCAGTTCGAGGATTCCGAGCGCGTGCATCGTGCGCAATGCATGGGCGGCGTAGGGGCCGAGGAGGACCTCGCGGAGGCAGTTCCAGAGGTAGGGGCCTTCGGGCATTTGAACGGCAAGCACGGGGAGGGTTTCGGCGATGCGATCTTCGGCATTTTGGCTGAGCTTGTAACCATGCAGGGCGATCTGGCCGAAAATGCGCAGGATGGCATCACCGTCAATTTCGATCGCCGATTCATCAAGGTCGAGGCGCCCATGCTCGAGAAAGAAATCTGTGCCGGCGATGGGAGTGCGCTTGCGTCGAAACTGCTTATAAAAGGAGCGCCGGGCCGGGGGAAGATCATCTACTAGGAGAGAGGCGCGCCGGTAGATGGTCCGCGCGTGGCGGTAGTAGGTGCGCATCCAGTACGCGGGATCGGCAGAACCGAGCGTCTCGAGGCCGACGCTCTGAGCTGCGGCTTCGTCCTGCGCCTGCCAGTCCAGGGTATTGTCGTCGCGGCGGTTTCGGTAGTGGAGAAAACATCGTGCTGCAGCGAGGAAGTCGAAGGCTGATTCTCTGTCGTTGTGGGTTCCGTAGAAGGAGTTACCGGCGGGTTTGGGCCAGGCTTTTTCCGCCTGCAAAGAGGAGAGCAGCGTTAGCCACTGCGCAAGGTGGTAATCGCGAAGACCGCCAGGGCATTCCTTGATATTGGGCTCAAGGTGAAAAATGGTATTGCCGTATTTGGTATGTCGCGCCCGGGCCATTTCGGAGAGGTTTTGCACGATAGTGTCCCATTCCCGGAGCCCAAGGCCTGGGAGGGTGTCCGTTTCCAGTCGTTTGTAGAGAGCGGAATCGCCCGTAATGAATCGGCGGTCGAGGAGGGAAATCGTGAATTCGAGATTGTCGGGATCCACCCGATCACATTCCTTGAGGGTGCGCGTTGCAGGGCTGGCACGCAGCCCGACGTCCCACATGGCCTGCGTCGAGCTGCGGATAGTGTCATGATATTCACGCTCGACACTGTCATTCGCGCATAGATAAACAACATCGACGTCCGAGTAAGGAAATAGTTCTTTGCGTCCGAAGCCGCCGGCTGCAATCAGAGCAATATTCAGGCGTTCGGAGTTTTCAGCTAGGCTGTTCCAAATCTGGCGGACAAGATTATCGACGTTCGATGCACGGCGGCGAATTGCGGCTGCGCCGTCTCCTGTGCGCTCGAAGGCCTGACGCAACTCGACGCTGTCCTGCTGGTACAGGTCGCGCAGTTGCGATAGTGATGACGCGTGAGCAGTCATTCGAGAATCAAGCAAGCTCCTCCGGGAAGAGTTATCGCGAGCTGCCAACAGTTGTGACGAATCGTCGTTCGATTTTCGCTTGCCGCGCGAGGACAGCCCGGTCCTTAAATCCTCAATGCGTTCGGTCGCGACTCTCAGAGAGCCGATGGGCCACGCTCATCGTTCCGAATGCGGATGGCCTCATCGATTCTGGAGCGAAAGATCTTTCCGTCTCCGATCTTGCCTGTGCGTGCCGACGACAGGATTGCCTGCTCGGCTTTGTCAACGAGCTCGTCGGAAACGACGATTTCCAACTTAACTTTTGGAAGAAGGTCAACAGTATATTCGCGGCCGCGATAGAACTCGGTGTGGCCTTTCTGCCGGCCGTGGCCTCGCGCCTCAAGGATGGTCATGCCCTCGATCCCGATTTCAACCAGGGCGTCTTTGACCGCATCCAGCTTGGAGGGCTGGATAATCGCTTCAATCTTATGCATAGTTCGATCCCACAAATGAGAAATTACAGTGTTGCACGAATCAGGATGCGAAGTCATATCCTTCTTCGCCGTGCTGCGTAAGGTCGAGGCCTTCGATTTCTTCGTCAGGCTTGACGCGCAATCCGATGGTCATGTCGACAATCTTGAGCAGTATAAGGGTACCGACGATGGAGATAATCCAGGCAAGGGCGACTCCGATGAGCTGATTGCCGACCTGACTCCAGTTGCCTTCAATCGCACCGGACGGCAACGCGACTCCGGATTTGGGATCTTTGAAGATAGGATTGATGACGCTCGAAGCAAAGATGCCCGTTAGGAGGGCTCCGACGGTGCCGCCTGCTCCGTGCACACCGAAAGCGTCGAGCGAATCATCGTAACCGAACCACGCTTTCACCTGAATGACCATGAAGTAGCAGAAGATGCCAGCTATGAGTCCGATGATGATCGCGGAAAGGGGCTGCACGAATCCAGCTGCGGGCGTGATGGCGACCAGTCCCGCCACGCAGCCGGATATGGCACCCAAGGCGCTGGGTTTACCGTTACGAATCCATTCTGCGAGTGCCCAGCTCAGCGCTGCTGCGGCAGCTCCAAAGTGGGTGTTGACGAACGCGCTGGTGGCGAGAGGGCCGGAACCGAGGGCGCTGCCGGCGTTGAAGCCAAACCATCCGACCCACAGCAAGCATGCACCAATGAAGCTTATGACAACCGAATGCGGCGGTGTGGGCTCCCTGGGATAGCCAAGACGCTTGCCGAGATAAAGAGCGCAAATCAGAGCGGAGACCCCAGAAGTGATGTGGACGACAGTGCCGCCGGCGAAGTCAAGGCACGGGAAGCGGCCCCCAAGAGAGGCATTGAGTAAGCCACCCTTGCCCCACACCATGTGAGCCATGGGTGAGTAGACGAGGATAGACCACAGGGTGAGAAATGTCGCCATTGCGCTGAACTTCATGCGCTCCGCGAAGGCTCCAGTCACCAGCGCAGGTGTGATGATCGCAAACATGAGCTGGTAGATCATAAATGTCTGCAGTGGAATCGTGGCAGCGTAGTCCGGATCGGGAGCGAGTCCCACGCCGCGGAGAAATACATTATGTAATCCGCCGATGATGCTCGTGCCGGATCCAAACGCCAGGCTGTAGTTGAGCAGCGGCCACATGATGCTGATGATTGCCATCATGGCGAAGCTTTGCATCATGGTGGAGAGCACATTCTTTCTGCGGACCAGACCGCCGTAAAAGAGCGCCAGGCCGGGTCCAGTCATCATGAGGACCAGAGCGGCGCTGGTCAACATCCATGCGTTATCTGCAGAGGATTGGGCCTGGGCGACTGCGGATTCAAGTTTGCCCATGCGATCGGAGGGCGGCTGCCCTGCCGATGTCTGGGCAAGAACCAGCGGGCTGCAACACAGAGTCAATACCAACAGGCTGATGAGAATAGAACGGTGCATAACTCTCCGAAAGACAAGGTGCAAAAAGTTGCCACGTATTGGCGCCACTCAGGCATCACTGAACATAGCGCCGCAAATGAAAATACGGTCCTCGCTGGAATTGCAGATCAATTCCAGGGTTGACGACCCGCGCGAGGAATTCGAACAGGGGTTGAGATACTTTTACACATTTTTTGCGAATGGCAAACAGAGAAATGTCTTCCGCGCGCGTCCAGCTCGGTTTTTCCGCGGGCCATTCCTGTTCCCGGCTGTGAGTCAGAAGCAGAAGCCCAGGTCTGGCATTCTTGCCAATGAATGTGTTCGGCGGGTCAGCGTAGCATCCATCAAGTGCGAGAGCCCCTCCCGGCCGGAATGTGGTGGCGATTTGTAACAGAGGGTTTATCAATTTATAGAAAATAGAGGACGCGGTATATTGGATTTATGAGCGATGCGACGCAGGACCGTTATGTGTTCGGAGCACTGGAGAGCAGCGCAAAGAATCGGGAAAAGCTGCGCGAAGTTAGCTACGGTTACGACCAGCCGGAGGGAATATTTCTGACTTCACTCGATGCCGCTATCAATTGGGTGAGAAAGAGTTCGATATGGCCGATGACCTTCGGGCTGGCCTGTTGCGCGATCGAGATGATGTCGATGGGCGCATCCCGCTTCGATCTGGCGAGATTCGGAGCCGAAGTATTTCGGCCCTCGCCCCGACAGTCAGATCTGATGATCATTGCAGGTCGCGTATCACAGAAGATGGCTCCGGTGATCCGCCGCCTGTACGATCAGATGCCGGAGCCGAAGTGGGTGATTTCAATGGGCGCGTGCGCGACTTCTGGTGGTGTCTTCAATAATTACGCGCTGGTTCAGGGAGTCAACCAGGTGATACCAGTAGACATTTATGTTCCGGGTTGTCCCCCGCGCCCCGAGCAGCTCCTGTACTCCATAACCTTGCTTCAGGAAAAGATTCAACACGAGAGAGGGAGCCTAAAGAGGGCATTCAATATGCAATGATCTAAAATATCAATAACTTACACGAAATATCATATGAAACGCAGAGGGCATCAAGATGTGAGAGCGGAGCGTATCGAGATGATCGGCAGCACGCACAGCGATTCGTATCCGTTCGGGCAACGTATTGAATAAATCATGCCCTAAGCGTATTAAAGTATGGTAGTTTGGATACCGCTATACGATTGAGCGGTTTGGTTCGATTGGGTTTGGCTCCGTTCATGAGCCTAAAGTTTTTTTGTGTGACTTCCAAAATGGTTGCGGAGGATAGACGCATGCTTTCTCGTGCTTTTAGTTACTTGGGCGGAATTCTGCTGGTGGGAGGTGCAGTTGGCTTAGGCGCGTCCGCACTATACGGGCAGAATGCTGCGCCGGCGGCTCCACCAGAGGCGCCCATTTCCCGTGTCGATGTGTTTACCGGGTATTCCTATATTGCCCCAAAGGCGACTGTGAAGACTTCGCAGCCTGATGGAACCGTGTTCAGCAGCAACATGGATTCGGTCGACAAGGGTGCGCTTATCAGCGGAGCTTACTATTTCAACAAGTACGTAGGCGGGCAGGTTGAAGCCGGCGCTCACCCCCAGGATAAGAATGATGGCGGATATACGGTTCAGGGCGGCATTATATTTCGGTTCCCTGTTTCGGGCATGACCCCATTCATCCATGGGTTGGGTGGAATTGCTGACTGGCAAGGTCCGGACAATCCACCCTACACAACGTTGAAGAGAAAGGTTGGTCCGGCACTGACTGCGGGTGGCGGCCTTGATTACAACCTTCCATTTTGGAACCATCGCATTGGGCTGAGACTTTTTCAGGCTGATTACGAATACTTCCACATTAACCACGGACCCCAACCGGTATACGGCGGACGGGTCAATGCCAACACCGCTCGTCTGAGTACCGGCCTGGTCTGGAAATTCGGCAGCATCGTTCCTCCACCGCCTGTCCAGTACGCGTGCTCTGCGTCCCCCAGCTCGGTCTTTCCCGGCGAGCCGGTAACAGTTACGGGAACGGCCTCGAATCTGGATCCCAAGAAGACTGCGACCTATACCTGGAGCGGTCAGGGTATAACCGTAAACAGTACCAGCAACACGGCCAACATCGATACCGGCAGCCTGGCTCCCGGCAGCTACACCGTGACGGGTCATGTAACGGAGGGCAACAAGCCGGGCCAGTCGGCCGACTGCACGGCGCAATTTACCGTGAAGCAATTTGAGCCGCCGACAGTAAGCTGCGTGGCCAATCCGTCCACTGTCAATCCGGGTGACAGCTCAACGATTACCGCTACTGGCGTAAGCCCGCAGAACCGTCCGCTGACCTACAGCTACAGCGCTTCGGCGGGTACCATCAACGGTACGGGCAATACGGCGACGCTCTCCACAACAGGTGCTCCTGCGGGGGCGATCACGGTAACATGCACAGTCACTGACGATAAGGGTCAGACGGCTTCGGCAACGACGACCGTTTCGGTCAACGCTCCGCCGCCGCCGCCGGCCAAGACGCAGAAGCTGTGCACGGTCACCTTCGATCATGACAAGAAGCGTCCGGCTCGGGTTGACAACGACGCCAAGGGCTGCCTGGATGACGTGGCGCTCAACGCGCAGCGCTCTACCGATGCCAGCCTGGTCGTGGTAGGCAATGCTGCACCACAGCCCCCTCCGGCCAAGGGTAGAAAACGTACGAAGGAGATCCCGAACCTGGCAGCGCAGCGCGCCGTCAACACCAAGGACTACCTGGTGAAGGAGAAGGGCATCGATGCCAGCCGCATCTCGGTGCGGACGGGTACGACCGGCACGGACGAGGTTGACAACTATCTCGTACCCGCCGGAGCCAACTTCGACAACGACAACCCGGGCACGACTCCGGTTGATGAGTCCGCAGTGCAACCTCAGACAAGAAAGCCTCTTCCTGAGCGTCACCGGGCCCATCACAAGAAGGCCAAGTCGACCGGCGCACCGCAGTAAGCGGTAGTAAAGCGGGCATTGAGGCTGACCGGATCGCCGGTCAGCCTTTTTGCTGTGCTCCGGCAAAGCGCTCACGAGGGGATGCATCACAGATGTTCAAGGGGTATCTGCGGCGTTATGATGTGAGCGGCACCCTCCCCTGTAT
>JAFAMZ010000208.1 GCA_019232935.1 Silvibacterium sp.
CCTTGATGTTTCCAGTTACCGTTTTAATCCCGACCCAGAAAGGACCGTACCCATCCCCAAAGGTGCCTGTAATCACATTGTGGTCAGCCTTGAGGTCGCCATCGGAAAAAATCCCATAAAGCCCGACATCGCTGATTGTGCTGTTCCGCACACGCGCCTCACTGCTGCCATGAAATACGATTCCGCTGCCACAGTTGGGAACGAGCTGCGGTTCTTCCGGAAAAGCGCTGCCAAACTGATGGCTTACGTTCAGGTTGTCCAGGGTGCCGGGTGTATTCACGAAATAAACGCCAACAAAGTTTTGAACTATGCCGTCCGGACAAAATACATCCAGTCCCAGCACCAATCCATCCACATTGAACAAAGCATCGGTACCGTCAATTGCAAGGTTCGTCAGTCTCACGTCTCCGCCGGCATGATTGGCCAGAACCTGCGGATAGTAACCCGATCCGGCAGGAAGTTGGCTCAGCCCGGCGGACGGGCCGGTGATCTTCGGCGTTCCGTCAATGCCTCGGATCGTAAGGGGTTTATCTATTTCCAGTTGCTCGGCATAGGTTCCAGGGCAGACTTCGACCACTGCGCCGGCCGGTGCGGCAGCGATTGCGGCTGAAATGGTTGTGAAAGGGTTTTCCGTCAGGTTTGCACGTTCCAACCGTGACCGCACCAAGGCTCACCTTGAGACACAAACAGAAAATGAGCCCCGTAAGGATCTTTGTCGCAGGCATTGATTTTCTCCTAAGGGGATGTCTGATTTGCTACGGCACGAAGATCGTTCATCGCGGCGGGGAGGAAACCGCAACGGCGCGACGATATCACATCAGAACCCCTGTGCTGAAATCGGCCCTCAGAGCCGTTCAAAATAAAGCTGGATCAGGATCGGCCAATGTCAACTGCCGCCGTTTCGTGGGAATCGGCGGCTTGCTTTACCCTTAAGGCACTATGCATGCCAGCCATCCGCAACCGAAGATTCAGATCCAGAAGTCGCACGACTACAGAGAGAACTACTCCAACAGCGTTCAGGTACGCGTCAGCGTCTGGGACTTCTTCCTCGCCTTCGGCATCGTTCATCAGGAGAGCCCCGACCAGGTCCTCATCGAAAATAGCCAGGGAATCTACATCAGCCCGCAGCAGGCCAAGGCGCTTATGAACATCCTGACCCAGAATCTCGCTCAATATGAGCAGACTTTCGGAGAGATCGCTCTCGAGCCGCAGGCCCACCCTCTTCCCATGCCGCAGGGCCCGATTCACTAAGCGGCTCGGCTGCCCTGCGGCCGCATTTCTCGTGTATTTTTTGACATGAAACTTTTTTGTCCGTGACTGCTCCCTTCGCACGTTTATAAGTCGCAGTGCAAAAATCACATCGAAGGAGAATCACCATGAGCGAATTCCTGTACATTTACCGCGGCGGCGACTCGGCCGGATCGTCTGCTTCGCCCGAAGAAATGCAGAAGACCATGCAGAAATGGGTTGCGTGGATGAAAGAACTCGGCGATCAAGGGCACCTGAAAGCCATCGGCAATCCACTTGAGCCAACCGGCAAAGTAGTCAAGATCAATGCCAAAGGTAAGGCCATCACCGATGGCCCCCACGCCGAAGCCAAGGACCTGGTGGGCGGCTATACCATCGTCGAGGCGAAAGATCTGGACGAGGCAGCGGAATTGTCGAAGGGCTGTCCGCACTTCGAAACCGGGGGGTTCGTCGAAGTCCGCCCAATCATGCAAATTAATATGTGATGGAAACCCGCGCGGTTGACCTTGACGAGCACTTCTTCCGGCATGAATCCGGCCGGCTCGTCGCCGCCCTCACCCGCGTCTTCGGAGTCCACAACCTCGCGCTGGCGGAAGACGTCGTTCAGGACGCCTTCTGCCGCGCTCTCGAAATGTGGAAGCTCCGCGGTATCCCCGAAAATCCGTCAGCCTGGCTCATGGCCACGGCTCGCAACCGCGCCATCGATGCTCTGCGCCGCGAGCGCACTGCCCGCACCTTCGCTCCCGAACTCAGCCGCCTGATCGAAAGCGAATGGACGCTGGCTCCCGTCGTGCACGAGCTGCTCGGGCCCCAGGCGCTCAAAGATGACGAGCTGCGGATGATGTTCTCCTGTTGCCATCCGCGATTGGCCGAGCCTGCCCAGGTCGCGCTGATTCTGCACATCCTTTGCGGATTCAGCATGGACGAAGTTGCGGCAGCCTTCCTCAGCAGCCGTGCCGCGATCGAAAAACGCATCACGCGCGCAAAAAAAGTGCTTGCCAGCTCAAAAACGCTCTTTGAGCTTACCGCCGCAGATTTCACCGCGCGCCTCTCCGCTGTACATCGGGCGCTTTATCTGCTCTTCAACGAGGGATACCACGGAGCCTCCTACGAATCCGCCATCCGCGTCGATCTCTGCCGTGAAGCCATCCGCCTGGCAGGAGTGCTGCGCCGCCATCCTCTCGCATCCACACCTGCCACCCTCGCCCTCGGAGCCCTCATGCTTCTTCACACTGCGCGGCTGTCCGCCCGCCTCGACCAGGCCGGAGAACTGCACTCCCTTTTTGAACAGGACCGATCGCAGTGGGACACAGAACTCATCGCCGAAGGCCGCCGCCTGCTCGACATCTCTGCAACCGGAACCGAACTGACCGAGTACCATCTGGAAGCGGCAATCGCTGCAGTACATGCCGACGCGGCTTCTGCGGAAGAGACCGACTGGCCCCGCATCGTTGAGCTCTATGACATGCTGCTCGCAATCCGTCCGTCTCCCGTCGTTGCCCTCAATCGCGCCATCGCCCTCGCCCAGCAGCACGGCCCCGAACGCGGCCTTGAAGCAATCCGGGCCATCTACGGCCTCGACCGGCTCTCAGACTATCCCTTCTATCCCGCTGCACTCGGCGAACTCGAGCTTCGCAGCGGACGCCCAGAGCTTGCCCGCGAACACTTCCGGGCCGCGCTCTCGCTCGCGCGAAGTCCTATGGAGCGCCGATTTATCGAGAGGCGAATTGCAGCCTGTCGCGATCAAAGCGATTAGATTCAGAGCGCTGAACTATAATCAGTTCCGCTTCAGCCCGGAACCCGTCATCTGCAATGCACATTCTCATCGAATTCATCAGGACGATCACCGTCGCTTTCGTCACGCTGTTCCCGGTTGTGAACCCGATTGGCGACGCGCCCATCTTTCTCAGCCTCACAAGGCAATATCCCGAGTCCGTTCAAAAGCTCCTCGCACGCAAGATCGCGATGTACGGATTTTTTCTCCTCGCTGTCTCCCTGCTGGTCGGCACGGAAATCCTTGCCTTTCTCGGCATCAAGCTCTTCGTAGTGCAGATCACCGGGGGCCTTGTCATCGCTGCTGCCGGCTGGAATCTCCTCAATCAGCCGAGCGTTGACTCAGAAGCATCCGAAACCGGCACCATTGAGGACGCACTGAAACACGCG
>JAFAMZ010000240.1 GCA_019232935.1 Silvibacterium sp.
CTTTGATGCAATTAAGACAAAGATGAGCGCCCGCTGCTCGCAACCAGGCTCGGTGCTTTAGTTCACTTTCCGGCCACACACGAGAATGCCGCCGCCGAATGGGCGTCGCCCGTGCCCGAATATCGCATTTCCTGCGGATAGGGGCAGAGCGGGCGCGTCATCTCCGGCGTTTTGTTGCCCGTTGCCGGAGGATCAGCCCCGGCGTTCTCTTCGGCAAAATGCGAGGCAATCAGGGTCGAGGGGGCATTGCCCTTTTCGACCCACTCCACTAGCGCCGCGAAGATATCGTGCTGCGCATCGTGCGGAACATCGGGCTCAAACTGCCCAAACGACGTCGCGCCGGGTCCGCCTGCGCAGTGCTGCATGCCCGGCACCATATAGAGGCGCATCGACCGCTCCGTCTCTTTCGTCCCCAGAGTTTGCGAAACGCTGTGGTAGTAGTTGATCGAGTTGAACGCCGAGATCGCCGGATCGTTCCAGCCGTGATAAATGATCAGCTTGCCGCCCCGGTCGAAGAACGGCTTCAGATTCGGGTCGGTCGCATTGAGCACATTGCCGGTCTTCTGATTCGCGAGCTGCAGCGAGTTGGCCACATTCGCAGTCCTGAAATTCCAATTCTTCGAGCTGTAGACCATGTTCGAGAAATATCCCGTAACAAACGAGCTCATCAGGCTCTTACCCTGCTCCTTGCCGAAGATCCACAGAGCCCAGCCGCCTGCACCGTCTTCGGCGCCGAGCGGAATGCCGGGAAAGATCAAATTAACGGACTCATCCCTGGCCCCGGCATAGATGGATTTCAGCGCCGCGATCTGCGGCACCGTCAGGCACGAGTCGGACTCTGCCCCGTTGCAGACCAGGACCTCGGGGTTGAAACGGCATTGCGTGGGATCACTCAGCACCCCATCACGCACGCCATCCTTCGCGTCGCAGGCAGCCGCCCCTGCTTTCGCAATCGCAGGAGCTTTTGCTCCCGGGATGTAGCCGGGCCCATCCAGCACCTGAAGAGCATGAATGCCCGCCGTCAGCATTGGCGTCCAGTTATTCGCTGGGGCTCCCGCGAGGATGCCGTCATAGTCGGTCGGAAATCGCTGCGCCTCCATCAGCGCCTGCCGCCCGCCGTTCGAGCAAGAAGCGAAGTACGACCGGCTCGGCGCGATTCCATAGAAAGCCCGCACGATGCTCTTTGACTGCGCCGTCATCTCATGGATCCCGCGATAGCCATAATCCACGACCTTCTCCGGCTGCCCCAGGGCCCAGTTAGCGTCAGTGTTTTCTGCCGCATGACCGGTGTCCGTCGCCCCGCTTGCATAGCCCAGAGCCACGGCGCGCGCCAGTGCCTGATAATCGATGTATCCCGCAAATCCGCCGTTGCCCTGCCCGCGAAACTTCCCGTTCCAGCCGCTTACCGGCATCCAGACCTCGACCTTGATATCCGAGGCAGGAGTCGGTGTTAGCGTAGCCGTCACGCGACAAAACGCCGGTGTGCTCTTGAACACGGGAGACGGCTTTTCATCCTGCTTGAGACCAGGTGGCACGAACGCCCCGGCCGCGACGACTTCGGCGAAAGTGATCTTCCCATCGGACAAGGCGAGCCCCTGCGCCAGACTCTGGCAACTTTTCCCAGGTGGCTGTGCTTCGGCGGATAGGGCAGACAGACAAGCAGCGGCAACGACCAGCAATACAAGGTGACGGCGCATGCCGGTAGCCTCTCAAACGGACCAGTGATCGGGCAAGCGGGAATTCCGGCCTCTTCCGCGTATGCAACAACGCCGTTTGCACTTCCCCAAACCTGTGTTTTTATGGAACATGCGCGCCGCTCTCGAACGCTATTTTGAGTTCTCCCGCCTGAACACCAACTGGCGAACCGAATTCTTCGCCGGACTTACCACCTTCATCACCATGGCCTACATCGTCCTGGTGAACCCTGCCATTCTGGCCAAAGCCGGAATCCCGCTGCCCGCCGTCACCGCCGCCACCTGCCTCTCGGCCGCCTTCGGATCCATACTCATGGGCATCGTCGCCCGCTATCCCATCGCGCTCGCTCCGGGCATGGGACTCAACGCCTATTTCACTTACACCGTCGTCCTTGGGATGCATGTCCCCTGGCAGACCGCTCTCGGCGCGGTCTTCATCTCTGGAGTCGCTTTCCTCCTGCTTACCACGCTTGGCATCCGCCAGCTCATCCTGCGCAGCATTCCTCACGAGCTCTACGCCGCCGTCGCCGGGGGCATCGGCCTCTTCATCGCTTTCATCGGACTCCACAACGCCGGCATCATCGTCGCCCACCCCGAGACCCTGGTCACCCTCGGCAATGTTCGCGATCCCCAGACCGCGCTCGCCCTCCTCGGTGTGATCATCATCGCTACCCTCCAGGTCTGGCGCGTCCGCGGAGCCATCCTCATCGGAGTCGTCACCGTTACCCTCGCCGCCGTCCCCTTCCACCTCGTCCATTGGGAGCGCTACTCCTACAATCTTCACGACATAACTCAGACCATGTTCCGGCTCGATATCCGCTCGGCGATCCACATCGGCCTGTTCGAGATCATCTTCATCTTCTTTTTCGTCGACCTCTTCGACAACCTCGGAACCCTCGTCGCTGTGGCAAAAAAGGCCGGACTCATCGAGCACGACCACCACATCCCCCGCCTCAACAGAATCCTTTTCGCCGACGCCACCGCGACTGTCGTCGGATCGCTCGCCGGAACGTCCACCGTCACCAGTTACGTCGAGTCCACCGCCGGCGTCGCCGTCGGAGGCCGCTCCGGAGTCACCGCCATCGTCACTGGCCTGGGTTTCCTGCTCGCCCTCTTCGCCGCCCCCCTCGTCGGCATCGTACCCACCGCCGCGACAGCCCCGGCGCTCATCATCGTAGGCAGCCTTATGCTCAGCACAGTCACCGAGATCCCCTGGACCGAGCCACTCTCGGCCATTCCCGCCTTCCTCACGCTGGTCATGATCCCGCTCAGCGCCTCAATCGCCAACGGCCTGGGCTTCGGAGTCATCGCCTACGCCGCCGTCCACATCCTCGGCGGAAGATTCCGTCGCCAGGACTGGCTGCTCTACGTGCTTGCAGCGCTCTTCCTCATCCGCTTCATCTACGTCGCCCAGGCATGAACTGGTCGGGAAGCTCATTCCCCAAACTTTGGCTCCTCGGTCCGGCCCTCCCAATGACAACTGGGGACGGGCAACTGACGACTAGAGCTAGGAGCTAGATGCTAGTGGCTGGAAGCTGATTTTTCTTGACCATCTTCGCGCCCACGTGAGATTCTTCCTGCAATTTACACGCCGTTCATGGACAAAGTTCGACCTTTCGTGGACGGAAACGTGTCGCTCGTCACCAAGAAGCCGGAAGCAACGGCACGCCATGCTGACGCTTACCGGGCTCACTTGAACCAGAACCAGCTTCTTTCTTGAGGCCAGCTATGTACCCACGATCCTTCTTTCGATCCGTATCTCTTTCTCTGCTCGTTGCCACGTTGCTCTTGAGCCCGCGCCTCTTCGCGCAGGCCACCGCTACTGCCAACATCCAGGGAACCGTGACTGACTCCTCGCAGGCAGCCGTCTCGGGCGCGGAGGTCCTCGCCACCGCCGCCTCAACCGGGGCAACCCGCTCCACCACGACCAACGATTCCGGTGTCTATCGCTTCGAATTTCTTCCCGCTGGCGACTATGTCCTGAAAATCACCGCCCGCGGCTTCTCCACCGTCGAGGAGAAGATCGAGCTGCTTGTGGGCCAGACGGCCAACGGCAATGCGATGCTCAAGCCCGGCTCCACCAATGAAACTATTGAGGTTACGGCTCAGGCGCCCCTCATTGACCTCAACAAGACCAGCGTCAGCACGGATATCACGCCGGACGAAGTCCAGAACCTGCCGATGGTCGGCCGCGATGTGGCCAACCTTGCCTATCTCGCGCCCGGTGTCAAAGCCGCGGACTCCTACGATCCCACCAAAAACCGCTACGCCATCCTCTCTGTCAACGGAGCCGGCGGCCGCAACGTCAACGTCACCGTAAACGGCGTCGACAACAAGGACAACACCGTCGGCGGGCCCGTCATGCAGCTTCCCCTTGAGGCCGTCGAAGAATTCAAGATCAGCACGCAGCGCTTCTCGGCCGAGAACGGCCGCTCCGAAGGCGCCGCCATCAACCTGATTACTAAGGGCGGCACCAACAACTATCACGGCTCGCTCTTCGGCTACTTCCGCTCAACTGACCTCAACACTGACCAGAAGAACCCCGACGGGCTCGGCGGCCAGATTTCAACGCACCCCGATTACAGTCGGCAGCAGTTCGGCGGATCCATCGGCGGCCCCTTCATGAAGGACAAGCTCTTCGGCTTCTTCGCCTGGGAGCGCGAGCGGGAGAGCCAGGGGCTGGTCGAAGACCCGATATC
>JAFAMZ010000357.1 GCA_019232935.1 Silvibacterium sp.
CGACGCACCACGCGGCGCATCATAAGGCCGCGCACGTTCAGGAATCGGCCAGCACGCAGAAGCACATCAGCCATCTTCAGCACAGCCATCGAGTCGCGGAAAATGCCTCTGTTTCGACAGCACATTATCGCGGCTCGGCCCGTTTGCGGCGGGCGTCGCTCACGGTTCATCGCCATAGCTACGAGCGGTTCTATGCCAGTTCCTTTGCCGACGGGGACCTGACGCAGGGTGATATCACTGCCGGCGAAGACCCGGTCGTTCGGCAGGCTGCGATTGCCGCTCTTGGCAACATGTATGGGACGGTGCTTGCTATCGATCCCAGCAACGGCCGCATACTGGCCATGGTCAACCAGAGGCTGGCGCTCTCGAGCGGAGCCGAGCCGTGCTCGACGATCAAGATTTCGGTGGCACTGGCGGCGCTCTCCGAGGGCATCATCACAAGGGACACCCCGGTCAATCTGGGCGGCTCTTATCACCTGAACCTCACCGAGGCCCTGGCGCACTCCAATAACCTCTACTTCGAGACGCTCGGCCGGAATCTCGGATTCGAACGCGTCCGGCACTATGCCAACCAGTTCGGCCTTGGAGAGCTTGCCGGTTACAACATTCCCGGCGAGCAATTGGGGGTGTATCCCGATCAGGCACTACCCGCCGACCGCGGCGGAGTGGGCAGGATGTGCTCCTTCGGCGAAAGCGTTTCGATGACGCCCCTGCAGCTTGGTGCGCTGGTTTCGTCCATTGCCAACGGAGGAACCTTGTACTACCTGCAGCACCCGACCACACCCGATCAGGTTCTGAATTATGAACCGCGCATCAAGCGGACCCTCGATATCCGCAATCTGATTCCGGAAATTCAGGACGGAATGCAGGCAGCTGTTGAGTACGGAACGGCGCGCTCCCTCAAGGCCAACTTCAACCAGTTCCCGGTCATGGGCAAGACAGGCACCTGCTCGAACAACGGGACGCGCTTCGGCTGGTTCGCCTCCTATGCCGACACGCAGTATGGGCGCATCGTTACGGTGATCTTCCTCGAAGGCGGACGCCCAACCTTCGGCCCCAAGGCCGCGGAACTGACGGGCTACTTCTACAAGAACCTCTGGGACCACAGCTATTTTGCCCAGAAGCAGCCGGAACAGTCTCCGGCGCTCAAGGCGGGCGACGTTGCCCCTGCCGCGGTGGGGGTGAACCAGTAACCGATTCGAATCAAGGGAATCCGGCCTCCTGCGCGGAGGCCGTTTCTTTTGCGTCGATGTGTTTCCGGGAACCATCCATTACGATGACAGCGTGATTCCTCTTTTCCCTCTGCCGATCCTCAGCGCCGAAGAGATGCGCGCCGCCGATCACGCCACCACGGAGAGGTTCGGCATTGCTTCCATCAACCTGATGCACCATGCGGGGCAGGCTGTCGCACGGTTTGTCCAGCGTGAATTCCGGCACTGCCGACGCATTGCGGTGTTGTGCGGGCGAGGAAATAACGGCGGAGACGGTTTTGTCGCGGCGCGAGCCCTCGCCGCTGCCGGCAGAGACGTGACGGTTCTGCTGCTGGGCCATCTCGATGACCTCAAAGGAGACGCGAAGACGGCCTTTGCAGAGATGGGGATCCCTCCGGTTGTCGCTGCGGAGGAAGGGGTTCTCGATTCGGAGTTGGTTCGCGAGATCCTTGCGGGCTCGGAGCTTTTGCTGGACGCAGTAGTTGGGACGGGATTTCAGCCACCGCTCAGAGGGGTTGCGGCATCGCTTCGAGACCGCGTGAACCGGCTTACGGTTCCGATGGTGGCGGTAGACCTGCCCTCGGGCTGGAATGCGGATTCTCGCGAATTCGACAGCGACGGAGCTTTTCGCGCCGATGCGGTCGTGACGTTTACTGCGCCCAAGCCGGCTCATGTCTTCGGGAATCTTACTCGCGCGGTGAGCGGTCCGATCGTCGTGGCTCCGATAGGGTCGCCGCCTGAGGCTGTTCAGTCGGGCCGGAACCTGGCATGGACAGGGTCCTGCCACGCGATCGTGGAGCGCGCCCGGCCGGCGGACAGCAACAAGGGCATGTACGGGCATGTCCTGGTGATCGGAGGTGGTCGCGGCAAATCCGGCGCACCGGCGATGGCATCGCTTGCCGCCCTGCGGACCGGCGCGGGACTGGTAACTGCTGCCGTCGTGCCCTCGATCCTGCCCAATGTCGCCGGCATCACGCCCGAGTTGATGACTGCGGTGCTGCCGGAGGGCTCCGAAGGCGAGGTGACTGGAGAGAATCTCGACTACGACGATCTTCTCGAAAAGAAGACAGTCCTCGCAGTCGGTCCCGGGCTTGGGCAACACCCCTCGACAGAGGCATTTCTCCTGGAACTGCTAACAAGGACGCAGTTGCCCATCGTTCTGGATGCCGATGCGCTGAATATCCTGGCCAGGCATCCTGAAAAGATCGATGGCCGCGGCAGGACGATGGTGCTTACGCCCCATCCGGGTGAGATGGCGCGCCTCGCAGGCATCTCGACGAAGGAGGTTCAGGCGAACCGCGAGTCTCTGGCGCGGGAGTTCGCGGTACGGCATCAAGTAACACTCCTTTTAAAGGGATGGCGTACCTTGGTTGCGCATCCAAACGGGGCGATTGCCATCAATACGACGGGGAATCCGGGCATGGCAAAGGGCGGAAGCGGAGATATTCTCACCGGCATCGTGGCGGCGATGATCGCGCAATACCCACACCAGGCCGCCGACGCGGTGAATGCCGCAGCGTACATACACGGGCTCGCCGCCGATATCGCCGTCGCCGGCCAGGACCAGCACACGCTGCTTGCGACCGATACTGTTTCCCATCTCTGGCGCGCATTTCGGTTCCGTCCTTTGGACCCGGCGGGTTATGTTTGGTTGCAGGGATTGCCGGGCCGCTTTTTCGAAGATTCCTTGGAGACAAGATGACTACCACGGAAACCGCCAGGGGCAAGGTTTATCAGTTTGAGAGCAGCAGCGCCGCCGATACGATCCGCTGCGGCCATGAGATTGCCCGCCTGCTCAAGCCTCCCAAGCTGATGATCATGCATGGCGACCTGGGCGCCGGGAAGACCACCCTGGTCAAGGGCATCGCTGAGGCGCTCAACGCGGCCGAGCCCGATGAGGTCACGAGTCCCACATTCACGCTGATCCATGAATACGAAGGGAAGTTTGGCGGTAAGCCGGTCAAGCTCTATCACCTGGATCTGTACCGCGTCGACACTGAACGCCAGCTCGACACGCTCGGACTGGAAGAGCTGATCGGTTCCGACAGCATCATTCTGGTCGAATGGGGAGACAAGTTTCCCTGGGTGGCCAAGCGGAGCCAGGGCGAGATCATGATGTGCACCGCGGGCGGCGATACGCGGAAGATCACGGTCAGCTTCAAGGATTGAGTGCGGAACCTTTTCTGAACTGTTCCAGATGAGGAGGGTGTCTGGGTGTACCCCTCCCCTTAGATTCTGTTATTGCCTTTACAGCAGAAGCAAAAGACAAGCCAGGCCCTCGAGTCGCACGGGTTTTTTACTGACTTGGCAAATCAGGATATTCACGCAACATGCTTCGGCGAGGCCCTGCGCAACTCGGATAAAAGAGTTGCGGCTGACGCTGGCGCCTTTACGCTTCCCGAAAAGATTTCCGGTCCCGAAACTTTCTTCCCATATACCTTTTCGTTATCGCCATCATCGGGACCTAGAGAGGTCCCCTCGAGGGACACACCCCCAAACACGCCCTTTGCCCGAGAGTAGGAAAGCATCTGGGCTTGCATGGTGGCGGTGGTTGAAGCCTCCGCATCGCGGCCCACAGGACCAGCCGCAACGCTGGCGTCAGCACCGAGCTTGGCCCTCCCTTTCAGCACTGAACGCGCACCGTCGGGATTCATCACGAGGATGACGAAGTCCGTTGCTTCTCCGCCAATCTGCAGACCGATGCTTCCGCCACTGGACTGCATCATGATTGGGGCGCTCCAGTGGCCAGTAAAGTTCTCACCGCTTCGGCAGCTCATTACTCCTTTGCCATATTGGCCGCCGATGCCGATCGCC